>CAZVUN010000013.1:0-38185 GCA_964629975.1 uncultured Acidiferrobacteraceae bacterium | reverse complement strand
GCGGCTCGGCCCGCACGCCCTGCTCCTGCCAGTGCCGCGCCGCCCTGCCCAGCGCCCCGTCCTCGCCCGCGTCGGCTGCAGCGCGGCCGGCGCCGTTCGCCGATCCGCAGGCGTTCGTGCGCGAGCTCTCGCCGCATGCCGAAGCCGCCGCGCGCACGCTGGGCACGCGCGCGGAGGCGCTGCTGTCGATCGCCGCGCTCGAGACCGGCTGGGGCCGGGCCGTCATGCGCCACCCCGATGGCCAGTCGAGCCACAACCTGTTCGGCATCAAGGCCGACCACCGCTGGACCGGTCCGACGGTGGTGGCCTCCACCCTGGAATACGAGGGCGGGGTGGCGGTGCGTCGGCGCGAGCTGTTCCGTGCCTACGGATCCTATGCCGAGAGTTTCGCCGATTTCGCTGAATTCGTGCGTGCCAACCCGCGCTACCAGCCGGCCCTGGCGCGCGCCAACGAGCCGCACGCCTTCGTGACCGAGCTGGCGCGCGCCGGCTATGCCACCGATCCGGACTACGCGGGGAAGGTCGCGCGCGTGCTGTCCGCCGAGCCGTTGCAGGCCGCCCTCAAGTTTGGCGGCAAGCGGCCGTTAACCGGATAAGGAGTTACCCGCATGCCCGTTGTTGTCCCGCTTGTCGATGTGCGCCGCCGGGGCGCCGGAGGGCGTCGTGGCCGCCGGTGACGCGCTCGGCAATGCCATCTCGGGGCTGCTCGCCTTCCAGCGCGGGCTTACGGTCACGAGCCACAACATCGCCAACGTCAATACGCCCGGCTATTCGCGCCAGCGCGTGGAGCTCGCGGCGCGCACGCCCACGCCCGTGGGTTCCGGCTTTCTCGGCAACGGCGTGCAGCCCACAACCGTGCAGCGCCTGTATGACGATTTTCTCGCCAGGCAGCTGCAGGCCGGCACCTCGACGCAGAGCAGCTTCGCGACCTATCACAGTCTTGCGGCCCGCCTCGACAACCTGCTGGGGGATCCCGATGCCGGGCTGGCGCCGGGCCTGCAGAGCTTCTTCGCCGCCGTGCAGACCGTGGCCAATGACCCGAGCTCGCTGCCGGCGCGCCAGGTGCTGGTGTCCGAGGCGCAGTCGCTCGCCGACCGCTTTCACTATCTCGACCAGGGATTGGGCGACGTCGAGCGCAGCGTCAATACCGTGATCGCCAGGACCGTCGGCGACATCAACCAGTACGCCGCCTCGATCGCCGACCTCAACGGCAAGATCGTCCTGGCCCAGGGCCAGAGCGGCGGGCAGCCGCCCAACGACTTGCTCGACCAGCGTGACGAACTGGTCCGCAAGCTGGCGGAGCTGGTGTCCGTCAATACGGTGCCGCAGGACGACGGCTCGCTCAACGTGTTCATCGGCAACGGGCAGACGCTGGTGCTCGGCAACCAGTCGCAACCGCTGCTGGCCGTCGGCAGCGAATACGATTCGACGCGCTACGAGATTGCCTACCCGGCCGGCAGCGGCAGCGTCAACGTCACCGCCCAGCTCGGCGGCGGCAAGCTGGGCGGCGCGATCGCGTTCCGCAACGAAGTGCTCGACGGCGCGCGCAACGCGCTCGGACGGATCGCGCTCGTGGTGAGCAGCCAGTTCAACGCGCAACACGCACTCGGCCAGGACCTCAACGGCAATCTCGGGGCGGATTTCTTCACCGCGATCGACACCACCAGCCCGCTCGCCGCCGCGAGCGCTCTGAACAGCGGCACCGGCGCGGTGTCGGTCACGGTGGGCAATCCTTCGGTGCTGGGCACCTCGGACTACCTGCTCGGTTACGATGGCGCGAACTACACCGTGACGCGGCTTTCGGACAACGCCTCGGTCTACTCGGGCGCCGCCTTCCCCGCGACGCTCGCCTCGGAGGGCCTCAACCTGAGCCTCGCCGGCGCGCCGGCGGCGGGCGACCGCTTCCTGATCCGCCCGACGCGCGCGGCCGCGTCGGCCTTCGGGCTGTCGGTTTCCGACCCGCGGCTGGTGGCGGCGGGCGCACCGATGCGGACAGCGGCCACCACCGGCAACGCCGGCAGCGCCCGGATCAGCGCCGGCACAGTGACCAACACGAACAACCTGCCGCTCGCGACCACGATCACGCTCACGTTCGACCCCAACGCGGGCGGCGCGGGCGTGCCGGGATTCGTGGTCGGCGGCGGACCGGCCTCGCCGATCCTGTACGATCCGGCCACGGAAAGCGGCGGCAAGTCCTTTTCGTTCGCGACCCACGGCGGGTTCACCTTCAGCGTGTCGGGTGTGCCGAGCGCCGGTGACAGTTTCACGATCGCCGCCAACACCAACGGGCAGGGCGACAACCGCAACGCGCTGCTGCTCGGCGCGCTCAATACGCAGCGCATGATGGACGGCGGGCGCGCGAGCTACACCGACGCCTACGCATCGCTCATCGCCGACGTCGCAACACGCACGCGCAGTGCCGAGACCAACAGCAACGTGCAGAAGACCCTGCTGGACCAGACGAGCGCCGCGCGCGAGGCCGTTTCCGGGGTGAGCCTCGACGAAGAGGCGGCCAACATGCTGCGCTTCCAGCAGGCCTATCAGGCGGCCGCCCAGATGATTGGTGTCGCCGACACCATGTTCCAGACCCTCATCGCCACGCTGCGGAGATGACGATGTTGACCGCACGAACGCAGCGAACCAGGCGAGCGAAACCGCAAGCGGCGCATCCCGGCGCCGCGGCCCTCGCCTCCATCCCGTCGGCGAAGTAGGGAGACCGTCATGCGCATCTCGACCAGCCTGCTGCACCAACAGGGCGTCAATGCGATCCTGGAGAACCAGGTCGCGGTCGCCAAGACCCAGCTGCAGTTGTCGAGCGGCCGGCGCATGGTGCAGCCGGCCGACGACCCGGCCGGCAGCGAGCAGGCCATCAACCTCAAGGCGCTGCTCGCCGAGGCCGCACAGTACAAGAAAAATGGCGATGCCGCGCGCAGCCGCCTGGAAATGGAGGAAACGGCGCTCGTCCAGGCCGGCGACATCCTGCAGCGCGTGCGCGAACTGGCGGTACGCGGCCTGAACGGCACCCAGAGCGCCGCCGAGCGCACCGCCATCGCGCTCGAGGTGCGTCAGCGCCTGAGCGATCTGCTGGCGGTGGCCAACACGCGTGACGCCAACGGCGAGTTCCTGTTCGGCGGTTTCTACCGGGGCGCCGCCGAGGCGTTCGTCGACAACGGCGGTGGCAGCTTCAGCTACAACGGCGACCAGGGGCAGCGCCAACTGCAGATCAGCCGCTCGCACCAGGTCGCGGTCGGCGATCACGGCGCGGATGTGTTCCTGGGGATCTCCGCGAGCGGCGGGGGTGTGCAGAGTGCCTTCGAGACACTCTACGATCTGGCCGTCAGCCTCGAGGCCAACAACCCGACCCAGGCGAGCCTCAACGACGTGGACGCCGCGCTCGGCCGCGTGCTCGAGATCCGCGCCCGCGTCGGCGCGCGTCTCAATGCCATCGACTCCCAGCAACAGGCCTACGAGAGCCTGAGCCTCACGCTCGAGGAGCAACTGTCCGACGTGCAGGATCTCGACTACGCCGACGCCGTCAGCCGCCTCAACCGCCAGATGCTGGCCCTGCAGGCCGCCCAGCAGACCTACACGCGCGTGCAGGGGCTGTCGCTGTTCGACTTCCTGCGCTGATCACCGCCGGCGGAATGGCGCGCAGAGGCCAAGTCCTTGCATGAGTGTCAAGGGTCTGGCGCGTGCGAACCCGCTATCTGTCTAACCAGCTGAATAGTCAGACTGTTTTCACCTGGCATGAGAAGTGCTTTGGTGGCTCGGGCAGGAGGGGTTGCCGCGCAGAGGGGTAAGGGCGTGTGGACTACAGCGCGCACGAGCAGCGCCTGAGATGCATGGAGTCAGCGAAAACGCCAAGGAATCCTCCCTATGCAAGAACACACGTTCAAGTCGGTCGGCACCGACGTCACGATCTACCCGCAAGCAAAGATCGTGGGCGCCGAAAACATCGAGATCGGGTCGCACGTGATCATTGATGACTTCGCCTTTATCGTAGCCACCGCTCCCATGTTCATCGGCAATTATGTCCACATTGCTTCCTTCGTTTCGATTACGGGCGGCGGAGAGTGTTGGATAGAAGACTTTGCCGGGATCGCGGCAGGTGTGCGCCTCGTGACGGGTTCGGATGACTTCCTCGGCGGTGGTCTCACGAACCCGACGGTACCAAAAGAGTACCGATCAGTTTCGCGGTCCTTCGTGATCGTAGGCGCTCACGCGCTTATCGGCACTAACAGCGTCGTGCTGCCGGGCGTGACGATCGGCGAAGGTGCTGCAATTGGCGCCTGTTCACTGGTACGTAAGGATGCGCAGTCGTGGAGCGTCTATGCTGGCGTGCCCGCCAAGCGCATGTTTGCCCGTCGCGCAGACGTCATACTGCGCTACGAGCAGCAGCTCTATGCGCAGTACGGTCGTCCGCCGAAGGCATTCCGGCGGACCGCGCAATGAACGATGGCGGTGGGGCAGCCGTGAGCGGGACTGCCGACCCGATCGTGATTCCCTTCATCCGCCCGCTGTTGCCGGCACCCGAGCAGTGGGTCCCGTACTTGGCTGAGTCGTACGCACTGCGGCGCTTCAGCAACTTCGGACCACTGTATGAGCGCTTCGCGCAACGACTGACCGAGAAGTACGGGAGCCCCACGCGTGTGGCTGTGCCGGTCGCGTCGGCAACAGCCGGACTCGTGGCCGCTCTGCAAGCGCTGGTTCCGCAAGGCTCTGCGGTGGCGGTACCGTCTTTTACGTTCGCAGCGACGGCCCAGGCGGTTCGGCAGTGCGGTTGCACGCCGGTGTTTTGCGATGTCGATCCCGTGACTTGGGAGCTATCGCCAATGCAGCTGGAGCGACTGCTGCTTGCACGCGAGGTGCACGCGGTCATGCCGGTGCGGGCCTATGGACTGGCGCGCGACTTCGACGCCTTGGAGAGGGTATGCGCGCGCCATGGCGTACCGATGATCGTGGACGCAGCGGCCGCCCTGGGGGGCGTGCTGACGAACGGGACCACCGTCGGTCAACAAGGGGAGGCGGAGGTCTTCTCTTTGCACGCCACCAAGGTGTTCGGTATCGGTGAAGGGGGGGTGGTGTTGTGCGCCCCGGCGCTCGCCGAAAAGATTCGCAGCACCATCAACTTCGGGTTCGCCGACGGCACCGTGGCGCGCCCCGGTGGAAATGGCAAGCTGAGCGAGTTTGCGGCCGCTGTCGGTCTGGCGATGCTTGAGTGTATTGACCGGCATATCGACAACCGCCGGCGCTATGCGCGCTACTACCAGCAGGCGTTAGCGCCCCTGTTTCGGGCGGGCATTGTGCAGCCGGCGGTTCACCCGGGCTTCCCGCCGTATCAGACGTATCCGCTGCAGCTTACCGCGGGGCAGCGCGCCGATGCGCTGGTGGCAGCGGCGGCGTGCCGCGGTCTGGAGTTGCGCCGTTACTATGCGCCCGCCTTGCACCGAACACCGGCCTTCCAGGCCGTTCATGGTAGCGCGCACCTGCCCGTGACTGAGCATCTCGCCGAGACGATGATCTGTCTACCGCTGTACTCAGAAATGGACGATGCGGCCCTGGACGCGGTTTGTCGCATCCTGCAGGAAGCCTTGTGTTCCAACTCCCGGAGGCAGATCGCGTAATGAGCGAGAACGATTGGCATTTAAAGCAGGCGTACGCGCAGTTGCGCATCGCCAGCGAGGTGTTTGATGCGGTGCGCGAAGAAGACAAGCGCCGGCGGCGCGGGGGCGATCGGGCGCGGCTGGATCAACTGCGCGCTCGTCCCGAGTATGCACGAGCCTTCGAGGCACGGGAGCCGCTTGTCAGCATTATCATTCCGACCTACAACCGCGCCCAGACCATCCTCGAGCGCACGCTGCCGTCGGTGTATTCGCAGCACCATGCACGCTGGGAGGTCATCATCGTCGGTGATGCCATGGCGTCGTTGCAGGCCCAGCAGCTGGCCGCTATCACTGATCCCCGCGTGCGCTTCGTCAATCTCAAGCGACGCGGGAACTATCCCGCCCAGCGCGTGCCACGCTGGTACGTGGCGGGGATCAAGCCGGTGAATTGCGGCTTGCGCATAGCGCGCGGGGATTGGATCGTGCACCTCGACGATGACGATGAATTGTTGCCGGAACACATCTCGGTGCTGCTCGAAGCGGCGCGTGCGCATCGTGCGGAATGGGCGCATGGCCAAGTCGTGTTTCGCGACGCTGGCGGCGCGAGCACCGTGGTCGGCTCACCAGTGCCGAGACTAGGTGGCATCGCGCGAATTTCCTCGCTCTACCATGCTGCCCTCAAGACCTTCCGCTACAACCCGCGCTGCTGGCGTTATAACTATCCCGGCGACTGGGATCTCTGGGAGCGTTTCCTCGACATGGACGTTCGGCACGCGCATGTCGCGCAGGTCGTGGCAATCCATCACGGTGGGGTGAGCGAGATGCTCGACCATTACGCGAGCTCGGGCGTGTTGCCGGACTCGGCGCCAGCGACGACGGCACGGATAGCGGCGTGTGATCGCGGCGCAGGTGGGGCGAACAATGAAGACTACCGCACCTGGCTTTCGAAGCACTCGCTCGAAGAGATCGACGGTCAGCTGTTCGCCGAGCGCATGATGCTCAAGTGGCGCGCCCGCCCCGTTGTGCAACTGATCACAGTCGTGCAGCGCGGCGAGGCGCCATTGCTCGCGGCGACCATCGATTCCATCGGCGCACAGCTCTACAAGAATTGGCGCCTGACCATCGTCGCGACCTTCCCGCCACCGGATGCGATGTTTGAGGAGCACGAGCAGCTGCGCTGGATAGAGCTGGCCGAAGGACAAGCGGACGCGGAGTTCGTCAATGCGCTGGCGCGCGACGCATCGGACGCGTGGGTGGCGCTGCTGCCGCCCGGCATTCGGCTGGCGCCGCAGCTGCTGTTCAGTTGCGTTGATTACATTAACGTGCGACCGCACTGGCGGCTGATCTATACCGATTCCGATCTGATCGACGGCAAGGGCGAGCGCCGCCACCCGAACTTCCGGCCCGACTTCAATCTCGACCTGCTGCGCGCCAAGCCGTACATGGGCGAATTCCTGCTGGTGCACGGCGCGACTTTGGCGGCCGTCGGCGGATTCAGCGCCCTGGACGGGGCACACTACTATGACCTCGCGCTAAAGGTGCTCGACAGGTGCGGCGAACAGGTCATTGGGCATATCAGCGACGTCCTGTATCACGCGGCGTGTGCAGGTTCGGTGCCGGCGGCAGCCGCCCGCACGCGCCTGGCGGAGCATTTCGCGCGGCGCAACGTGGCCGCGCGCATTGAGCCCGGATTTCTGCCCGATACGCATCGCGTCATCTACGAGCACGCGGCGACGCCGCTCGTGTCCATCGTGATCCCGACGCGCGACAAGCTTGAGTACCTAAGGCCGTGCGTCGAGAGCCTTTTGGCGAAGACCGGCTATCCACGCTGGGAGGTGCTCATTGTGGACAACCAGAGCGCGGACCCCGATGCCCTGCAGTATCTCCAAGACCTGCCCCGGCGTGCCGGGGAACGGGTGCGGGTGTTGCGCTATCCGTTTGCGTTCAATTTCTCCGCGATCTGCAATATGGCGGCGCGCGCAGCGCACGGCGACTATCTCTTGTTCCTCAATAATGACACCGAGATCGCCCAGGGCGAGTGGCTTGAACGCATGATGCATCATGCACAGCGCCCAGAGGTCGGGATCGTCGGGGCGCGCTTGGTGTATCCGGAGACCGGCAAGATCCAACATGCCGGAGTGATCCTCGGCATGGGCGGGGTCGCGGAGCATCCGTACCTCGGTGCGCTCGGCCTGAAGGATGCGGGATACCTCGGCCGGGCCCAGGTCGATCAGAATCTCTCCGCCGTTACCGGCGCCTGTCTGCTCGTGCGCCGGTCAGTGTACGAGGAGGTCGGCGGCATGGATGAGCAGGCCTTTGCCGTTTCCTACAACGATGTGGATCTCTGCCTCAAGGTCGGGCGCCGCGGCTACAAGATCGTGTGGACGCCGTATGCGACGCTCGTACATCACGGCAGTGTGTCGCAGAAGGCCGTCAATGCCGAAAGCCTCATGAAGCAGGCGCTGGCGGCGGAGCGCTTCCAGAAGGAAGCGGCAGCCATGCTCGACAAGTGGCTGCCTTGGATCGCGAACGATCCGGCCTACAACAGGCACCTGAGTCTCTGGCACCGGGACTGCCGGATCGAAACCGATATCGTGATCAACTGGGACACGACCTTTCACGAACGCCCGCGCATACTCGGCCTGCCACTGAGCGGCGGTAGCGGCGAGTACCGGGTGATCCAGCCCCTGCGGGCGCTAAGCCGGGCCGGGCATGTACAGCACGACATTGTTACGGCTCCCAGACTGCACCAGACGCGGCTGCTCACTGTAGCGGAGGTGGCCCGGGCCGCACCCGATGTGCTGGTGTTCCACGCCGCGGTGAGCGACGGGGAACTCGAGATGCTACGACAGCTGCGCCGGCACTACGGTGCGCTCCATGTGTTCCAGCTCGATGATCTGATTACCGATGTTCCGGAAGAGAACTCGTTCTACAAGCTTATCTACCGCGACGCGAAGGTGCGTTTGCGCCGTGCGCTGGCACTGTGCGAGCGGCTGATCGTCACAACCGAGCCCCTCGCCGCACTCTGTCGCGGCATGATCGAGGACATCCGTGTCATCCCCAACCGGCTGGAGCGCGCCGTCTGGGGTGAGCTCAAGCCGCAGCGGCGGCGCGGGCCGCGCCCGCGCGTCGGTTGGGCGGGGGCCCAGCAGCACCATGGCGATCTCAAGTTCCTGATTGAGGTGGTGAAGGCGACGGCCACAGAGGTCGACTGGGTATTTTTCGGGATGTGTCTCGACGAGCTGCGGCCGTACGTGCGCGAGGTGCACGACTTTGAGCTGCGCTTCAGCAGCTATGCGCGCAAACTCGCCAGCCTTGATCTGGACGTCGCGGTCGCGCCACTCGCGTTGCACCCGTTCAACGAGGCCAAGAGCAACCTCCGATTGCTGGAATACGGCATCCTCGGCTGGCCCGTGGTGTGCACCGACATCCATCCATACCAAGGCCCCCCCGTAAAGCGCGTGCCGAACGAGCCGCGCGCCTGGATCGAGGCGATCCGCGAGCGCGCTCACGACCCAGAGGCGGCAGCACGCGAGGGCCAGGCGCTACGCGAGTGGGTGCTGCGCGGATTTATCCTCGAGGACCATCTTGAGGAGTGGGCCGCCGCTCTGAACCGAGGTGCCGCAACCCAGAACTCAGTTGAGAACAAGTCGGCAAGTGGTTGATTGACAGAATGGAAGTTGCAGTGCTTCGGCTGTGGTAGAGGTTTGAAGCCCTGTCGTGTCCGACGCATCTGCTCGCCTCGCCCGAACTAAAGCCCGCGCTCGCAAGGGTCGATAACAAGCTGTCGCGTGCTGACGAGCCGGGGGCATAAATCCTCCTAAAGGTCCAACGCCTAGCGCCGATAACTTAGCCAGAGGCTGAGAATGCGGCCGGGCAACCGGCGCCTTTCAGTATCGTGAGTAATCAACCCTAAGCGGGGGGCCGTAATCGGCGCTTCCGCGCCGAGCAAGGAGAAACTGTATGGCACTTGTCATCAACACCAACATCGCGTCGCTGAACGCCCAGCGCAATCTCGGGAAGACAGAGAGCGCACTCAATCTGGCGATGCAGCGCTTGTCTTCCGGTTTGCGCATCAACAGCGCCAAGGACGACGCCGCCGGCTTGTATGCCACGGAAATCATGACCGCCGACATCCGCGGCATGAACCAGGCGGTCCGCAACGCTGCCGACGGTATTTCGCTCGGCCAGACGGCCGAAGGCGCGCTCGCTTCGGTCGCCAACAACCTGCAGCGTATCCGTGAGATCGCTGTGCAGGCGGCCAATGGCACGGTGCAGGACCGTACGGGTCTGCAGAAGGAAGTCGACCAGCTCACGCAGGAGATCTCGCGTATCGTCCAGACCACGGAGTTCAATGGCCAGGCGCTGCTGAGCGCTGCCGGGAGCATCACCTTCCAGGTTGGTCAGGACGGCACCACGAGCCATCAGGTATCCGTGACGACCACGGCCTTGACTGGTATCGCTGGCTACAGTGGCACGCTCACCGCGACCGGTGTGATCAACGTGAGCACCTCGGCCGCTGCATCGGCTGCACTGAGCAGTGTTGACACTGCAATCAACACCGTGTCGCAGACACGCGCGGAGTTTGGCGCCGTGCAGAACCGCTTCGAAGCGGTGATCAGCAACCTGCAGAACTACGTCGAGAACCTGACGGCCTCGCGCAGCCGCATCCTGGATGCCGACTTCGCCGAGGAAACCGCCAAGCTCACGCGCATGCAGATCCTGCAGCAGGCGGGTGTGTCGGTGCTCGCGCAGGCCAACGCCTTGCCACAGACGGCCCTGGCGCTGCTGCGGTAAGCGTGAGCCGCAAGAGGTAACGCAGGGCGCCCCGGGCGTAGGCTCTGGGCGCCCACTCTCATGAAGCACGAGAGGGCAGTGTCATGGCAGTAGAAGTCATCGTCAAGGGTGCGGTCACACAGGTGCGGCAGGGAACGCCGCAGACCGCCACGGTTCCGGCGGAAACGCCGGCACCGCTCCGGCAAGAATTGCCGGGGCAGGCGATCACCGCGCCGCCGCCCATCGCCGAGGTCAACCAGGCGGTGCGCAACATCGCCGACTACGTCCAGTCGCTCAAGCGCGACCTGCGCTTCAGTGTCGATCAGGATAGCGGCCGCACCGTGGTCACGGTGGTTGATCCCGAGTCCGGCGAGGTCATCCGCCAGATCCCGAGCGAGGAAGTGCTCACCATCGCGCGGCGCCTGGCCGATGCCAGCGGCGTGTTCCTGAAGGTCGAGGCGTAGTGGCCTCGATCTTGCATTTTTTGCAGTAGGCACACGGGCCGCTGAGACCCCCGCTGTGGTCGCAGCTTAACTAACGCGAGCGCGCATATGGCCATCACCGCCGCCGGCGTCGGATCCGGACTCGATATCAACTCCATCATCAGCCAGCTGATGGCGCTCGAGCGCCGCCCGCTCAACGCACTGCAGAGCAAGCAGGCGACGTTGGAGTCGCAGCTGAGCGCCTATGGGCGGCTTAAGAGCGCGTTGTCGACCTACCAGTCGGCCATGGACGGATTGAGCGCGGCCTCCAAGTTCCGTCAGTACAAGGCGAGCTCCTCCGACGAGAATCGGGTGACGGTGTCGACCTCGGCACAGGCCAGCCCCGGCGCCTACCAGATTGTCGTGTCCTCGCAGCTCGCCCAGCAGCATAAGCTCGCCTCGAGCGCGTACACCGATGCCGACACCGTGGTGGGCAGCGGTACACTCAGCCTCTCGGTCGGCGCCAAATCGTTCAGTGTCGTCATCGACGGCACCAACAACACGCTCGCGGGCATCCGCAACGCCATCAACGCGGCCGCCGACAATACCGGCGTCAGCGCCACGATCATCAACGTCACCGGCGGCGCTCGCCTGGTGCTGACCGCAGAGGAGAGCGGGGCGGCCAACGCGTTGACCGTCGCGGTGAGCGGCGACGACGACGGCAATGACAGCGACGCGGCCGGCCTGTCCAATCTCATCTGGAGCGCGGGCGGCACCAAGAACCTGTCGCAGGTCGACGCGGCGCAGGATGCGGCCTTCACGGTCGATGGTTTCGCCGCGACCAGTTCATCGAACACCGTCACCGATGTGATCCCCGGCGTTACGCTGAACCTCAAGGCGGCCGGCACGGTCACGGTCACGGTCGAGCGCGACGACAGCAAGATTACGGAAACCGTGCAGGGCTTCGTCGACGCCTACAACGCGCTGCGCACCAGCATCCAGGACCTGCGCGCGGGCGACCTCAAGGGCGACCTCGCGCTCAACAGCATCGAATCCGGCATCCTGGGGGTGATCAATACCACGCCGAGCGGCATCACCGGGAGCTACCGCTACCTGTCGGAGATCGGCGTGTCGATCCAGAAGGACGGCAGCATGAAGCTCGACGGCACCCAGTTGACCGACGCGCTCAATGCCGATTTCGCCGGGGTGGTGGAGCTGTTCGCCAACGACAGCCAGGGTTTCGCCTTCCGGCTGAAAGCGTTGATGTCCTCCTACCTCGGCAACGATGGCATCGTTGACGCGCGCGAGGACGGCCTCAATACGCGCATCGACAGCGTGAAGGACCGCATCAGCGCGCTCGAGGTGCGCATGGAGATCGTGGAGAAGCGCCTGCGCGCACAATACAGTGCGCTCGATTCGCTGCTCGGTTCACTGCGCGTCACCGGCGACTACCTCAACCGCCAGCTGAAGTAGTCACCCTGCCCTAAAGTCGCGCCGCATGTCGCCCGATAGTCTGGGCAGGCGCCGCGTGCGCGGCCGACGAGGAGGATCATGAGCTACGCCAAGGCAATGCAGCAGTACGGCGCAGTGGCCACCGAGGCCGCTGTCAACTACGCGAGTCCGTATCACCTCATCCAGATGCTGCTCGACGGTGCGCTCGCGCGCGTCGCGGCCGCGCGCGGCCACATGGAACGCGGCGAGATCGCGGCCAAGGGCGTGGCCATCGGCAAGGCGATCTCGATCATCGCGGGTCTGCGCAAGAGCCTCAACCACCAGGCGGGCGGCGACATCGCCGGCAATCTCGAACGCCTGTACGACTACTACGAGCGCCGCCTGCTCGAGGCGAACGCCAACAACGATCCCAAGCTGCTCGACGAGGTCACGCGCCTGCTGGGCGAGATCAAGCAGGGCTGGGACGGCATCGCCGGTCAAGTCGCCAAGTGATCGCGCAAGCCGACCCCCTGCCGGCCGCGAATGCCTCACCCGCTGCGCTGGCGGCGATCGTGGCACTCACGGAGCTGATGCTCAAGACGGCGCGCGAGGGCGACTGGCTCGCGCTGCTCGAACAGGAAACGCGCCGGCGGCCGCTGCTGGCGGATGTGTTTGCCGCGCCCCAGGCGTTCCCGCCGCATGAGGTCAACGCCATGATCACGGAGGTGTTGCGCCTCGATCGCGAGATCGCCGCCCTCGGTGAGGCCGGTCGGCGCGACCTTGCCGCGCAGCTGCAGGCGCTGCAGTACGGCCAGCGCGCGCAGCGCGCCTACGGGCAGGCCAGCGGCTGACAGCGCGCGCGCCGGCGCGTGCTAACCTTCAAGCGAGGTCCTTGCGCCACGCCGGCGGTACCGCGCCATGCCCGACATCGAACACAATCCGCTGGGATCGAGCGTCACGCTCGACGACACCCTGCCAGTCACCTGGCGGCCGCAGGGCGCGAGCAGCGCCGAGCAGCTGCTGAGTCTGCAGGTCGCCAACCACGAGGTGCTGCAGACCATCCTGTCGCTCGATGAGCATCACCCCGAGCTCGACGAGGAGCCGGCGGAAGTCGCCATCGAGCTGCAGCGGCTCGAGTTCAAGCTCAACCTGGTGCTGGACCTGCTCGGCCACGTGCTGAGCAAACAGCTCGAGCTGCCGGCGCGCGTGCCGGTGCGGCTGGCCGCCGATTGCATCGAGTGGCAGGCGGCGACCCCCTTGCCGGGCAGCAAGGTTCTGGTCGAGGTGTACCTGTCGCATCACTACCCGCGGCCGCTGGTCTTGCCTGGTGTGGCGCGCGCCGCGACGCGCGGCGGTTACGTGCAGGTCGCGTTTCACGATCTCGGCGAACCGGTGCAGAACGCCCTCGAGAAGCTGATTTTTCGCAATCACCGTCGGCGCGTCGCCTTGGCGCGTCGCAGCGCCCGCCGCTAGGCGGGGCGCCGGGTGTGTATCGGCACGGTGTCATGCGCGCATTTTGCGCACGCAACTGCCGGAGCCCGTCAATTCACCGTCAGTCTCCCGAGGTGCCGGTTTGTTAAGCGACTGATTTACAGCGCCAAAAAATCGGCACGGCTCTTGCTAAGCTTTCTGCGTCCGATTGCTGCCAGCGCACGCCAAGAAGCGCGCCGGGCGCAACGCGGAAGGGATGGTGGGGCGGCCATAGGGGCCGCGGCACGTCGCCGACCCGCTGGGTGAAGAATCGTTTGGAGAAACAAGGGGTTATGCCAATGTCGACCGGGACATCCGTATTGATTATCGAATCGGACAAGAGAGCCGGGGAGTACCTGAAGTCGATCGTCGAGTTCATGGGCCTCGAGCCGACGCTGATCGGCGGGAGCGAGGACCTGGCCCAGACCGCCGCCGGCGAGTCGGCGTGGGTCGCACTGTTCGGACCGAGCTGCGCGCAGCCTGCGGCGGTGGAGACCTTCCGCATGCTGCGCCAGCAGCAGGCTGATATTCCGGTCGTGTTGCTGTGCGAGAAGAGCGCGCGCAACGGCCTGCACCCGGAGCTGGTGCGCCAGACCTCGGGCTGCATCGAGTTGCCGCTCAAGCACTCGCAGCTCGCCACCATCCTGCAGGACATCCGCGAGGGGCGGCCAAGCAACGTGACCACGCTGGCGCGACGTTCGCCGGAGCTGTTCCGTTCGCTGGTCGGCAACAGCCCCGGGATCGTGCGCGTACGCAAGCTGGTCGAGCAGGTCGCCAACTCCGACGCCAACGTGCTGATACTCGGCGAGTCGGGCACCGGCAAGGAGGTGGTGGCGCGCAACATTCACTACTTCTCCTCGCGCCGCGAGAGTCCGTTCGTGCCGCTCAACTGCGGCGCCATCCCGTCCGAGCTGCTGGAAAGCGAGCTGTTCGGTCACGAGAAGGGCGCCTTCACCGGCGCCATCACCGCGCGCCAGGGGCGTTTCGAGATGGCCGAGGGCGGCACGCTGTTCCTCGACGAGATCGGCGACATGAGCCTGCACATGCAGGTGAAGCTGCTGCGCGTGTTGCAGGAGCGCATGTTCGAGCGCGTCGGTGGCAACCGCTCGATCCGTGCCGACGTGCGCATCATCGCGGCCACGCACCGCAACCTCGAGGAGGCGATCCAGGAAGGAAAGTTCCGCGAGGACCTGTTCTACCGCCTGAACGTGTTCCCGATTCACATGCCGCCGCTGCGCGACCGGCGCGAGGACGTGCCGCTGCTGATCGACGAGCTCATTCGCCGCTACCACAACGAGAAGCGCGCCGCGCTCAAGCTCACGCACGCCGCGGTCCAGGCGCTGGCCGACTACCATTGGCCGGGCAACGTGCGCGAGCTCGCCAACCTGGTCGAGCGCCTGGCGATCCTCTATCCCAACAGCGTGGTCGACGTGCAGGACCTGCCGGACAAGTTCCGCGGCTCGGTGGCCAATGCCATCAGTTCGCCGAAGGCGAGCACGGTCGAGGATCTGCCGACCCATCCGCTGTCCCAGCCGCGCCTGCCGCGCGAGGGCATCGACCTCAAGGAGCACCTGAGCAATCTCGAGGTCACGCTCATCAAGCAGGCGCTCGAGGAGTCCGGGGGTGTCGTGGCGCACGCCGCCGAGCGACTGCACCTGCGCCGCACCACGCTGGTGGAAAAGCTGCGCAAGTACGGTCTGCAGCGTTCCGCACTTTCCGAGGACCGGGTTTCCGGCTTCTAAGCATCCGCTTTCTCCTTGCCGGCCACAGACGGCCGAAGCGGCCAAATGGATTGACGGGCGCGGTGGCTTGCCGCGCCCGTTTTTTTCCCCGCCGGTACGGGTGCGCGGGTAGGGGTGCGGTGCGGCGCCGGGTTTCCGGCGCGCTGGCCGCTCGCCCGTCCGGCCATCTCCGCAACCGGCGGCATTTTGACTGGCCGCGTGCTAACCCGCTGTCTCGACGCTGATTTTCTTCGGGCACAGATATTGCTCCCCGCGGTCCAGTCGCGTGTCACACGCAACGATGCCAATGACAGACGCAGGAGCCTCGCAACCGATGTCGGCCTGTGCCATGCCCGCTACCGATGCGCCCGCGCAACGGCTGCCCGCCACGCCGGCGGCCGCCGCGCGCGCCGGCGACGCGCCTGCGCCACCGCGGTTCGGTGAGGCCGAGCGCCTCGCCAATCGCCTGGGGCATCTGCTGGCGGTGTTGCCGGCCGGGGTAATCGTGATCAACGGCGATGGCCAGGTGCAGGAGGCCAACGCCGCGGCGGTCGCGCTGCTGGGCGCGCCGCTGGTGGGCGAGACCTGGGCGGCGGTGATCGCGCGCGCCTTCGCGCCGCGCCCCGGTGACGGCTGCGAGATCTCGCTCGCCGACGGGCGGCGCGTCAATGTCGCGACCCAGGCGCTCACGCCGGAGCCCGGTCAGATCGTGCTGCTCACCGATTTGAGCGCGACGCGTGCGCTGCAGGAACGGTTGGCGCGCCACGAGCGGCTGTCGGCGATGGGCGAGATGGCGGCGAGCCTGGCGCACCAGATCCGCACGCCGCTCGCCTCGGCGCTGCTGTACATCGCGCAGCTCACCACGCCGCGCGGCGCGGACGCCGAGCGCGTGCGCATCGCCGAGAAGATTCGCGAGCGCCTGCGTCACCTCGAGCGGCTGGTGAGCGACATGCTGGTGTTCGCGCGCGGCGGCGCGTCGGTCACCGCGCCGCTCGCGCTCGCCGAGGTGCTCCGCGGCTTCGAGCAGGCGGTGGAGGCGCCGCTCGCGGAGCACGGTTGCACGCTCACAGTCACGGGCGATGCGTCCGGTACGCTCTACGCGAATCGCGATGCGCTGCTTGGCGCGCTGCTCAATCTTGCCATGAACGCGATGCAGGCCTGTGGCCGCGGCGGGCGGCTTGCGCTGCACAGCGTCGTGCGTGCCGGGGAGGTCGAGCTGACGCTGGCCGACAACGGGCCGGGGATGAGCGCGGAGGTTGCCGCGCGCGTGTTCGAACCGTTCTTCACGACGCGCACCGATGGCACGGGTCTCGGGCTCGCGGTCGTTCAGGCCGTGGTGCGTGCGCACCACGGGGACATCACGCTGCACTCCCAGCCCGGTGCCGGCACGCGCTTCGTGCTGCGTCTGCCGCTCGCCGGCGGGACACGGGAGGCGGCATGAGCGGCAGCCGCGTGCTGGTGGTGGAGGACGACAACAGCCTGCGCGAGGCGCTGGTCGACACGCTGCAGTTCGCCGGTTATGCGGTGCTGGCCGCAGCCGACGGGCGCGAGGCGCTGGCGGCCATCGACAGCCAGGACATTGCGCTGGTGGTGAGCGACATCCGCATGCAGCCGATGGACGGGCACCAGCTGCTCAAGCACATCAAGGGGCGCCGCCCGCAGCTGCCGGTGCTGCTCATGACCGCGTACGGCACGATCCCGCAGGCGGTCGATGCCATGCGCGCCGGCGCCATCGACTACCTGATCAAGCCGTTCGAGGCCGAGGCACTGATCGCCAAGGTCGCCGCCTACGTGCCGGCCGGCAGCGGGGACGAGGACATGCTGAGCCCCCAGGACCCGGGCATGCGCGAGCTGATGACGCTGGCGCAGCGTGTGGCCGACAGCGATGTCACGGTCATGATCACCGGCGAGTCCGGCACCGGCAAGGAGGTGCTGGCGCGCTACATCCACCGCCATTCGCGCCGCGCCGCGCAGCCGTTCGTGGCCATCAACTGCGCCGCCATCCCGGAGAACATGCTGGAGGCGCTGCTGTTCGGTTACGAGAAAGGCGCCTTCACCGGGGCCTACCAGGCGAGCGCCGGCAAGTTCGAGCAGGCCCAGGGCGGCACGCTGCTGCTCGACGAGATCTCGGAGATGAGCCTGCCGCTGCAGGCCAAGCTGCTGCGCGTTCTGCAGGAGCGCGAGGTCGAGCGCCTGGGCGCGCGCAAGCCGATCGCGCTCGATGTGCGCGTGCTCGCCACCTCCAACCGCAACCTGCGCGAGGAGGTCGCCGGCAAGCGCTTCCGCGAGGACCTTTTCTACCGGCTGAACGTGTTCCCGCTGCACCTGCCCGCGCTGCGGGCGCGTCCGGCCGATATCGTGGCGCTCGCGCGTCACCTGCTCACGCGCCACGCGCGTGCCGCCGGGCGGCCAATCCCGCTGCTGTCGCCGGCCGCCGAACAGGCGCTCACCGCGCATGACTGGCCGGGCAATGTGCGCGAGCTCGACAACGTGGTGCAGCGCGCGCTGATCCTCGCCGGCAGCGGCACGGTCGAGGCCGCGCACCTGAGCTTCGAGGCGCCGGGCGCTGCGCCCGCGCAGGGCGCGGTCGAGGCGCTCGATGACGATCTCAAGTCGCACGAACGGCGCCTGATCCTCGAGGCGCTCAAGGCCGGCGGCGGCAGCCGCAAGTACGCCGCGGAGAAACTCGGTTTGAGCCCGCGCACGCTGCGCTACAAGCTGGCGCGCATGCGCGCCGCCGGTATCGACATTCCGGGCCACAGCCTGGCTGACCTCGACTGAGCCAGAAGGAGACGCCTATGAACGACATCGGCATCAGCAACGTCCTCGCGCAGATGCGCGCGATGCGCCTGCAGGCGCAGGCCGGGGTCACGCCCCCGCCCGTGGCCGCTCCCAAGGCCGGCGGCACGGAGTTCACCGCGCTGCTCAAGACCTCGATCGATGCGGTCAACAACCAGACGCAGCTGGCGAACCGCCTCGGCGAGGCGTTCGAGAAGGGCGAAGCCAACGTCGACCTGGCCGAGGTCATGGTGCAGATGCAGAAGGCGAGCCTGTCGTTCCAGGCCATGACCCAGGTGCGCAACAAGCTGGTGCAGGCGTACCAGGAAATCATGAGCATGTCGATCTAACCGCACGGTCGCGCGCTTGCGGTTGCCAGTTGCGCGGTGAAACCCGAGACCCGCAGCGCGAGACCCGATACCCGAGAACGCAGTCCCGGACATTACGATGGCCAACGAACTCGCAGAACCCCAGGGTGGTGTGGTGCCCGGTGTCGCCGGCCTGCCGCCGTTCATGCGCCAGATCCTGTTGCTCGCGGCGCTGGCGGGCGCGGTGGCGCTCGGCGTGGCCGTGGTGCAGTGGGCACAGGAGCCGAACTACGGCCTGCTGTTCGGCAACCTGGGCGACAAGGACACCTCGCACGTGCTCGAGGCGCTCACCAAGGCGAACATCCCGTACCGGCTCGATCCCGCCTCGGGCGCGATCCTGGTGCCGGCCAAGCAGGTGCACGATGCGCGCCTGAAGCTCGCCGCGCAGGGCCTGCCCAAGGGCTCGAGCGTCGGCTTCGAGCTGATCGACGACAAGCCGGCGTTCGGCGCCAGCCAGCTGCAGGAGGCCGCGCGCTACCACCGCGCCATGGAAGGCGAGCTCGCGCGCACCATCGCCAGCATGGCGAACGTCGCCAGCGCGCGCGTGCACCTCGCGATCCCGAAGCAGTCGGCGTTCATCCGCGAGCAGGAAAGGCCGCGCGCCTCGGTGCTCATCAACACGCACGCCGGGCGCGTGCTCGAGGACGGGCAGGTGGCGGCGATCGTGCACCTGGTGGCATCGAGCGTGCCGAACCTCTCGGCCGAGCGTGTCACCGTCATCGACCACAAGGGCAAGCTGCTCACGGGCAGCGACGCCACGCGCGACCTGTCGAGCAGCGCCAGCCAGTTCGAGTACGCCCGGCGGCTCGAGGCCGCGTATGTCCGTCGCATCGAGGAGATCCTGGCGCCGGTGGTCGGTGCGGGCGCGATCAAGGCGCAGGTCGCCACCGATATCGACTTCACCATCAGCGAGCAGACCCGCGAGAGCTTCAATCCGCAGCAGGTCGTGCGCAGCGAGCAGACCGCGGAAGAGACCACGCTGGGCGGTCCCGGCGCCACCGGTGTGCCGGGTGCGCTGTCCAACCAGCCGCCCGGCGCGGCCACGGTGCCGGAGACCACCAAGGGCGCGACGCCGGCCGGCAGCAAGGCGCCGCTGGCCAACGCGGGCAGCGAGGCATCGGCCACGCCGCTCGCCAGCAGCAAGCGCGCCACGCGCAACTACGAGCTCGACAAGACCATCAGTTACACCAAGTCGCCGACCGGCGTGGTCAGGCGCGTGTCGGTCGCGGTGGTGGTCGACGACGTGGTGAGCGTGAGCGCCAAGGGCAAGGTATCGCGCAAGCCGCGCAAGCCCGAGGACCTCGAGCGCTACACCGCGCTCGTCAAGGAGGCGATCGGTTTCGATGAGAAGCGCGGTGATACCGTGAGCGTGGTCAATGCCGCGTTCAACACGCCGCCGGCGGAGGCGCCGCTGCCGGAGCTGCCGCTGTGGAAGCAGGAGTGGGTGTGGGATCTTGCCAAGCAGATCGGCGGGGCGATCGCCGCGTTCCTGATCCTGCTGCTGGTCGTGCGCCCGCTGCTCAAGGGCATCACGCGCCAGGCCGCGGTGCCAGCCTATGCGGGCGCGGCGCTCGCCCCGGACCAGGTGTCGCTCGCCGGCGCCGGCGCGGCCGCGCAGTTGCCGGCCAACAGCGCCGAGTCCCAAATGACCACCGCCAAGACCATCGCGCAGCAGGATCCGAAGCGCGTGGCGCAGGTGGTGAAGAACTGGGTCAGCAACGATGGCTGAGGCGCAGCCCAGCCGCAGCGGCGCCGAGCGCGCCGCCATCCTGCTGATGACGCTCGGCGAGCAGGCCGCCGCCGAGATCCTCAAGCACATGACGCCGAAGGAGGTGCAGAAGGTCGGTGCCGCGATGGCGGCCCTGCAAAACGTGTCCAAGCAGGACGTCAACCAGGTGGTGGCGAACTTCTGCGAGACCGTCGACAGCCAGACCGCGCTCGGTGTTGGCAGCGACGAGTACATTCGCAAGGTGCTGGTCAAGGCGCTCGGCGAAGACAAGGCCAACGGGGTGATCGATCGCATCCTGCTGGGCGGCAACAGCAAGGGTCTCGAGACCCTCAAGTGGATGGAGCCGCGTGCGGTCGCCGAGCTGATCCGCCTGGAGCACCCGCAGATCATCGCCATCATCCTGTCCTACCTCGAGGCCGACCAGTCGGCCGAGGTGCTCATGTCGCTGCCGGAGCGCATGCGCTCGGATGTGCTGCTGCGCATCGCCACGCTCGACGGCATCCAGCCGACGGCGCTGCAGGAACTGAACGAGATCATGGAGAAGCAGTTCTCCGGCAACGCCACCGGCAGCCTCAAGTCCTCGAACGTCGGCGGCATCAAGTCGGCGGCCAACATCCTCAACTTCCTCGACTCCAGCCGGCAGAAGGACCTTACCGACAAGATCAAGGAAGCCGACGGTGCGCTCGCGCAGAAGATCGAGGACCAGATGTTCGTGTTCGCCGACCTGGTCGAGCTCGACGACCGCGGCATCCAGGCGCTGCTGCGCGAGGTGTCGTCCGACTCGCTGATCGTGGCGCTCAAGGGTGCCGATGAGGCGATGAAGGAGAAGATCTTCAAGAACATGTCCAAGCGTGCCGCCGAGATGCTGCGCGACGACCTCGAGGCGCGCGGGCCGGTCAAGCTCTCGGACGTG
Organism: uncultured Acidiferrobacteraceae bacterium; assembly: GCA_964629975.1. Lineage (GTDB taxonomy): Bacteria > Pseudomonadota > Gammaproteobacteria > Acidiferrobacterales > Sulfurifustaceae. The sequence goes on along the minus strand of CAZVUN010000013.1, from coordinate 16,974 downwards.
GAGAAGGCGCAGAAGGAGATACTGGTCGTGGCGCGGCGCATGGCCGATGCCGGCGAACTGGTGCTGGGCGGCAAGGGCGGAGAACAGTATGTCTAGTTTCGAATGCTTAATTTCTGATTTTGAATTCAAGGATCCCCCCTGCCATTCAAGATTGCCGGGCATGCGCCATGGCTGAATCCGCGACCAAGCCAAAGTCCCGCATCATCCCCGGCGACGGCACGCAGACCGCCTACCAGCGCTGGGAGCTGCCCAACCTGCTGACCGCTGATCACATGGAGCGGCTGCAGAAGGAGGCGCACGAGGAGGGCCTGCGCCAGGGCCGGGAGGAGGGGCTGCGCGCGGTGCGCGCACAGATGCAGCCGCGCATCGAGGAGCTCGAGCGTATTCTCAGCCTGCTGGCCGAGCCGCTCGCGGCGCTCGATGACAGCGTCGAGCAGGAGCTGGTGGCGCTCGCCATGGCGGCCGCGCGCCTGATCGTGCGCCGCGAGCTCAAGACCGATCCGGCGCAGGTGCTGGCGGCGGTGCGCGAGGCGATGGGCGCACTGCCGGCGGCCTCGCGCAACGTGCGTCTGCACCTGCATCCGGAGGACGCGGCACTGGTGCGCGAGATGCTCAAGGTCTCGGAGGACGAACAGACCTGGCGCATCGTCGAGGATCCAGTGACGGCGCGCGGCGGCTGCAAGGTGCTGACCGACACCTCGCTCATCGATGCCAGCGTGGAGACACGCCTGATGTCGATCATGGCGGTGGTGCTGGGCGGCGAGCGCACACAGGATCGAGCCCGGCATGACTGACGCCGTCGCCGCGACCCGCCGTGCCGCGTGGCGCGCACGCCTGCAGGAGTGCCGCGCGCGCATCACCACGCCGCCGCCGCTGGTGGTGGAGGGCAAGCTCACGCGCATGGTCGGGCTCACGCTCGAGGCGGCCGGCTGCCAGGCCGCGATCGGTGCGCGCTGCCGCGTGGTCGGCCCCGACAACAAGCCGGTCGAGGCCGAGGTCGTGGGCTTCGCGGGCGACAAGCTCTTCCTCATGCCCACCGACGACATCCGCGGCCTGGGTCCGAACGCGCGCGTCATCCCGACCCAGCAGGTAGGCGTCGCGCACGTGGGACCCGGCCTGCTCGGGCGCGTGCTCGACGGCGCCGGGCGGCCGCTCGATGGCAAGGGCGCGGTGCGTGCGAGCGCGACCATGCCGCTCGCCGGTCGTTCGATCAATCCGCTCGCGCGCCGTCCGATCCGCGAGCCGCTGGATGTCGGGGTGCGCGCGATCAATGCGCTGCTTACCGTCGGGCGCGGCCAGCGCATGGGCCTGTTCGCAGGCTCCGGCGTGGGCAAGAGCGTGCTGCTCGGCATGATGACGCGCTACACCGAGGCCGACGTGATCGTGGTCGGACTGATCGGCGAGCGCGGGCGCGAGGTCAAGGAGTTCATCGAGAACATCCTCGGTCCCGAGGGCCTGCGCCGTGCCGTGGTGGTGGCGGTGCCGGCCGACTATTCACCACTCATGCGCCTGCAGGGCGCGATGCTCGCGACCAGCATCGCGGAGTACTTCCGCGACCAGGGGCGCCACGTGCTGCTGCTCATGGACTCGCTCACGCGCTTCGCGCAGGCGCAGCGCGAGATCGCGCTCGCCATCGGCGAGCCGCCGGCCACCAAGGGCTACCCGCCGTCGGTATTCGCCAAGCTGCCGAGCCTGGTGGAACGCGCCGGCAACGGCGACGAGGGCGCGGGCTCGATCACCGCGTTCTATACCGTGCTGGTGGAGGGTGACGACAAGAACGATCCGATCGGCGATGCCGCGCGCGCCATCCTCGACGGTCACATCGTGCTGTCGCGCGCGCTCGCCGAGGCCGGCCACTACCCGGCGATCGACGTGGAGGCCTCCATCAGCCGCGCCTTCATGGAAATCACGCGCCCGGAGCAGCAACAGGCCATGCGCCGCTTCCGCCAGCTGTATTCGACCTACCAGGCGCATCGCGACCTGATCAGCGTCGGTGCCTACACGCCGGGCTCGGACCCGCGCGTCGACGAGGCGGTCGGTTACTACCCGCGGCTCATGCAGTTCCTGCAGCAGGGCATGCACGAGCCGGTCAAGCTCGCCGACAGTCAGCGCCTGCTGGCGCAGCTCGTGGAAGACAAGGCCGTGGGGACGGCATAACCAAGGGGGCAAGCCATGGATCGTTCGGAACGTCTGGAGCCGGCAACGCGCGTCGCGCTGGCGCGCGAACGCGACGCCGCGCGCGAGCTCGGTGAATACCGCAAGGTGGTCGATGCCCTCGAGGCGCGTCTCACCGAGCTGCTGCGCTATCGCGAGGAATACGTCGCGCGCATGCGCGAGACCGGCAATCACGGCACCGACGCGCTCAAGCTGAGCGAATTTCGCGGTTTCATTGCACGCCTGGACGAGGCCATCGGTTACCAGCAGGCCAAGGTCGCGGATGCCCGCACCGAGTTCGAGCGGCGCCGGCGGCGCTGGAGCGCCACGCGCACGCGCGTGGCGGCGCTCGACAAGGTTGTGCTGCGCTATCAGGACCAGGCCGCGCGCGAGCAGGCCCAGCACGAGCAGAAAGAGCTCGACGAGCACGTCTTGCGCGGCGTGTCCGAGCGCGACGGGCACTGACCCTGGTACACGGATTGCTAATGACCTGCACGAGGGATTTCCCAGGACGGGAATCTGGCGCCACGGAGCACCACCGGGCACAGGGATGATTGCATCAACGCGACCAGCCGGCTGACAGGACGGTCACTGCCGCGCGGCGACGGATCGCCGTCGCGGTCACAGGGAGTGGCTGGCTGGCCGGCGTGATGTCACGCCTACGGCACCCCGCGCACGAAGCCCATTGCCTGCCGCGCGCGCCGAGGCGCGCGGCCATCGCCTGCCGACACCTGCGCGGGCCGGTGCGTGCAGCTGGCACGACAACGCCCGCTGCGCAACATCACCGCACGCGCCACACGCACCGGCGCGCGCTTCAAGCGGCCGCGCCGCGCGCCGTCATGTCCAGTCTGCCAATTGCACCGTAATCCGCCGGGTATGGCACGACGATTGCTTTTTGCACCTCACCCGGCTGACTAACTCGCTGACGCACAATCGACTTTCCCGCCAAATCGAGGATTACGCACCATGCCCGAGACCTTGCCGTTGCTCAGCAACCTGGAATCGCCGACCGCCAGCGGTGCGGGCAATCTTGCGCCCACGGCGCCCGCCGCGGGGGGAGAAATCCCGCCGAGTGTCCCGTTTGCCGGGATCGTTGCCGAGTTGATGGAGGCGGTTGCCGCTCTGCAAGGCGACGGCGAGCCGGCTGCCGGCACGCTCACCGAACCCGGTAAGCCGGCCGAAATCTTGCCGGGCGGCGGCAATGCCTTGCCGCCCGATCCGCTGATGGCCGTGCCGTTACCGATTGCCGCGAGCGAAGCCGCACCGCTCGCGGTCGCAGCCGAAGGGGGCGAGGCCGACCTTGCGCTTGCCACGCTGACCATGGTGCCGACGGCACGCGCACCCGCTGCGGGCGCAAACGCGAACGCGCTGTCCGCCGCGTTCGCGGGCGCGACACCGCCGGCGCCGCCTGCCATGCCACGGCCGGACTTGATCGACGCCGCCGCCACGGCCGGCGCGGCGCCAGTGCCGGTCGCGCTGCCGCGCGCCGCGGCAGGGCCTGAGCCGGCCGGCGCACTCCTGGCGGTCCCGGACCGGGCACCTGAGGCATCCGCCAAGATCGAGCCGTCGCTGCCCACGCTCGCGCCGACCTTCGCCAGCACGCCGGCGCCGAGCGCCGACGGCACGCTACGCAGCGAGATCGCCGTACCGTTCAGGCAGCCGGGCTGGGACGAGGCCCTGGGCAACCGCGTCGTTTGGCTCGCCGGACAGCAGGTCAAATCCGCGGAGTTGCACCTCAATCCTCCGGAGCTCGGCCCGATCGACGTGCAGATCCACGTCACCGACAACGAGACCCATATCGAGTTCGGTGCAAGCCAGGCCGTGGTGCGCGAGGCCATCGAGGCCGCGCTGCCGAAGTTGCGCGAGATGCTGTCCGCGAGCGGCCTCACGCTCGCGGACGTCAACGTGTCGCAGCAATGGCTGGCCCACGGCCGGCAGCAATCCGCCAACGGCGAGGCGCCCCGCCAGTTCGCCGAGCGCGACGGGCATGTCCCGGCGGCGGCCCAGGCGCTGCCGCTGCCGGCACGTCACGGGCTGGTCGATCTGTACGCCTGAGCACGCGGCGCCGGCGCACGCCGCGCCCACCAAAACTTTGGCGCTCGCCGGCTGCTTTGCCTGCGGACTGCGGACGCGCGCCAATATTCTGTCTGCCGCGCATCCCGAAGCGCGCACTTTGTGCAATGAATCCAGTAAGTTGAAGCACAAAACTGCGGTGGCATGCGCATTGCTATCGACCGGCGACACACCCCCCGCGTGGAGGCGCCGGACATGGCCAAGGACAAAGACCCGCCGAAGGACGACGACGGCGACGACGCATCGGAGCGCAAGACGAAGTCGTCCGGCTCGGCCAAGAAGCTGATCCTGATCGCGGTCGGCGTGCTGGCGCTGGTCGCGACCAGCGTGGGCGGCACGCTGCTCGCCACCAGCCTGCTCAGCAAGGACGAACCCGCGGCGAAGAAGCAGAGCGCCAAGGCCAAGACCGCGGCCAAGAAGACCGCCCGCAAGGACGAGGAGGCCGAGGACAAGGCGGCTGACAAGGAAGAGCAAGACGCTGCCAAGGGCGAAGCGGACGAGGACAAGGGAGCGAAGGAAGGCGAGGCCGACGAGCAAGACAAGGCCGCGAAGAGCAAGACCGCCGTGTACTTCGACTTCGAGCAGCCGTTCGTGGTCAATTTCCAGGACGAGCACCAGATGCGCTACCTGCAGGTCGGCGTGTCGGTGATGGCGCACGACGCGACCATGCCCGAGACCGTGAAAAAGCACATGCCGGTCATCCGCAACAATCTGGTGATGCTGTTCTCCAGCCAGACACGCCAGTCAATCGCCACGCGGGAAGGCAAGGAGAAGGTCCGCGCCGACGCCCAGAGCGAGGTGCAGAAGATCCTGGCCGAGCGTACCGGCAAGCCGGTGATCGAGCAGCTGTACTTCACCAGCTTCGTGATGCAGTAACGCGCCATGGCCCAGGACATCCTGTCGCAGGACGAAATCGACGCACTGCTGCACGGCGTCAACGACGGTGCCGTCTCGACCCAGGACCCGCAGGTGCAGGACGGCGAGGCGCGCCCCTACGACCTCACCAGCCAGGAGCGCATCATCCGCGGGCGCATGCCGACGCTCGAGATGATCAACGAGCGTTTCGCGCGCTACTTCCGTACCACGCTGTTCAACTTCCTGCGCCGCACGCCCGAGATCTCGGTGGGCGGCGTGCAGACCGTGAAGTTCTCGCAGTACGTGCACAGCCTGCTGGTGCCGACCAGTCTCAACCTGGTGCGCATCCGCCCGCTGCGCGGCACCGGGCTGGTGGTATTCGATCCGAAGCTGGTGTTCACGCTGGTCGACAACTTCTTCGGCGGCGACGGGCGCTTCTACACCAAGATCGAGGGGCGCGACTTCACGCTCACCGAGCGGCGCGTGATCCAGATGATCCTCACGCAGACGCTCAAGGACTTCGCCGAGGCCTGGCTGCCGGTGGCGAAGTTGTCGATCGAGTTCATCAACCACGAGATGAACCCGCAGTTCGCCAATATCGTGAGCCCGACCGAGGTGGTGGTGGTCAACAGCTTCCACGTCGAGCTCGAGGGCGGGGGCGGCGACATCCACCTGACCGTGCCGTACGCCATGATCGAGCCGCTGCGCGAGCTGCTGCAGGCCGGCATGCAGAGCGACCGGCAGGAGATGGACGAGCGCTGGCCGGCGTCGCTCGCCGCCGAGGTCAAGGAGGCCAAGGTGGAGCTGCGCGCGATCCTCGCCGAGACCGAGCTCACCCTCGGCGACATCATGCGCCTGAAGCCCGGCGACGTGATCCCGATCGACCTGCCGCGCCATGTGACCGCGCGCGTCGAGAACGTGCCGGTGTTCCGCGCGCAGTACGGCGTGTCGCGCGGCTCGAGCGCCTTGAAGATTCTGAGCCGCATCAGCAACGACGAACCGAAGCGCCTGGCCAGCGGGCCGGGTGCGTGAGCGCGACCCGCAGGTCGCAGGAGCGAGACCATGAGTGACACCGCCAATACCGCCGCCGCCGATTACGCACCGGCACCGCTGCCGACCTTCCAGCCCGATGCCGGCAAGCCCGGGCAGGAAGCCTCGCTCGATCACCTGCTCGACATTCCGGTGACGATCTCGATGGAGATCGGCCGGGCGCGCATCAGCATCCGCAATCTGCTGCAGCTCAACCAGGGCTCGGTGGTCGAGCTCGAGCGCCTGGCGGGTGAGCCGCTCGATGTGCTGGTCAACGGCACGCTCATCGCGCACGGCGAGGTCGTGGTGGTCAACGAGAAGTTCGGCATCCGCCTGACCGACGTCATCAGCGCGGCCGAACGGGTGCAGAAACTGAAGTAGGCGTTGCGGGCATCAAGTCGCGAGTCGCAAGCCAACACCCGGGTCCCGAAACCAGAAACGTGAGACGGAAAACCACTATGCCGGCCTCCACCCGCAGATTCCTCGCGCTGCTGACCCTCGGCCAGTGGCCGCAATTGGTACTGGCGGCCAGGCCGGGCGAGGCCGTGGGCGCCGGCAGCATCGTGCAGCTCGTGTTCGGCCTGTTCGTGGTGCTGGCGGCGATCGCGCTCGGCGCCTTCCTGCTGCGCCGCCTCGGCAAGTTCTCCGGCCCGGCGGGCGGGGCGTTGCGCATCCTGGGCGGCGTGTCGCTCGGGGCGCGCGAGCGCGTGGTGTTGATGCAGGTGGGCGATCAGCAGCTGCTGCTCGGGGTGGCGCCGGGACGCGTACAGACCCTTCACGTCCTGGCACGCCCGGTTGCGGTGGGCGGCCCGACGCTCACACCCGCGGCTGGCGGCTTCGCCGATGGGAGCGAGGCGAGGGCCGCGCGCCAGGGAGGGCGCGTTGGCGGATTCGCCGATGGGAGCGAGGCGAGGGCCGCGCGCCAGGGAGGGCGCGTTGGCGGATTCGCCGAGCGCCTCGCGCAGCTGATGAGGCGCTGACCATGGTGGCGGCGGTGATTCGACTGTTGCTCGTCTTGTGCGGCACGCTCGGGTGCGTGCCGTCGGCATGGGCCGCCGATCCGGGGCTCACCGCGATCTCCGTGACCACCGGTCCGGGCGGCACGCAGACCTACAGCGTGAGCATCCAGGTACTGCTGTTCATGACAGCGCTCACGCTGTTGCCGGCAGCGCTCATGATGATGACCTCGTTCACGCGCATCATCATCGTCATGGCGATCCTGCGCCAGGCGATGGGCACGGCGCAGACCCCGTCCAACCAGATCCTGCTGGGGCTTGCGCTGTTCCTCACGTTCTTCGTGATGGCGCCGGTGCTCAACAAGGCCAACGACGACGGCCTGCAGCCGTATCTCAAGAACCAGCTGGCGGCCGAGGACGCGCTCAAGCGTGCGGCCGAGCCGTTCCGCACCTTCATGCTCAAGCAGACGCGCGAGGCGGACCTGGCGCTGTTCGTTCGCCTGTCGGGGCGCGAGGGCCTGAGGGAGGGCGAGCCGGTGCCGTTCACGGTGCTGGTGCCGGCGTTCGTCACGAGCGAGCTCAACACCGCCTTCCAGATCGGCTTCCTGCTGTTCATCCCGTTTCTCATCATCGATCTCGTGGTCGCGAGCGTGCTCATGGCCATGGGCATGATGATGCTGTCGCCCATGATCATCTCGTTTCCGTTCAAGCTCATGCTGTTCGTGCTGGTCGACGGCTGGGCGCTGATCATGGGCACGCTCGCGGCCAGCTTCTACACCTGAGGGCAACCGTGCCATGACTCCGGACACCGTGATTTCGATCGGTCAGCAGGCGATGCAGATCACCGTGCTGCTGGCCGCCCCCATGCTGGTCGCGGTGCTGGTGGTGGGCCTGGCGGTCGGCATGTTCCAGGCCGCCACCCAGATCAATGAGCTCACGCTGTCGTTCGTGCCGAAGCTGATCGTGGCGGTGCTGGTGCTGGTGTTCACCGGTTCTTGGACGCTGCAGACCATGATGGACTACGCGCGCGGGCTCATCGAGAGCATTCCGACATTGATCGGCTAACAGAGTTTCGGCTCGCGGGTCGCGTGTCTCGAGTCAAGGACGCCAACCCGGAACCCGGAACGCGAGACCCGAGACCATGATTCAGCTCACCACCGCCGAGATCGCCGCCTGGATCGGCTCGTTCCTGTGGCCGTTCTTCCGCATCGGCGCGATGGTCAGTGCCGCGCCGGTGTTCAATGCGCGCGCGGTGCCGGTGCGCATCCGTGTGGCGATCGCGCTCGCGCTCACGCTGGTGATCGCACCGCTCGCCCCGCCCGTGCCGGCGGTCGATCCGCTGTCGCTCGAGGCGCTGCTCATCAGCGTGCACCAGATCGTGATCGGTCTGGCGCTCGGTTTCGTGCTGCGTCTCGCCCTCGGTGCCCTGGAGCTCGCGGGCGAAGCGGTCGCGCACCTGATGGGACTGTCGTTCGCCTCCATGATCGATCCGGTCAACGGCGTGCAGGCCCCGGTGCTGTCGCAGTTCTACCTGCTGCTCGCCACACTCGTGTTCCTTGCGTTCAACGGCCACCTCATGTGGGTCGAGGCGCTGGCCGAGAGCTTCCGCCTGCTGCCGGTCGGCGCGCAGGGGCTCACGCCGCAGGCGCTGTGGTCGCTCGTGACGTTCGGCGCAGAGCTGTTTGCCTGGGGCGTGCGCATGGCGCTGCCGGTGGTGGCCGCGCTGCTGGTGATCAACGTGGCCTTCGGCGTGCTCACGCGCGCCGCACCGCAGCTCAACCTGTTCTCGGTCGGGTTCCCGGCCACCCTGGTGGTCGGCTTCGTGCTGCTGCTGGTGACGCTGCCGATGGTGCTCAACAAGGTGCTGCCGCTGACCGAGGTCGGTCTCGGGCGCGCCGCGCAGCTGCTGACCGGAGGCTAGGCCGTGGCCGAGGCGGATTTCCAGGAACGCACAGAAAGCGCCACGCCCAAACGCCGCGAGCAGGCGCGCGAGAAGGGCCAACTCGCGCGCTCGCGCGAGCTCACTACCATGGCGATGCTGCTGGCCGGCGCCGGCGGCGTCATGTCCCTCGGGCCCGCGCTCATGGAGACGCTGGCGCAGCTGATGCGCGCCGGGTTGCAGCCTTCGCGCGCACACATCTTCCAGCCGGGCATGGCGCTCAACAGCCTGGTCGAGGCGGGCGCGCAGGCGCTGCTCGCGCTCGTGCCGCTGTTCGTGCTGCTGGCGGTGGTGGCGGTCGGCGCGTCGGTCGCGGTCGGCGGCTTGAACTTCAGCAGCCAGGCGCTCGCCCCGAACTTCGGCCGCATCAATCCGTTCAGCGGTATCAAGCGCGTGTTCCACTGGCGCGGCGCCATCGAGCTGGTCAAGGCAATCCTCAAGTTCGCGCTGGTCGGGGCGATTGCGTTCTGGTGGCTGCGCACGCACGCCGGCGAGTTCCTCGCCCTCGGCGAGGAGTCGGTGGAAAGCGGGGCGGCGCATGCCGCGGGCCTGCTGCTGTGGTCGTTCCTGGTGATCAGCGCCGGCACCATCCTGATCGCCGTCGTCGACGTGCCGTTTCAGCTGTGGCAGCACGGGCGCGAGCTGCGCATGACACGCCAGGAAGTGAAGGACGAGATGAAGGAGCTCGAGGGGCGCCCGGAGATCAAGGGCCGGGTGCGGCGCAAGCAGCGCGAGATCGCGCAGCGGCGCATGATGCAGGAGGTGCCGAAGGCCGACGTGATCGTCACCAACCCGACGCACTTCGCCGTCGCCCTCAAGTACGACGCCAACCGCATGCGCGCGCCCAAGGTCGTGGCCAAGGGCGCGGACCTGCTGGCGCTCACCATCCGCCGTCTCGGCGAGGCCCACCGCGTGCCGGTGTTCGAGGCGCCGCCGCTGGCACGTGCGCTCTACTGGAGCACCGAGCTCGAGCGCGAGATCCCGGCGGGGCTCTATCTGGCGGTCGCCCAGGTGCTCGCCTACGTCTATCAACTGCGCAATCCGCAGCCGGGGGCGCGCCCGCCCACCCGGCCGGTCGACCTGCCGATCCCGGATGAGCTCCGGCGTGCGCACTAGTCGGGAGGACCTGCAATGAACGACGTCAATCTGATGCAACTGGTGCAACGCGTGCTGCGCGCCGGCCTGGGGGTGCCGATCCTGATCGTGGTCATGCTCGGCATGATGGTGGTGCCGATGCCGCCGTTCCTGCTGGACGTCCTGTTCACCTTCAACATCATGCTGTCGCTGCTGGTGCTGCTGGTGGCGGTGTACGCGCTGCGGCCGCTCGACTTCGCGGTGTTCCCGACGGTGCTGCTGCTGGCCACGTTGCTGCGCCTGTCGCTCAATGTCGCCTCCTCGCGCGTGGTGCTGCTCAACGGGCACACCGGCACCGATGCCGCCGGGCAGGTGATCGAGGCATTCGGCGCCTTCGTGATCGGGGGCAACTACACCGTGGGCCTGGTGGTGTTCGTGATCCTGGTGGTGATCAACTTCATGGTCGTGACCAAGGGCGCGGGGCGCGTCTCGGAGGTGAGCGCGCGTTTCACCCTGGATGCGATGCCCGGCAAGCAGATGGCCATCGACGCCGATCTCAACGCCGGCCTTCTCACCCAGGAGGAGGCGCGCGCGCGGCGCGCCGAGATAAACGCCGAGGCCGACTTCTACGGCTCGATGGACGGCGCCAGCAAGTTCGTGCGCGGCGACGCCATCGCCGGCATCCTGATCCTGGTGATCAGCATGCTCGGCGGGCTTGCCATCGGCATGATCCAGCACGGCATGTCGTTCAAGGACGCGCTCAACGTCTACACGCTGCTCACCATCGGTGACGGCCTGGTGGCGCAGATCCCCTCGCTCATCCTGTCGACCGCCTCGGCGATCCTGGTCACGCGCGTGTCGAGCGCGCAGGAGATGAGCAAGCAGATCGTCTCGCAGATGTTCGACAACCCGCATGCGCTGTACGTGGTGGCCGGCGTCATCGGTGTGCTGGGACTGGTGCCGGGCATGCCGAACGTGGCGTTCCTCACGCTCGCCGCCGGCGCCGGGGCCGGCGCCCATTTCCTGGCCAGGCGCAAACGCGCGCTCGCTGCCGCCCCGGCCGCGGGCGAGCCGGCGGCGCAGGCGGCATCCGCCGAGGGGCGCGAGCTCGGCTGGGAGGACGTGGTGCCGGTCGACGCACTCGGCCTCGAGGTCGGCTACCGGCTGATTCCGCTGGTCGACAAGAACCAGGGCGGGCAGCTCATGGCGCGCATCAAGGGCGTGCGCAAGAAACTGTCGCAGGAGCTCGGCTTCCTGGTGCCGGCGGTACACATCCGCGACAACCTCAATCTCAACCCCAACAACTACCGCCTCACGCTGCTCGGGGTGACGGTGGGCGAGGGCGAGGTGTTTGGGGAGAAGCTTCTGGCGATCAACCCGGGGCGCGTGTTCGGCACGGTGCCGGGCACGCCCACGCGTGATCCGGCGTTCGGGCTGGAGGCGCTGTGGATCGAGCACGGCGTGCGCGATCAGGCGCAGTCGCTCGGTTACACCGTGGTCGATCCGGCCACGGTCATCGCCACGCACCTCTCGCAGCTCATCCAGACCCACGCCCACGAGCTGCTCGGGCGCGAGGAGGTGCAGCAGCTGCTCAACAATCTCGCCAAGACCGCGCCCAAGCTGGTCGAGGACTTGACGCCCAAGACGCTGCCGCTCGGCGTGGTGGTGAAGGTCCTGCAGAACCTGCTCGAGGATCGCATCCCGATCCGCGACCTGCGTTCGATAGCCGAAACCTTGGCGGACCACGGGACGCGCAGTCAAGACGCTGGCGTGCTGACCGCCGCGGTGCGCCAGAGCCTCGGGCGTTCAATCGTCCAGCAGATCAATGGCCTGGCAGCGGAGTTGCCGGTCATTACGCTCGATCCGGCACTGGAACAGTTATTGCAAACCGCGACCCAGGGCAGCGGTGAGACCGGCATCGGACTCGAGCCCGGGCTGGCCGAACGCCTGCACCAGACGCTCGCCGATGTGACGCGCCGCCAGGAGGCGGCGGGCCAACCGGCGGTGCTGGTGGTGTCACCGGGGGTGCGTCCGTGGCTGGCGCGCTTCCTGCGGCACATCGCGCCGAGCTTGAACGTGCTCGCGTTCAACGAGATTCCCGGCAACAAGCCGATCCGGGTGGTGGCCAGTGTCGGGCGCTGACGACGCGCACGGATGCCAGTGAAAGAGGCGAGGACAGAGGCAATGAAGATCAAGCGCTACGTTGCGCCGGACATCCGGGCGGCGATTCGCATGGTGCGCGAGGAGCAGGGCCCGGACGCCGTGATCCTCTCCAACCGTCCGGTCGACGGCGGTGTCGAGATCGTCGCGGCCCTCGACTACGACGCGCTGCTCAAGGACCTGGGCGTCGCCCAGGCCGGCGGCCCGGCCCCGGCGGCACGCGCTGGCGCGAAGACCGGCAGCGCGCCCGACGGCGTGACCGGGGGCGACAGCAGCGAGCCGGCGCTGCTCGACCTGCGCCGCGATGTGAAGATGCTGCGCGGCATGCTCGAGCACCAGCTGTCCGAGCTCGCCTGGGGCGAGATGGGACGCAAGCACCCGCGCAAGACGCTGCTCGTGCGCCGGCTGCGCGAGCTCGGGCTGTCGGCCGCGCTCGCCGAGCGCATTGGCGCGGATGTTCCCGAGATCGAGGACTTCGAACGCACCTGGCGCGATGCGCTGGCGCGTCTCGCCCACCATCTGCCGGTGACCGACGACGACATCCTCGCGCACGGCGGGATCGTGGCGCTCGTGGGCCCGACCGGTGTCGGCAAGACCACGACCGTGGCCAAGCTCGCGGCGCGCTTCATCCTGCGCCACGGCGCCGGCAGCGTCGGACTCATCACCACCGACGAGCACCGCATCGGTGCGCAGGAACAGCTCAGGATCTACGGCAAGATTCTCGACGCCCCGGTGTGGGTGGCGCGCGATGCCGGCAGTCTCGCCCAGGCGCTCGAGGAGATGCACGGCCGCCAGCTCGTGCTCATCGACACCGCCGGCATGAGCCAGCGCGACGTGCGCCTCGCCGAGCAGTTCGAGCTGATCCGCGCCAGCGCCGCGCGCGTGCGGCCGTACCTGGTGCTGGCCGCCACCAGCCAGCTCGCGGCCCTGGAGGAGACGGTGCGCGCCTTCGCGGCAGCGACCCTCGCCGGGTGCATCATCACCAAGATCGACGAGAGCACCAGTCTCGGCGGCGTGCTGAGTGTCGTGAGCCAGCACCGCCTGCCGGTCGCCTACGTAAGCGAAGGTCAGCGCGTGCCGGAGGATCTGCGGCCGGCGCGCTCTGCGAGCCTGGTGTCGCGCTGCGTCGCCATCCACTCACAAACCGAGCAACTGCTGGCAAACCGCGCCAGCGCCTAGGGAGAGTCGTACATGCTGCAACCGAGCGGGGAGATGTTTGACCAGGCCGCGGGACTGCGGCGCGTCGTCGCGCCGGAGCCGGTGCGGGTCGTCGCGGTGACCAGTGGCAAGGGCGGGGTCGGCAAGACCAACGTGTCGGTCAATCTGGCCATGGCCTGGGCGACGCTCGGCAAGAACGTGCTGCTGTTCGACGCCGATCTCGGGCTCGCCAACGTCGACGTGCTGCTCGGCCTGCACCCGGAATGCAACATCTCGCACGTGCTCGACGGATCGCGCACGCTCGAGGAGGTCATCCTCGACGGGCCGCGCGGACTGAAGATCGTGCCGGCCTCGAGCGGCGTGCGCAGCATGCTCGACCTCGATGCCATGGCGCACGCGGGGCTCATCCGGGCCTTCAGCGAACTCACGCAGCGCTATGACGTGCTGCTGGTCGACACCGCCGCCGGCATCGCCGACGACGTCACCAGTTTCGTGTGCGCCGCGCAGGAGGCGATCGTGGTGGTGTGCGACGAGCCGGCCTCGATCACCGACGCCTACGCCATGATCAAGGTGCTCAACCGCGACCACGGGCAGAAGCGCTTCCGCGTGCTGGCCAACATGGCGCGCAGCGTGCGCGAGGGCTACGAGCTGTTCAACAAGATCGCGCGCGCCTGCGACAAGTTCCTCGACGTGTCGCTCGACTTCATGGGCTCGGTGCCGTTCGATGAGTCGCTGCGCCTCGCCGTGCAGAAGCAGCGCGCCGTGGTCGACGCCTTCCCGTCGAGCCGCGCCGCGTTGGCATTCAAGAAACTGGCGCAAAAGGCCGATAACTGGCCCATACGCGCCGAGACCGGCGGGCGGGTCGGGTTCTTTGTCGAGCGCCTGATCCGCGCCAACGCCGAGCGGCGGGGGATCGCGCCATGAGAGGCGCGGCGCTGTACGCCGCCACCCAGCAGACGGCCTCGCCCGATGACCTGGTCGCGCAGCATGCGCCGCTCGTCAAGCGCATTGCCTACCACCTGCTCGCGCGTCTGCCGGCGAGCGTGCAGGCCGACGATCTGATCCAGGCCGGGCTGATCGGCCTGCTGGACGCGGCGCGGCATTTCGATGCGACGCAGGGCGCGTCGTTCGAGACCTATGCGGGCATTCGCATTCGCGGCGCCATGCTCGATGAGATCCGGCGCTACGACTGGGTGCCGCGCTCGGTGCATCGCAAGGCGCGCGCCATCGCCGAGGCGCTGCGCGGCATCGAGCAGCAGCACGGGCGCGATGCCGATCCCCGGGAGGTGGCGCAGGCCCTCGGCATGAGCCTGCCGGAGTACCACCAGGCGCTCGCGGATGCGACCGCCTGCCGGCTGTTCTCGCTCGACGGCGAGGACGGCGAACAACTGGCCGACTCGCTCGCCGACGGCCGGGCCGGGCCGGAGGAGCAGATGGCCGAGAAGGACCTGAAGCGCGAGCTCGCGGCGCGCATCGCGGATCTGCCGGAGCGCGAGCGGCTGGTGCTGGCGCTGTACTACGACGAGGAACTGAACTTGAAGGAGATAGGCGAGGTGCTCGGGGTGACCGAGTCGCGTGTCTGCCAGATTCACAACCAGGCCCTGATGCGGCTGCGTGCCCGGGTGCGACCGGGCGCACCGGGTTGATCGAGTCAACGATTCGCACGTCAACGGAATGTGAGCGGCGTGGGTCCGCGCCAGGAGGTGTGCATTGGACAAGAACATGAAGATTCTCATCGTGGATGACTTCTCCACGATGCGTCGCATCATCAAGGGGCTGTTGCACGAGCTCGGCTACAACAACGTGGCCGAGGCCGACGACGGGAATACCGCGCTGCCGATGCTCAAGGCGGAGAGCTTCGATTTCCTGATTACCGACTGGAACATGCCGGGCATGCCGGGCATCGACCTGCTCAAGGCGGTGCGTGGCGACGCGAGGCTCAAGGGCCTGCCGGTGCTGCTGGTCACGGCCGAGGCCAAGCGCGAGCAGATCATCGAGGCAGCGCAGGCCGGCGTGAACGGCTATATCGTCAAGCCGTTCACCGCCAACACCCTCAAGGAAAAGATCGACAAGATCTTCGAACGCATCAAGGGCGCCGCGGCGTAGTTCGTGCCCGCGCGCAAGGTGACGACACATGGAACAACAGGCCCAGCGCCCGCAGGAGTACCTCGACAAGGCCCGTGAGCTGGTGAGCGCGCTCGAGGCGCGCAGCACCACGCGGGCCGACCAGGTGCTCGACGATCTCACGCGCCTGCGTGAGCGCGAGCTCTTTCAGGAGCTCGGCAAGCTCACGCGTTCGCTGCACGAGGCGCTCAACAGCTTCCGCTTCGACGCCAAGATCGCCGAACTCGCCGAGAAGGACATCCCGGACGCGCGCGAGCGGCTGCGCTACGTCATCACCAAGACCGAGCAGGCCGCCAACCGCACGCTCAAGGCGGTGGAGGACAGCATCCCGGTGGCCAAGCGCCTGGAGACGCAGGCACGCGAGCACAAGGAGCTGTGGGAGCGGTTCCTGCGGCGCGAGATGCAGGTGTCGGAGTTCCGTGCCATGGCGCGTACGCTCGGGGATTTCCTCAACCAGGTCATCGGCAACGCCACCACCCTGCACGGCAACCTGTCCGAGGTCATGATCGCGCAGGATTACCAGGACCTGACCGGCCAGGTGATTCACCGCGTGATCAACCTGGTACAGGAGATCGAGGCGAGCCTGGTGGAGCTGGTGCGCGTGGCCGGCGGGCGCATGCAGCCGGCCGAGCCGGCGGCGCAGAAATCCAAGACCCAGGCCGAGGGCCCGCAGATCAGCACCCAGGGTCGCACCGACGTGGTGTCGAACCAGGACGAAGTGGACTCGCTGCTGGCCAGTCTCGGCTTCTAGCGCGATCCGGCAAGGGACGGTGGACAGCCCATGGGTTTCGAAGCAGACGATGAAATCCTGCAGGACTTCCTGACCAGCAGTCAGGAAATCCTGGAGAGCCTCGACAAGCAGCTGGTCGAGCTCGAGCAGCGCCCGCAGGACAAGGAGCTGCTCAACGCCGTATTTCGCGGCTTCCATACCATCAAGGGCGGCGCCGGCTTCCTGAGCCTCACGCCGCTGATCGAGCTGTGCCATCGCGCCGAGGACGTGTTCAACCTGCTGCGCAAGGGCGAACGCGTCGTGACGCCGACCCTCATGGACGTGGTGCTGCGCGCGCTCGACTCCGTCAACGAGATGTTCGGTCGCCTCCATGCCAAGGAGGCGCTGGCGCCGGCCGATCCGAACCTGCTGGCGCAGCTCGAACAGTTGTCGCACGCCGGTGCGGCGGAACCGGTGGTGGCCCCGCCGCCCGTGCCGGCGCCGGCCCCGGCAGCGAGCGCGCCACCGGCGGCCGCGGCACCGGGGGGTGACGACATTTCCGACGCCGAGTTCGAGCAGTTGCTCGACGCCTTGAACGGTGCGGGCGCGAGTCCCGCGGCGCCGGCGAGCCCGCCGCCGGCCGCGCCGCCACCGGCACCCGCGGCAAAGGCACCGGGCGACGACATCACCGATGCGGAATTCGAGGCGCTGCTCGATCAGATGCAGGGCGCGGCCGGGGGGGG
>CAZVUN010000012.1:0-38608 GCA_964629975.1 uncultured Acidiferrobacteraceae bacterium | reverse complement strand
AGCGCCACTGCCGCGAGCTGTGCGGCGCCGGCACGCGCCAGCGGTGCGTGCGTGGGCAGGGACGCGGCCAGGGCGAGGGTCATCCGCGGGGCACCGGCAGCGGGATGGGCGGGGCGATCGCGGGCGTGTCGTTGCCCGGCAGTGCCGCCGGTGCAAGGTCGGTCGGCTGTCGCACCTCGACGGCCGCGGCACCTTCGCTGCGGATCGCCTCCTCGGCCTTGCGCTTCATGACGATGATGCTGATGCGCCGGTTGATCGGGTTGAGCGGATCGTCCTTGTCGAACAGCACCGCCGAGCCGAGGCCCACGACGCGCATGATCTTGTCCTCGGCCATGCCGCCGGCGATCAGCTCGCGGCGCGAGGAGTTGGCGCGGTCCGCCGACAGTTCCCAGTTGCTGTAGCCGCGCTCGCCGCCGGCATAGGGCTTGGCGTCGGTGTGGCCCGACAGGCTCACCTTGTTGGGCACGGCATTGAGCACCTTGCCGATCTCGCGCAGGATGCTGCGCGTGTACGGCTGCATGGCGGCTGAGCCGCTCGCGAACATCGGCCGGTTCTTCTCATCGACGATCTGCACGCGCAGGCCCTCGGCCGTGATGTCGAGCAGGATCTGGTTCTTGTACTGCTTGAGCAGGGGATTGGCCTCGACCGCGCGCTCCAGGCGCGACTTGAGATCGTCGAGCATTTCGCGTTCGCGCCGTTCGAGCTCGGCCTCGGCACGGTTGAGGTCGATCGGGCCCGGGGTGTCGGCGCCGATCTTGAGGATCGGCGTGGGTCCCGGCGCGGTCTCGCCGCCGGCCTTCTGCGGGTTGGCATTGGCGCTGTCGCGCAGCTTGTCCTGGCCCACGCTCTTGGTGAGGTCGTCACCACCGCCCTTGATGAGCGAGGTGGCATCGCCCGCGCCTTCGCCGCCGGAGAGCGCGACCTTGAGCGGATTCTGGAAGTACTCGGCGATGCCCTTCAGTTGCGCCTTGGTGGTCGAGCCGAGCAGCCACATGAGCAGGAAGAACGCCATCATCGCCGTGACGAAGTCGGCGTAGGCGATCTTCCACGCGCCGCCGTGATGGCCGTGCGCGGCCTTCTTGATGCGCTTGATGACGATCGGGCGCAGTGACGGGTCGGCCATGGTCGCGGCCTACTTGCCGTTGCGCTTCTTGACGCCCTGTTCCAGCTCGCTGAACGACGGCCGGTCGGGCGAGTACAGGGTCTTGCGGCCGAATTCCACCGCGACCTGCGGGTTGTAGCCGTTGAGCGAGGCGAGCAGCGTGACCTTGATGCATTGCAGCATCTTGGTGCCCTCGGCCGCACCCTGTGCCAGGCGCGGGGCGAGCGGCCCGATGAAGCCGTAGGCCAGCAGGATGCCGAGGAAGGTGCCGACCAGGGCGTGCGCGATCAGCGGCCCGAGCTGGTTGGGCGGCAGGTGCAGGGACTCCATGGTGTGCACCACGCCCATGACCGCCGCCACGATACCGAAGGCCGGCAGCGCGTCGCCGAGCTTGGCGATGGCGTGCGAGGGTTCCTCGGCCTCGTGGTGATGGGTCTCGATCTCCACGTCCATCAGGTTCTCGAGCTCCATGGCGTTGAGGTTGCCGCCGACCATCATGCGCACGTAGTCGGTGATGAACTCCATCACGTGATGGTCCTTGAGGATGTTCGGGTACTTCGAGAAGATCGCGCTCTTCTTCGGGTCATCGATGTCGGCCTCGAGGCCCATGAGGCCGTCCTTGCGCGCCTTGCTGAGCAGGTCGTAGAGCAGGCCGAGCAGCTCCATGTAGAGCTTCTTGCTGAACTTGGAGCCCTTGAATGCCTTGGGCAGCGCCTTGAGCGTGGCCTTGACGGTCTTGTTGCTGTTGCCGACAAAGAATGCCCCGGCGGCGGCGCCACCGATCATGAGCAGCTCCAGGGGCTGGTACAGTGCCGCAATGTGACCGCCGGCGAGGGCGTAGCCGCCGAAGACCGCCCCGAGAACCACGAGATAGCCGATGAGAACCAGCACGAGTCCGCTTCCTTATATTGGTTGTGTCAGTCCATGGGCCCTGCGCGCCCGACGGTCGCCGCCAGTGCGGTTGCGCGGCGACAACGGCTTTATCGACCCGGCGGACCGGGGACTTTAGCCATGGGTTTGCCAGCGCCTGACAGGGGTGCCGCGCCATGACCGGGGGGGCGCAGCGAAGGCTCACGGCCGCTGGTGCGATGCGGCGGCGCTTGCACGGGGTGTACCGGCGGCTGCGGGCGGCGCACGGCCCGCAGCACTGGTGGCCGGGAGATTCGCGCTTCGAGATCATGGTCGGTGCGGTGCTCACCCAGAACACCGCCTGGACCAACGTCGAGCGCGCCATCGCCAACCTCAAGCGCGCGCGGGCGCTCACGCCGGCGGCCATCGTGGCGGTACCGTCATCGCGGCTGGCGCGTTGGCTGCGACCGTCCGGCTACTTCAACGTCAAGGCCCGCCGCCTGAAGAGCCTGTGCCGCTGGTTGATCGCGCAGGGCGGGGTGCGCGCGCTCTCGCGCCTCGACACGCCTGACCTGCGCGCGGCGCTCATCGCGGTGCACGGCGTCGGCCCGGAGACGGCCGACGACATCGTGTTGTATGCCTTCGGGCGGCCGGTGTTCGTGATCGACGCCTACACGCGCCGCATCTTTGCGCGGCTCGGCGTGATCGCGGGCGATGAAGGCTACGAGACGCTACGGCACTTCTTCGAACGCACGCTCGGGCCGGATGCGGTGCTGTTCAACGAGTATCACGCGCTCATCGTAAGACACGGCAAGGACGTCTGTCGCACCCGCCCGCGCTGCGCGCATTGCTGCCTGGCGCCGCATTGCGCCCACGCGCGCGCCGCACGCTGACGACGCGTCGTCCCGGCGCGGCGCGGCGGCGGTCGTGTTCGGGCGGTGTTTCGCAAGGCGAGAATCTGAGGGCCCATACCAGCCGCATCGGGTGTCGTGTCGCGCGGGCCGACGGTGTATTCTTTGCCGCCACCCCGTTCGCGGGACGCAGCGCGCGGCGGCGCCCCAACGAGAAGGGGCATCCAGGAAGATCCCAGCAGCCGCTGTGCCCGGTGCCGCAATGGCTCTCTTGCCTCTCCGGCGCAGCGTTGGCCGCGCAGGAGGCGAAGAAGGACGACGCCGGCGGGCCCGAGTGGCAGGCCAATGGCGCGGGCGGCCATGGAATCGGCGCAAAGGGTGACGGACCGGTTGCCGACTTGCTGATCAACGCCGCTGAACTGATCCCGCCTCGCCGCGATGTCGCCCCCCCTGGGTCGATGCGTCGAAGGCGCTTGGCCCTCTCGCCCATCCGATGAGCGTCGCTGAACTGCTGGTTCCCGACTTTGCGCTGATCGCGCTCGGCTTTCTGTTGCGCCGCCACGGCGGATTCGGCGAGGCGTTCTGGCGCGGGCTGGAGCGCTTCGTCTATTACGTGCTGTTTCCGGCGCTGCTGTTCGGGGCGCTGGCGCGCGGGCGCATCGAGTTTGCGGCGGCGGGTGGACTGATAGCGGCCGGCGTCGCCTTCACGTTCGCCGGCATCGTGCTCGGCTATCTCGCCAGGCCGCTGTTTGCGCCGCCGCCCATGGTGTTCGCGTCCGGGTTCCAGTGCGCATTTCGCTTCAACTCCTATATCGGGCTGGCGATTCTCGGCGGGCTGCACGGGCTCGATGGCATCGCGGCGTTCGGGTTGCTGCTCGGTGTGCTGATTCCGCTGGTCAACGCGGTAGCGGTGTGGGCGCTTGCCCATCACGGGGACGCGAAGGTGGTGCGCGAGCTGGCACGAAATCCGCTGATCCTGTCCACACTGGCCGGTATCGCCTGGGCAGCGCTCGGATGGCCGCTGCCGGCGATCGTCGGCACAACGCTGAACTTTGTGGGCGCAGCGGCGCTGCCCGTGGGATTGATCGCCGTCGGCGCGGGCCTGCAGCTTCTGGCCCTTACCGAGCGCAAGCGTCTGCTTGCCTATCTCGTGGCCGTGAAGCTCCTGGCAGTCCCGGCCGTTGCCTACGCCGTTGGACGCAGCCTCGGATTGCAGGGCGCCTACTTCGATGCCGCGCTCGTGCTGGCGGCGCTGCCCACGGCGTCTTCGGCCTACATCCTGGCAACCCAGATGGGCGGGGACGGACGACTGGTCGCGTCCGTGATCACCCTCGACATTGTGGTCGCGATCGCGACCCTGCCAGGCTGGCTGGCCCTGCGCGCCGGCTGACACACCGGGGTGTCGGGGAGGGGGCGGCGCGCGGGGACGACCGCCGGCGGGCAGTGCCGCAGGCGCCGCAGGGATTCGTCGCCACGGACCCCGGGCAGCGCCAGTGTTCTGTGAACTTTTCACTTGGGGCCGGCCGCGCCGCGGTGTATATAAGGCGCACGATCTGCGCGGGACCGCAGGAACCGGGTGGGGTTTTTCGCAGTGGCGTCAGCGTATCAACACGCGCTGCCTGTCGGGACGAGAATACAAAACTACGAAGTCCAAAGCGTCCTCGGCATCGGCGGTTTTGGCATTACCTACCGGGCGTACGACCATACGCTTGAGCGTGTGGTCGCGATCAAGGAGTACCTGCCAACCGGGCTCGCCGTGCGCGTGGCGGACGGCACCACGGTCGTGCCGAAATCCCACGGCGATACGCAGGACTACCACTACGGGCTGAAGCGCTTTCTCGAGGAGGCGCGCACGCTCGCGCGCTTCCACGAGCGCAGCATCGTGCGCGTCATCGCCTACATGGAGGCGCATGGCACCGCCTATTTCGTCATGGACTATGAGGAGGGTGAGTGTCTCGACGCCCGGCTCAAGGCCGTGGTAACGCTGCCGGAGCACGAGATCGTGCAGATCATACTGCCGATCGTGCAGGGCCTGCGGGCGGTGCATGCGCAGAACTTCCTGCACCGCGACATCAAGCCGCTCAATATCTACCTGCGGCGCGACGGCTCGCCGGTGCTGCTCGATTTCGGTGCGGCGCGTGAAGCCCTGGGCGCGCACAGTCGCACGGTGACCCGCATGGTGACGCCCGGCTACGCACCGTTCGAGCAATACCTCGCGAACACGAAACAGGGCCCGTGGTCGGACATCTACGCGATCGGGGCCACCATGTTTCACTGCGCGGTCGGTGTGGCACCGATGGCGGCCACCGAGCGGGTCGCCGCCGTGCACGACCACGAACCGGACCCGGTGCACAGCATCGCGGACACGCTCAAAGGCAAGTTCGCGCCGAAGTTTGTCGATGTCATGATGTGGATGCTCGCACCGATGGCGAAGGATCGGCCGCAGACGGTCGATGAACTGGTGCCGACGCTGGAGGCCTGTCTGGGCCAGTCCCGCCCCGCGGCACGGCGCACGGCGGGGCACGCGGGGCTCGCCCAGAGCGTGGGCAGCGACCAGGGCGACATCGACCTGGGTGGCCCCGGCGCTACCCTCCCGGCCGAGACCCTGCATGCGATAGAAGTGAATCTGGCCCAGCACATCGGCCCCATGTCGAAGGTCCTGGTACAGAAGGCCGCGACGCGGGCGAGCGATGTCCAGGCGCTCACCGAGCTGCTCGCGCGCTTCATCGACTCGGACGCCGCACGCACGTCTTTCCTGGCAAGCACGCGCGCATTGAGCTCGAGCCAGGTGCTGGGCGGCAGGCCGCCCGATCTCGTGCCGGCGCCGCCGGCCGCCGGGGCGCCCGGGCGCGGCACCGTTGATGCGGCGCTCATCGAGGCGGCGGAGCGCGATCTGGCGGGCTATCTCGGACCGATGGCGCGCATTCTCGTCAAGCGCGCCGCCGCGGAGGCCCGCGACGCCACTGACTTCTGTGCGCGTCTGGCGCAGGAGCTGCACGACCCGGAGAAGCGCGCGGCGTTTGCGCGCGCGCTGCAACGGCACTGAACCGCCCGCGATGCGCAGGCCGGTGGTTGCGGCCATGGGCGGGGCCCGCCGCATGGCCGGGGGGAGGACAGTCGATACGTGGTCGCATCCGGCGGTCGTCAGGCGGCGCCGCCGGCAACAACCGGAAGAAAAACAGGGGGAACGGGGGACACATGCATCAAGACAGGGGCTCGCGCGCGGCGCTCGCCGCCGTGTATCTGTGCATCGCCGGTTTTCTGCCCGCGCCGGCGGCGTCCGAGACGGCGTTCAACTGGGAGGCACGGCGGATCGAGGATCCGTTTCGAAACGAGATCCGTTGCGTCGTTGAGACGCCGCGGCAGACAATCAACGACGGGCATCAGGACACCACGATCTATCTGCGGGTCGATGGCCGGTCGCTGCTCGTGCTCACCGAGTCCAGTCTCGACCTCAACCATCCGGATGTCGGCATCCGCGTCGACGACGGTGCCCTCATTCGACCCGACAAGACCTACCTTGACCAGAACGCGCTGTTCGAGTCGACAGCAGCGACGATCATCGCCCAGTTCAAGGCCGGCCTGAAGGTCGATGTCGCGCTGCGCTACTGGCCGACCTGGCCGAGCCGCGGCGTGCGGACCGCCACGTTCAGTCTGATTGGCTTCACCGCGGCGTTCGGCCGCCTGCCGGGCTGTTAGCCGCGCGGCGCGACGCCATCGCCCACACTTCCTTCGGAGACACGTGCATGAAGATCCGGGACCTCAGCCTCATTGCCAAGTTCAATCTGGTGATTATCTCCGTGTTCAGCCTGGCGCTTGTCGCGACCGGGCTGGTCTCGAACAGCATCCTGCAGCGCAACGCGCGCCACGAGGTGGCGGAGCGCGCGCAGCTCATGATGGAGGCGGCGCTGGCGGTGCGCAACTACACGATCGGGGAGATCAGGCCCCTGCTCGCGCTGCAGATGAAGCACAGCTTTCTGCCGCAGACGGTGCCGGCGTATGCCGCGACCCAGGCGTTCCTGCAGTTGCACAAGACCTACCCGGAGTACCACTACAAGGAGGCCACGCTCAACCCGACCAATCCGCGCGATCGCGCGGTGGAGTGGGAGGTCGACGTCATCGAGCGTTTCCGCGGCGCCTCGGGCGCGGACACGATTGTGGGCGTGCGCGACACCCCGGGCGGCCCGTCGTTCTACATTGCCCGTCCGATTAAGATTACGGATCCGGCGTGTCTGATCTGCCACAGCACGGTGGATGTGGCGCCGAAGACGATGCTGAGCCGTTACGGCACGGCCAACGGTTTTGGCTGGAAGCTCAATGAGGTCGTCGGCGCACAAATCGTCTCCGTGCCGATGGAACTGCCCCTGCGCCAGGCACGCGAGGCGTTCACCACGTTCATGGGATCGCTGGTCGTGGTGTTCATCGTCATTACGCTGGTGCTCAACCTGATGCTGCGCCGTATCGTCATTGAGCCGATCGTGCGCATGGCGCATACCGCCGATGAGGTGAGCAAGGGCAAGATGGACGCACCGGAGTTTGCCGAGGGCGGAGGCGACGAGGTCAGTCTGCTGGGGGCGTCGTTCAATCGCATGCGGCGCAGCCTCGACAAGGCCATGAAGATGCTCGAAGGCTAGGCGGCGGGCAGACGCACGTGTCGATGGAGCAAGGCAAGACCTGGCTGTGCAGCGTGGTGTTCCTGGACATCGCCGGCTACACCGAGCGTTCCGTCACGCGCCAGGTCAACGCCAAGGGCTTCCTGCAGAAGCTGATCGAGGACACGGTCGCCGATACGCCCGAGAGCGAGCGTGTCATCATCGACACGGGTGATGGCGCGGCGCTGTGCTACCTCGGCGATCCGGAGCGGGCGCTGTTTGCCGCCATCCAGCTGCGCGACGTCCTGACCCAGCCATCGCCGGAGTCGGGCGAGCGGGTGCAGATGCGCATCGGCATCAATCTGGGTCCGGTGCGGTTCGTGCGCAGCCTGGGCGGGCAGCTCAATCCGCTCGGGGATGGCATCAACAACGCCCAGCGCGTCATGAGTTTCGCGGCGCCCAACCAGATCCTGGTATCGCGCTCCTTCTACGAAGTGATCGCCTGCCTCTCGCAGGACTATGCGCAGCTGTTCGGCTACGTGGGTGTGCGGCGCGACAAGCACGTCAAGGAGCACGCCGTCTATGAATTGCGCATGCCCGGCCAGCCGGCGGTCCCGGTCACGCGCCGCCTCACGGAGACGCTCGGCGGCCAGGTCCCGGCCAGCACCCGGCCGCAGGCAGCCGCGTGGGACCCGGCCCTGCTGCAGCGGGCCGAAGAGGTCCTCGCCGAGTTCATCGGGCCGGTGGCGCGCGTGCTGGTGAAGAAGGCGGCGGCCCAGGCGCACGACGCCGGCGAACTCGGGCGGTTGCTGGTCGAGTCGGTGGCGCTTGAGGCACAGCGCGACAGGATTCTCGCCGCCATCGGCGCGGCGCATTCGGCGGACGTGTCCGCGGCGGCAGGGGACGGCGCCGCTGTCGCCCCGGCGCTCAGCGCTGGCACGGGTGGTGGGCGCGATGCGGCGGGCGAGATCACTTCCGCGGAGCTCGCGGAGGCGGAGCGTCAGCTCGCGCGCTTCCTCGGTCCCCTGGCCAGGTTGCTCATCAAGCGCGCCGCCTACCAGACCAGCGATCGCAGCCGATTCTATCAACTGCTGGCGGCGGAGCTCGATGACCCGAACGAGCGCAAGGCGTTTCTCGAGATCGTGCGCAGATAGGGAGTTGCCCGGCTAGCCGGCAGCACCGCAGGGTGCGCCGGTCGCCAGGTGAGGCGCGAGAAAGTCAGGAATGCGCTGCTCGAGCCAGTAGCGTGCGCGCCACGGCCAGCGACCGGTGACAAAGCCGACATGCCCCCCTGGGCCGGCAGCTCAAGCGCAACCGTGGCCGATACCTCGGCGGGGGCCGGTGCGGTCTGTGGCCACATGAAGGGATCGTCAAGCGCATGCACGATGAGCGTGGGCACCGCGATGCGGCGCAGGAGCGGCCGCGAGCTCGACGCCGCGTAGTAGTGATCGGCGCCGCGAAACCCGTGCAGCACCGCGGTGACGTGTTCGTCGAAGTCGCGAAAGCTGCGCAGCGCCGACAGGTTCCGCACGCGCAGCGGCAGCGCGACACGCGCGCGTTTCTCCGCCACCGAGCGCCGCAGGCTGCGCAGGAGCACCCACTGGTACAGCCGCGACAGTCCGCGCTCGAGGCGCGCCGCCGATTCGGCCAGCACGAACGGCACCGACACGGCGACCGCGGCATCGAGCGGCGCGGCGGCGCCGGTCTCGCCGAGCCACTTGAGCAGCACATTGCCGCCGAGCGAGTAGCCGACCGCCGCGAGCGGGGTGGCGGGCGCGCGTGATCGCAGCTGGCTGACCACATGGGCGAGATCGCCGGTCTCACCCGAGTGGTAGCTGCGCGCGAGGCGGTTGGGCTCGCCCGAGCAGCCGCGAAAGTGCATGACCACGCCACGCCAGCCGCGCGCGTGCAGCGCGCGCAGCAGGCCGCGCGTGTACTTCGAATCGGACGAGCCCTCCAGCCCGTGCAGCACGAGCACGATCGGGCCGTGCGTCGCCGGACCCCAGTCGAGGTCGAGGAAGTCCCCGTCGGGCAGCTCGAGGCGTTCGCGGCGCAACGCGATGCGTGGCGTGCGCCGCAGCAGATACGGGAACAGCGTCTGGCAGTGCGGTCCGCGGCACCACCACGGGGGCACGAACGGCGAAGGCGTGGGCGCGGCGGTCATACGAAGTGGGCGCCTTATCGCAGAGCAGCCGCGGGGCGTCAAGCACGCGGCCCGGTTGTTCTTGAACGGCTGGGCGCTTGCGGCGAGAATCGGCGCGCGATGCACGCACACGAATCGCAGGTGGCATGAGGGGCGTCGGCGCACCCGCAAGGGCAGTGCGCCGCACGCCGCGCGAGCGGTTGCGCGGAACGGGTGCTGGCGGTGTGCTTGCGGGCGTGCTGGCGGCGCTCGGCGTGCTGCTCGCTGGCTGCAGCCTGCAGCAGATCCATTCGGACGCCGATCACCGCGTCTTCACGCTCCAGCCCGGCGATCTGGAGCGCAGCGGCCTTGCCTTCATCACGCCCTCGACCGTGACCGGCCAGGAGGAGGAGAAGCAGGCGGTGGCGTTCGTGTTTGCCGAGGTGCTCAAGGAGCGGCGACCGCAGATCACCGTGCTGACACTCGCGGAGACGCTGAGTGCGGTCAACGCCGCCGGCCTCGCGGATGTCTATCGCGCCATGTACGCGGATTATCGCGACACCGGCATCTTCAAGCGCGACATCCTCGCGCAGATCGGCGCCGTGACGAAGGCGCGTTACGCCGCGCAGCTGAAACTGGCCGGTTTCGCGCAGGCGAGCAGCAGCCGCTTTGGGGTGTTCGGCATCCGCGTGATCGACACCAAGTCCGCACGTGTGCGCCTGTTCCTGCAGGTGTGGGACACGCGCGATGGGACCATCGCCTGGGAGGGGGTACACGAGATGGACTACGCATTCGAGTCGATCGAGGAGAAATCGGTCACGCTGCGCGCCATCCTGCGCGAGACGGCCGAGATCCTGGTGAGGCGCCTGCCGTGACGGCGAGGCGCCGCTAGCGCCACAGCGCGTCCCACCAGCGCTGGCGGCTGGCCGGCAGCGGGCGCCGGTCGGACAGTGGCTCGGGCGGCACGCGGGTCAGCAGCCAGCCGGGCAGCGGCGGGTTCTTGCTGAAGCCGCACGACACGCCGAGGTTGTTCGGATCGAAGATCTTGATGAAGGTCGGCTCGTCCTTGCTGTCCGCGTACACGATGCCGCAGTAGTCCTCGCGATGCTCCTTGCGCAGCAGCGCATCGACCGCGTCGATGAAGCGCCGTACCTCCTCCGCCTTGCGCGGCGCGTCCGGCACCGGCGTGCCGATCGCATAGATGTACCAGCCGGCGTCGGCGCGCGCCCGCACCGCATCCCACAGCGCGGCGAGCGCCTCCCAGCTCAGCAGGCTGGTGAAGGTGCCGCGAAACGCGGCGCGGAACGCGGAGTCGGCCGGCGGCTTCACTTCTTGAGGTCGGGATACTTCTCGCGCAGCGCGTCGAGGGCGAGGGTGAGCCCGAGCTCGAGCTTCTGGTCGCACAGCTCGAGCAGCGGCGTCAGGCGGTTCATCAGGCTCGGCAGATAGGGCACGAGCTTGCCGCCGTCGCCGTTGGCGAGGAGCGTGAGCGCGGTCTCGAGATCCGGCTCGGCCATGACCGCCTCTTCCGGTGCCGGCATCTCGTCCTGGTAGATGACGCCGAGCCGGTTGCCGCCCTCGGCCTTGGCGAGCGTGAGGCGCTGATCGGCGAGCTTGAGCAGGTCCTCGACGCTGTCGCCCGGATCGCGCCCGAGCGTGGCGAGACCGAGCGAGATGGTCACCGCCACGCTGACGCCGTCCTGCGCGCACGGCTGCGCCGCCACCGCGGTGCGCAGGCGTTCGCACAGCACCGCGGCCTGCACGCGATCGGAGGCCGGCGCGATGATGGCGAACTGCCCGGGCGCGAGATGCGCCACGGTGTCCTCGGTGCGGCAGGTGGCAAGAAAGATCTTCGCCGCCCAGATCAGCACCTGATCGGCAAAGGTCGCGCCGTGCTGCGCGCGGATGCCGCCCATGTGGTCGATGTCGAGGCGGATGATGGAAACGGCATCGCCGTGGCGCTTGCCGTAGGCCAGGTCCTGGGTGGCGCGCTGCAGGAAGTAGCGGCGGCTGTTCAACTGGGTCAGGGGATCGACCGCGGTCTGCTCCTCGAGCGCCGCCTCGGTCTCGGCCAGGCGGCGCGTGGTCTCATCGAGCCGGGCGTGCGCGCGGGCGCGCGCCAGCAGCTGGATGCTGTCGAGCGGCTTGGTGATGAAGTCGGTCGCGCCGCAGGCGTAGGCGCGCTCGCGCGTCTGTTCGTCTTGGGCGCCGGTGATGACGATGATCGGCACCTCGCGCACGCGCACCTCCTCGGCGGCGCGGATGCGGCAGATGAGCTGGTAGCCGTCGAGCTTGGGCATCTCGATGTCCGAGATCACGACCTCGATGCCGGCGTCGGCGGTGAGCGCCTGCCAGCCGGCCTCGCCGTCCTCGGCCTCCTGCAGCGCGAAGTCGTTGCCGAGGATGTTCGCGACCGCCTTGCGGATGACACGCGAATCGTCGATCACGAGCAGGCGCGGCTTGGCGGCGGATGCAGGCTGGGCGGACATGGGCGGGCGATCGGGGCTCAGTTCCTGGCACTAAACATAGTCGAGTTGCCTGCCGGCTTCCATGCCCGCGGGGTGCGTCAGGCGCGGCGCCGGTGGCGCAGATACTCGATGACCCCGGGCAGGATCGACAGGATGATGATCCCGAGGATCACGAGGCTCAGGTTGCGCTTCACGAACGGCAGGTTGCCGAAGTAGTAGCCGGCCAGCGTCAGCGATACCACCCACAGCACGGCGCCGGCCACGTTGTACGCCAGGAAGCGCGCGTACGGCATCCTGCCGATCCCGGCCACGAACGGGGCGAAGGTGCGGATGATGGGCACGAAGCGCGCGATCACGATGGTCTTGCCGCCATGCCGTTCGTAGAAGGCATGGGTGCGTTCCAGATGCCGGCGGTTGAGCAGGCGCGAGTCCTCGCGGTGGAACACCTTGGGGCCGAGGTAGCTGCCGAACCAGTAGTTGACGGTATCGCCCGCGATCGCGGCAAGCGAGAGCAGCGTGATCAGCAGCCGCACGTCCATGCCGCCTACGGCAGCGAGGGTACCGGCCACGAACAGCAGCGAGTCACCGGGCAGGAACGGCGTGACCACCAGCCCGGTCTCGGCAAACACGATCATGAACAGCAGCACGTAGACCCAGGCGCCGTACTGCTGCAACAACAGCGTCAGGTGCTGGTCGAGGTGCACGACCAGATCAACGAGCTGCGTGATCAGTTCCATGCCATGGCCTGGCGCGGGTCGTCACCGGAGGATCGGGCGCGCGTCACGGATTGGTCCAGTCGACCACACCGCTGTAGGCGGTGCCGATCACGAGGAAACCGAACGCGATGCGGTACCAGGCAAACACGCTGAAGTCGTGGCTGCTGATATAGCGCAGCAGCCAGCGCACGCACAGGAATGCCGAGACGAACGCGGCGATGAACCCCACGACCCACATGCCGAGATCGTCAACGCTGAGCAGTGCGCGTTCCTTCCACAGCTGATAAAGGCCGGCGCCAATGAGCGTGGGGATGGCCAGGAAGAAGGAGAATTCGGTTGCCGCCCGGCGCGAAAGGCCGAAGAACAATCCGCCGATGATGGTCGCCCCGGACCGCGAGGTGCCGGGTATCAGGGCGAACGCCTGGGCCATGCCGAGCTTCAGTGCGTCCCGCCAGGTCAGATCGTCAACCGATTCGATCCGGATGACGTGCGGGCGGCGCTCTGCCCAGAGGATGAAGACCCCGCCGATGATGAATGCCAGCGCCACGGGGATCGGCTGGAACAGGTGTGCCTTGATGGCCTTGCCGAAGGCGAGCCCGAGGATCGCCAGGGGCAGGAAGGCGATGAGCACATTGACGGCGAAGCGCTGCGCGGCGCGATCACTGCCCAGGCCGGCGAGCACGCTGCCGATCTTGGCGCGGTACTCCCAGCACACCGCCAGGATCGCGCCGGTCTGGATGACGATCTCGAAGAGCTTGCCGCGCTCGTCATTGAAACCGAGCAGGTCGCCGGCGAGGATCAGGTGTCCGGTTGAGGACACCGGCAGGAATTCCGTGAGCCCTTCGACGACCCCCATGATCAGGGCCTTGAGCAGGAGCGGCAGATCCATGGCGCCAAATCACTCGAAGTGCAGCGGTGCGCCGCGCACGTGCTCGCGGATGCGTCCGCGCTCGAAGGCGATCTGGCCGCCGACCAGGGTGTACTGCGGCCAGCCGACCAGCTCGCGTCCGGCGAACGGCGACCAGCGCACCTTGGTGTACAGCTCCTCGTTGCGTACCGGTCGCGCCGTGTCGAGGTCGACGAGCGTGAGGTCGGCGTCCCAGCCCTCGCGCAGCCGGCCCTTGCGGGCGATGCCGTAGGCCTGCGCCGGTCCGTAGCACATCCACTTCAGGATCTCGGCGAGCGTGCAGCGCCCGGCGCGCATCTCGGTCAGCATCAAGGGCAGTGAGGTCTCCACCCCGGGCATGCCGGACGGCGACTCGGGATAGGGACGGCGCTTCTCGGCGAGGGTGTGCGGCGCGTGGTCGGTGGCGATGAAGTCGATGACCCCGTCGTGCAGTGCGGCCCAGAGCGCGGCGTTGTCGGCGCGCGTGCGGATCGGCGGATTCATCTGCACCAGCGTGCCGTGGGTCGCGTAGTCATCGACGTTGAGCAGCAGGTGATTGGGGATCACCTCGGCCGTCACCCACGCCGGCTTGTCGGCGCGCAGCAGCGCCACCTCCTCGGCGGTCGACAGGTGCAGGATGTGCAGCCGGCGGCGGTACTTCTTGGAAAGCGCGAGTGCGAGCGCGGTGGCCAGCCGCGCACTTTCATTGTCGCGGATGTCGGAGTGCACCGCGGCGTCGTGGCGGCGCGCGAACAGCTCGCGCCGCGCACGGATGCGGGATTCGTCCTCGGCGTGCACCGCGATCAGGCGCCGGCCGTTGGCAAAGATGCGCTCCAGGTCCTCGGGCCGGTCGACCAAGAGGTTCCCGGTGCTCGCGCCCATGAAGATCTTGATGCCGCAGGCCGGCGCCGCGGCGTTGAGCGCCTCGAGGTTGTCGGGCGTGGCGCCGATGAAGAAGCCGTAGTTGGCGACGCACTTCTGGGCGGCGCGCTGCAGCTTGTCGTCGAGCGCCGCCTGGGTCGTGGTCGGCGGATCGGTGTTCGGCATCTCGAGGAAGCTCGTGACGCCGCCGCGCACCGCCGCGCGCGAGCCGGAGGCAAGGTCTTCCTTGTATTCCTTGCCGGGTTCGCGGAAGTGCACCTGCGGGTCGATCACGCCCGGCAGGCACAGCAGCCCGGCGGCATCGATCGACTCATCGGCACGCACGTCGATGGCGCGGTCGATGCGCGCGATGCGCCCGCGCTCGCACAGCAGGTCGCCGTCCACGATCGATCCGTCTTCTCGCGCGATGCGGGCGTTACGGATCAGTACCGTGGACACGCGTGGTTCTCGGATCGCAACGACAGGGGAAGGAATCGGCGCGCGCGGCTGTCGTGGGGCCGGGCGGCGTCGTGGCGTCTAGCCGGTCTGCTTTTCGCGCAGCTCGTCCTGCGTCTTGCAGTCGATGCACATCTCGGCGGTCGGACGCGCCTCCAGGCGCTCCAGGCCGATCTCCACGCCGCAGTTCTCGCAGTAGCCGTAGTCGCCCGATTCCATGCGCTTCAGCGACTCGTCGATCTTCTTGATGAGCTTGCGTTCGCGGTCGCGCGAGCGCAGCTCGAGCGACATGTCGGTCTCCTGCGAGGCACGATCGTTCGGGTCGGGGGGATTCTCCGGCTCATCGCGCATCTGCTGCACGGTGCGGGTGATTTCCTCCTCCAGCTCCCGGCGCCACGCGAGCAGCACGGCATGGAAATGCTCGAGCTGCTTCTTGTTCATGTACTTCTCGCCCTTCTTCGGCGTGTACGGCTTGATGCCTGCGACGGGCGAGACCTGGATCTCGCGTGGCGGTTCCTTCTTTTTGCTGCTGCTACGGCTGGCCGGCATGCATCAACTCCTGCGATAATGAAGGCCCAAACGCGGGCCGGGGCCAAAAAATAAGCGCGAATCTATACCAGAAAGGGTGGGGGGTCGCAACCTGCACGGTGATCGCCGTGCGTGGCGGCGCAGCGGAGATTGCACGGTTATTGCGTTCCGATCACGCGGGCATGACAGACGATGTTGCAGGCACTGATTTTTGATGTCGACGGCACACTCGCCGACACCGAACGCGACGGGCACCGGGTCGCTTTCAACCGCGCCTTTGCCGAGGCCGGACTCGACTGGCACTGGGACGTGGCGCGCTACGGGGAGTTGCTGGCGGTTACCGGCGGCAAGGAGCGCATGCGCTACTATGTCGAGCGTTTCCGGCCAGACTACCGGCGACCGGCGGATTTCGATGCCCTGGTGGCGCGCCTGCACGCCGCCAAGACCCGGCACTACACGGCGCTGCTGGCGCAGGGCGCGATCCCGCTGCGTCCGGGCGTGCAGCGTCTGCTGCGCGAGGCGCGCGCCGCCGGCGTGCGCCTGGCGATCGCCACGACCACCACGCCGGAGAACGTCACGGCGCTG
This sequence comes from uncultured Acidiferrobacteraceae bacterium, assembly GCA_964629975.1. GTDB lineage: Bacteria > Pseudomonadota > Gammaproteobacteria > Acidiferrobacterales > Sulfurifustaceae. The sequence goes on along the minus strand of CAZVUN010000012.1, from coordinate 22,592 downwards.
CTGGCGAGCACGCTCGGTGCCGACGGCGCAAGCTGGTTCGAAGTGATCGGCGCCGGCGACATCGTGCCGGCCAAGAAACCCGCGCCGGATATCTACCACCACGTGCTCGAGCGCCTGCGGCTCGACGCAGCGCAGTGTCTCGCATTCGAAGACTCGGCGAATGGTCTGCGCGCAGCGCGCGGCGCGGGCCTCAAGACCGTGATCACGATCAATGACTATACGCAGGATCAGGACTTCGCCGGTGCCGAGATCGTGCTCGACCAGTTCGGCGAGGCCGACCGGCCGTTCCGCGTGCTCGCCGCCGCACGCCCAGCCGCTGGCGAGCACTACCTCGACCTGGCACTGGCACGCCGCCTGCACCGTGACTAGCGCGCCTCGCCCGCGGCATGTGCTCGTAACGGGCGCCGGCGGCCCGTCCGGGGTCGCGGCGGTGACGGCATTGAGGGCGCATGGCTTCACGGTGACGGCAGTCGACATGCATCCGGTTGCGCACGGGGCGCACTTCTTCGCGCGCGTACCGGCCGCGCACGATCCGGGTTACGCGGCAGCGCATGAGGCGCTGGTGCGCGAGCGTGGGGTGGCGTGGTTCTTTCCAACGGTGGCGGAGGAACTCGTGCGCGTGGCCGAACTGGCGCCACACTGGCGCGCGCTGGGCGTGAGCGTGTTTATCTCGCCGGCCACGGCGGTCGGCATCTGCAGCGACAAGTGGGAAACCGCGCGCGCCCTGCACGCCTGCGGCATTGCCGTGCCGCCGAGCGCGCTCGGTGCGGCCGATGATGAAGCGGTACGGGCGCTTGGTTTTCCCGTGGTCTCGCGGCCGCGTGTCGGCCGGGGCGGACGCGGGGTGGTGGTGCACGATGCGCCGGGAATCGCGCCGGCCGCCGACAACCCGATCTGGCAGGCGTACATGCCGGGAATCGAGTACGACGTGCTGCTCGTGCGCCATCCCGATCCGCCCCATCGCGTCCTGATGCTGCAGGTGTTCGAAAAGACCGCGCTCAAGGACGGGCGTGTCGGCAACGCCATCGAGGTCGTGCCGGTGAATGCGCCCGACGTGGCCGCACTGGCCGAGGCCGCGGCCAGTGCGCTCGGCCTGACCGGCCCGCTCGACATGGACATTCGCCGCGGGCGCGACGGGACGCCCCGGCTGCTTGAGATCAATGCGCGCATCGGCGCACACGCGCTGCGGGCGCCGCGGGTGTTCGAGGTGCTGGTGGAGCTGTTCGAGCAGGGCAATCGCGGATGACGCTCGAGCTGCTGTACAGCGTGGTCTTTCTGTTTGGCGCCGTCTGCTTCTACTTCGGGCTGGTTTCCCTGGTCTATTATCCGCTGGCGCTCGCCTATCCGCTCTGGGAACGGCGTGTGCTGCGTCGGGCGCGTGCGCAGGGCCGTACACCGTTCGTGAGCGTGCTGGTGCCGGCCTACAACGAGGAACGCACGATCGCGCAAAGTGTCGCCTCCATCCTTGCCAGCGACTATCCGCAGTTCGAGGTGATCGTCATCAATGACGGTTCGACTGACGCGACGGAAACCGTGTTGCAACCGCTGCGCGGCGACCCGCGACTGCACTACGTCGCCAAGCCCAATGGCGGCAAGGCGTCGGCGCTCAATCTGGGTTTGCAGCGGGCGCGTGGCGAGATCGTGCTGTTCACCGACGCGGACAGTCTGTTCGAGCCCGACACGATCCGTAACGGGGTGGCCTACTTCAGCGATCCGACCGTCGCCGCGGTCAGTGGTAACGACACGGTGCTGCACCCGCGTGGGGCGCTGCAGAGAATGCTGGTGGTGACGTCGCACATCGGCACCGGCTTCGTGCGCCGTGCGTTGTCGATGCTCGGGGTGCTTCAGATCATTCCCGGTAATCTCGGTCTGGTGCGCACCGAGATATTGCAGCGGCTCGGGGGTTTTCGCGAGGTCTGGGGCGAGGATCTGGAAGTGACCTTGCGCCTGCAGCGCGAGCGCCTGAAGGTCGTGTACGGGGCGTCGACGCGCGTGCTGGCCGAGTGTCCGCACACCCTCGCGGGGCTATGGAAGCAGCGCGTGCGCTGGTTGCGCAGTTACCTCAAGGTGCTGGCCATGCATCGCGACATGGTCGGCAATCCGCGCTTCGGTCTGTTCGGCCCGTTCCTCGCCTTCAATGCGTTCAACATGGTGGCCGTCCCGCTGCTGCAGTTGCTGGCGCTTGTGGTGCTGCCGTGGCTGGTGGTTTCCGGTGTCCTGGCGCTCGATGCCTATGCGTGGGTCGCCTATCTCGGCCTGGGCATGTTGCTGGTGGCGGCAGGCGTGTCGATCCTGCTGGACCGCACACCGCGCGATCTGCTGTATCTGCCGTACGCCTTGCTGCTGGTGCTGTTGTCCCATCTCTACAATGCGGTGGTGATCTATTCGCTGTGGGCCGAGGCGCGCGGGCACGCCGAGGCCTGGAACAAGCTCGAGCGCCGCGACCTGGCGCGCTTGCCCGCCAGCGGCGCGCGGCGCTGGGTGTACGGTACCGCGCTCGCTGCCGGATTGCTCATGAGCTTCGGGCTTGGCTACTGGCTCGGCCAGCGCGAGGCACCGGCACCGCTCGCGGCCATCGAGGAGGCGCCGCCGCTGGTGCACTACGACGGAACGCTGGCGGTGGCGATCCATTTCGATGCGTGGCGCGACTGGCGCGATGCCTACCAGACGCTGCTGCGCAATCCGGATGCACGCTTCCTCAATCGCGTGGCGGTCTCCGCCGGTCGTGCCGACTGGACCTACTTTCGCTGGCCGGGCCAGGAGCAATGGTGGAGCCCGGAGCAGACCCGCAGCGAGACTGACATGCTCGCCAGCGCGCTCGCAGCGCTCGAGGCGCGCGGCTATCGTACGACGGCGATCCTCGACGTGTTCGCCAGTCGCTACTTGCAACAGCATCCGGAGGCGGCGGCCGTCGATATCGACGGTCGGCGCTCGCGCGAGGTGGTGTGCTCCACGGTCCTGGCCGAGGGCCACTACGGCGAACATCTGGTGGCCGTGGCGCAGGCCCTGGCCGCCGGCACGCGCGCCGACACGGTGGCGTTGACGGAGCTGTTCTACGACAAGCACTGCTTCGACGATCGCTGCCTGCTGGCGTTCAAGCAGGCAAGCGGGCGCAGTGACTGGCCGCGGCTGGCGGACGGCCGTGTCGATCGCCTGGATGCGGCACTCGCGGCCTGGCGCTCCCGGCAGGTGGCCTCGGTGGTCGCGCGCCTGGCGCACGTCGTGCACGCCCACGGCAAGAAGCTGGCGCTCGACGTGAAGCTGTCGCGCGACACCCTGTTTCGCAACTCGGCGGAGAACGGCCAGGACTACCGCTTGCTCGCCCCGCTCGTCGATGAGCTGGTCGCCTGGGACTACTTCGCGCTGGAGGACCAGCCGCCGGAATACAGCGCCCGCGCCGCCGCCTATCTCGCCGACGAGCTCGGCACCGATCGTTACTATCTGTCGGTCGGCCTGTGGGCGAAGTACGGACGGGTGATCTCCCCGGAGCAGCTGGCGCGCGCCCTGCGCTCGGCCCGGGAGGGCGGGGCACGCCACCTGTGGATCACACCGGCCAAGGACCTGAGTCGCGCGCATTGGCGTGCGCTCGCCGAGTTCGCGGCACCGCCGCTTCAGGGCGCGAGCTTGACCGCGCGATAGGCCGCGCGGTTATCGTTGTCTAGGCTGCCATAGGCGAAGCGCGCGAACTCGACGGCAGGGTCGCTGTAGGGGGCGCCGGCCTTGCCGTCGTGATCGTTCACGATGATGTTGATGCGTGCCTGCTCGCCGGCGCGCCAGCCGAGCGCCGCCAGGGGAATGGCGAATTCCAGCACGTACCCGCCGCCGCTGCGCGTGCTGTCGGCGAATGGGCCGCGCAGGCGCGCCGCCCATTGCGCACGCTCGCGCATCTCGCCCGCGGCCACTGGGGGGTTGGCGGACCAGCGCAGCCGGTAGTGTTGCGGCCGGCCGTCGCTGCCGAGAGCCGAGAAGGCGTACAGACCGTCGGCGTTGTCGGCCGTTGCATCGGGCTCGACGTAGCGGTCATAGGAGGCGAGCGCGACGTACAGGGTGCGTCCGTCGTGAAACAGGCGCACGCTGAACTCGTCCGGATCGCGGCGGTACTGGTTCGCGGTCCAGCGGGTGAAGTCGGCGTGCGTAAGGCGCGCCGCCTCGCGCCACGCCGGCTCATCGAGCACACCGTCGAGCGCCACCGGGCCGGCGCGATGCGGGATGAGCAGCGCCTGCGCAGCCGCGGTCGCAGGCGGCAAGGCGGCGATCAGCGCCGAGGCCAGCAGGAGCGAGTGCGGTCTCACGCCATCACCCGGTGGGCGCCTTCTCGAGCACGCGGATCGCCTCGAATGCCTCGGCGTAGGCCACGCGCGCCTGGGTGCCGCGAAACCCGGCGCTGTGGCGCACGACCGCCGGGTCGGCGTAGGGCTTGCCGGCTTGCGACTTGTGGCGCGCGAGCGCGGCGATCTTGTCATCGAGATACTCGCTCACGTCGACGAAATAGTCCGGGCTGAAACTGGCCGGCGTGTTGGGGTTCTCGTAGCACAGGATCGTGTGCGCCCCGCGCGCCGCCTCGCGCGTGGCCTCGAACACGGCGCGATGATCGGAGTGCACGTCCTTCGGCGTGTGCGTGAAGATGATGTCGGGTTGCAGGCGGCCGATGACTTCCTCGATCGTGGCGCGCAGTGCCTCGCGGTGCTCGGCCAGGTGCGTGTCGGGGAAGTGGCGTTGCTCGAGGGACGCAAGCGCGAGCACGTTGGCGCTGGCCTGCGCCTCGCGCGCCCGCTGTTGCGCGGCATCCGCGCCCGGATGCCCTTGCTCACCGCTGGTGAGGACCAGGCCGTGTGTGCGGCAGCCGAGTTCGCGGTAGCGCAGCAGTGTTGCCCCGCAGCCGAACTCGATGTCGTCGGGATGCGCGCCGATGGCAAGCACTGTTTGTCCGCAACCCGGTCGCTCGAAGCGCAGTAACCACACGAGCGTGACGGTGACCGCGACGACGGTCACGAGCCCGAGCACCTCGATCACGCGCCACGCGAGCTGCACCTCGCGGTAATAGGCGCCGCCCCAGAGGATGAAACCCACGGTGACGAGCGTCGCGCCGGCGAGCAGCGGCAGCAGCACCAGCAAGCTGTTGACCATGCGGGAGCGTCGCGGCAGGACACGGCGATAGCGCTGCAGGTGGTAAAAGATGATGAGCAGTACCGCGACGAACAGCAGCGGCGTGAGGTACTCGGCGGCCGCGACCAGCCCCGGGGCACGCTGCGCCGCGAGCGCGGCCAGCTCCCGGCCGATGCGTGCGTCGGCCGGGAAGGCCGCTTGCGCGGCGCGCAGCACCTTTTCGGCCTCCGTGTACTCGCGCCGCTCGCGAAAGGTGCGGGCCAGACCGAGGTGCGCCTCGAGGTTGCGCGGTTCGAGATCGAGCGCAGTGCGGTAGCTGTCCTGCGCGTCGCGCAGACGACCCTGCCACAGTTGCACCTGCGCGAGCTGCAGCCAGACCGCGGCGTTCTTGGGTGTGAGGGCGAGCGCCCGCTCGAAGGTCTCGGCCGCGCGCGTCAGGTCACCCTTCCACGACAGCACGTCGCCCTGGGCGAGCAGCACGCGCACGTTGCGCGGGTCCTGATCGGCGGCGCGCGTGAGGAGCGCGAGCGCCTCGTCGTACTTGTGTTCCCAGGCCGCCAGTATGCCCAAGTGGCGCAACGCCTCGACGTGGCGCGGCTGGCGCGCGAGCACCGCCTCGTATTGCTGGCGCGCCGCCGGATAGCGCCGGTCCCAGGCGAGCGTCTGGCCGTAGTCGATGCGCAGTTCCGCATCCGCAGGGAAGCGTGCGACGAGCGTGGCAAAACGCTGTGCCGCGGCCTGGTAGTTGCCACTCCAGGCGTACGCCAGCGCCACGTGGTGCAGGATGGTCTTGCTGTCGGGCGCGTATTCGAGCGCCTTGGTGAATGCCGCCTGCGCTTCGCTGTAACGCCCCTGGCGGGATAGCGCCTGGCCGTAGCGGTCCCAGGCCTCCGCCGAGCGCGGGTTGAGGCGTGTTGCCTGCTCGAGCTCGGCCAATGTCGGCGCGGCCGCCTGCGCCGTGCCGGCGGCGAGCAGCAGCACCGCGAGGAGGCGGCGCGCGACCTGCCAGTGCCTGGCCATGGCGCAAATCACGCGTCAGAAGTTGACCACGAGGGAGACGAGCGGATAGTAGCCGTCCGACGGACCCCGCTCGACGTACTTGAGACCGACCTCCGACCAGAACTGGCTGCTTGGCACGTAGCGCAGCCCGGCGTACAGGGACGACTGATCGTCGCCGAGCTTGTAGTCATCCGCACGGTAACGCAGCAGGGCCGACAGCGGCCCCGGGAAGCTGTAACTGGCTTCTGCGATCAGCATGCTGTCGACGGTATTGTCGAGGTCGGGATTGGTGACGTAGCGGGCGCCGAGGGTGAGCTGATTGGTCGGATCGACTTCAAAGCCGAGTTTCACCAGCGTGTAGTTCTGCAAGTCCGCCTCGCTGGTCGGATTCTCCGCCAGGTCGCGCAGCCAGCCGGTGCCGAGCAGGGTGCGCCAGCGTGGCGTCCAGGCGGAGCGCAGCTCGATCTCGAGCTTGTGGGACAGGAAGGACTGACCATACACCAGCGTGGTGGGGCGGGCCGTGTAGCGCAGCGCGGTGACCTGTTCCGGCGTGACCGGGTAGGTGTAGCGCACGCGATACTCCTCGTAGGTGTCGATGGCACTCGAAAAGGTGCCGGGTGGCACGGGAACCTCGTAGCTGTAACGCGATTTCTTGGCGGACCCGTCGAGGGTATGGTTGAGCCCGAAGAAGTGCGTGTACAGCAGTTTCGCGTCGTTTCGCTCGTAGGTCTTGTCGCCGGTCAGGTACAGGTAGCGGGTCTCGCGCTGCCCCTCGACGCCGAGCTCTTCGCGTCCGGCGAACGGCACCGCCAGGCCGAGCTGTTCGGTGCGGAATGACAAGTCGTCTTCGTAGTACAGATAGGCGCGCGGATTGGCGCGATGACGGAAATCGGTGGCGGCGCGCTTCACGGCCGCATCCGTTGGCCACATCTTCGTGGCCTCCTCATAGTGCCGCTGGGCGGCCGCGTAGTCATGGTCGAGCGCATAGGTCGCGGCCAGCCCGAGCTTGGCATCGATGCTGTTCGGTTCCACCGTGCGTGCCCGCTGGTAGGCGTGCTTGGCTGCGCCGATGTGTCCCTGCCAGCGGCGCACGGTGGCAAGCCCGCGCAGCGCTTCGGCGTTATTGGGCTGCCGTTTGAGGATCGCTTCGTACTCGGCGACCGCGGCCGACCATTGCCGGTCGCGCGCGAGGTTGTCGGCGAGGTTCATGCGCAAGCCGATCGACGCGGGGTTCTTCTCGAGCAGCGCACGGTACATTTCGGCGGCCGCGCCAAATTGACCGTCCTGCACGAGCAGGGCGGCCTCCTTTTCGGAGACGGCGGCATGGGCGGTCAGGCACGTGGTCAAGAGGCCAACGGCAAGTAAACGAAGCAGAGGGAGCGACATGGGTGTTTTCATTGGGCGCAGGTGTGACGATGATGGCAGCAACGATGATCCGGAAGTGTGGTGCGGCGAGAATTCTACCAGCTTGATCCCGGCGTGACGGATTCGGGCCCTCGCCGGTGTGCGGCAAGACGTCGCAGTCAATTGATGAGCGCACCGCTTGTCACTCGATTGCGATTGCCTGTCGGCCCGCCGGCCGCTATAAGGCATGCCAATATGTCCATACAGGGCGCTAAGTTCGCGCGGCGCCTGGCCGCGATCCAGCCGTTCTACGTGATGGACGTCCTGGCGCGGGCGCGCGCGCTTGAAAGCCAAGGACGCTCGGTCATCCACATGGAGATCGGCGAACCCGATTTCCCGACGGTGCCGCAGATTGTTGAGGCCGGCATCGATGCCTTGCGCGCCGGCCACACGCACTACACGCCGGCGTGCGGCCTGCCGGAACTGCGCGCGGCCATCGCGCACAGCTACGCGCCGGACGCGCGCGTCGATCCGGCGTGTGTGGTGGTGACGCCCGGCGCCTCCGGGGCGCTCGCGCTCGTGTTTGCGGCGCTGCTCGACCCCGGCGACGAGGTGCTGCTCGCCGATCCGGGCTACCCGTGCAACCGCCACTTCGTGCGCCTGTTCGAAGGCCGGCCGGTGTCGATTCCGGTCGACGCCGGCACGCACTATCAGCTGAGCGCCGAGCTCATCCGGCGCCACTGGTCCGCGCGCACGGTGGCGGTGCTGCTGGCCTCACCGTCCAACCCGACCGGGACCGTGGTGCCGGAGCCCGAGATGCTGCGCATCGTGCGCACCGTGGCCGAGCTGGGCGGCGTGCTGATCGTCGATGAGATCTACCACGGCCTTACCTACGGGACGCCCGCGCGCAGCGCGCTCGCGCATTCCCCGGAGGTGTTCGTGGTCAACAGTTTTTCCAAGTATTACGGCATGACCGGTTGGCGGCTCGGCTGGCTGGTGGCGCCGCGCGCCTACGTCGAGCCGCTTGACCGGCTGGCGCAGAATGTCTTCCTCGCTTCGAACACCCCGGCGCAGCATGCGGCACTTGCCGCGCTCAGTCCGGTGGTGCGGGCGGAGCTGGAGCATCGGCGCGCGCAGTTCAAGGAGCGGCGTGACTACCTGCTGCCGGCATTGCGCGCGCTCGGCTTCGAGATCGCCGTCGTGCCGCAGGGCGCGTTCTATGTGTATGCCGACTGCGCGCGGCTCGCGGCTGACAGCGAGACGCTGGCACGCGCGCTGCTGGAGGAGGCGGGCGTGGCCATCACACCGGGTCGCGACTTCGGCAGCCACCGGCCCGAGCGGCACGTGCGCTTTTCTTATGCCAACACCCTCGACAACCTGCGCGAGGGGGTGCGGCGCATCGGCGCCTACCTGCGGCGCTGAGCCGGACGGTTACAGCCGCACGCTGTCGCCCAGGTAGCGCGGCAGATCACGCGCCTCGATAGCACCGAGATCCTTGTCGAGGGTGGTGGTGACCAGGGCCGCGGTCGGCGCGCTCAGCGCCGCGCGCAGGTTGCCGAGAAAACGCGGTTCGGCGATTAGCACCAGTTTGCCGTAGCGCTGCTGTGTGCGACCGCTGTCGAGCAGCGTTGCAAGCTGCTTGGCGAACTGGGTGGCGACGTGCTCGGTGGGGTTCTGGGCCGCTTCATAAGAATGGCGCCCCGCGCCCCGCGTATCCGCCGAACCCCCATGCCGGTCCGCGTTGAGGTCCTGGTTCTTGAGACGCCCTTGCGGATGGGGGATGTCCTGCAGCAGCACCAGCCCCCTGCCCGGCCCGGCGTTCTCGAACAGGCGTGCGCCGGCACGGTGTGCGACCAGAATCCATGTGCTGCCGTTCATGCGTGTGAGCCTCGCTGCCTCGGACATCGAAGTGATATGAAAGTGATGTGAAATAGTACCGCGACCGCTGGGGCGGCGCACTCCACACTCTCGGGCGCGGTGGTGGTAGCGACGGCGACCGGCCGGTGGTAGCTCGACCGCAACGGCTGTCCGCGCACGGCATGCTACTTGCTTGCCTTCTGGCTCAAGCGCGGCGGCCGGGCCGCCGATACAGACCATGTGGGGTGCCTCATGAAGCTTGGCAAGTTGCTGCATCTGGACGAAGAGTCGCCGGCGCCGGCCGGCGCGGATTCCGACGAGACCGACGCCATGGTCTACGCCGGGGATATCTACTCGGCGCTGCTGGTGCGCAGTGCCGGCGCCGAGCGCGCGGCCGACGCGCCGCAATCGGAGCCGGCGTCGCCGCGCGATACGGTCTGGCCGTTCATTCGATAGGCGAGTCGGCGGGCGCGCCGTCCCGGCAATCGCTCCCCGCGTTGCTCTAACCGCCCTTATCCCCCTGGCGCGCGACCCCGAGCGCCGCACGAAGGGCTAAGGACCCCACAAGCAGGGATGCCGCATCCGCGGGCTTGCCCCGCTCGGAGCGCTGTCGCGGGGCGGTTGTGCCAGCAACTGGACTGCGATCCTCGGCAAGCCCGGCTGGGCGGGTCGCCGCGATCCCCGAGGCATGAAGGACGCCGGGCGGTGATGCCTCGGGGGTCGCTGATCAGCGCGCGCCGCGCCTCTGCCCGATCCTCTTCAGCATCTGCGAGCGCTTTGCCTGCGGCCGCAAGCGTGCATGGCGCGGTGCAGCGATGCGGCGTCAACCATCCCGGGCGCTGGTCGAGGAGCGTCTCGTGCCCGGGTGACGGCGCTCGGTTGCAACCGTTGCGCTAGAATGCGGTGGATTGTCTTTCCGGAGTCGCCGTGGAGTTATACAAGGTTTTTACCATCGAGGCAGCGCATCATCTGCCACGCGTGCCCGAAGGCCACAAGTGCCGCCGTCTGCACGGCCATTCCTTCACGGTCGAGATCCACATCAGCGGTGCGGTGCAGCCGCAGGCCGGCTGGGTGCAGGACTTCGCCGACATCTCGCGTGCTTTCGCGCCGCTCTATGAGCAGCTCGACCACCATTACCTGAACGAGGTCGCGGGCCTGGAGAATCCGACCAGCGAGAACCTGGCGCGCTGGATTTGGCAGCGCCTCAAACCCGCCTTGCCGCTGCTGTCGCACATCGTGGTGCGCGAGACCTGCACCTCGGGGTGCATCTACCGGGGCGAGCCGTGACGGCGGCGACCGACCGGCCGCAGGCGCCGGTCGAGCTCGAGACCGGCCCCGATCCCAGTGCGACGGTCATCTGGCTGCATGGCCTGGGGGCGGACGGTCATGACTTCGAGGCGCTGGTGCCGGAGCTTGGACTGCCCGACCGACCGGCCTTGCGCTTTGTGTTCCCGCATGCGCCGTACCGGCCGGTGACGCTCAATCGCGGCTATGTCATGCGCGCCTGGTATGACATTGCCATGGGGGCGCAGGGGCTGACGCAGGACGCCGCCCATATCGCCGAATCGGCGGCCACGATCACCGCCCTGATCGCACACGAGGAGCGCCGCGGCATCCCGGCGCGGCGCATCGTGCTGGCCGGTTTCTCCCAGGGCGGGGTGGTGGCGCTCAGCACCGGGCTGCGCCATCCGCAGACCCTCGCTGGCATCCTGGCGTTGTCGGTGCCGCTGGTCACGCCCGAGGCGCTGGCAGGTGCCGTGCACCCGGCCAACCGCACCACGCCGGTGTTCCTGGCCCACGGCCGCTACGATCCACTGGTGCCGTTCGCCCGCGGCGAGCATGTGCACCGGGTGCTGGCCGGTGCCGGGCTGCCGGTCGAGTGGCACGCCTACCCCATGGAGCACAGCGTATGCCGCGAGGAAGTGCGCGATATCGCGGCCTGGCTCGCCCGCGTGCTGCCTGCGCCCTGACCGGACGCGCACCGACCGTCGTCTATACTCCCAAACAGCATGCCCGGCGCCCGCGCGGTCGGTCGTCCCGGCCCGACGGTCGTACGCCCGGGCCGGTCGGGCGGCGCGCAGGCCATGCCTGCAACCGGGGGCGGACAACGCGTTTTTGAGGAGAGGCCGAGTGGTCGTCTTAAAGGAATCGAAGCGAGACTGGATCTTGGTGGGGCTGGTGGCACTGCTGGCGATCGCCGCGAACCTGCCGCCGGAGCTGCAGGAGACGCTGAGCATCGACCGGCGCATCCTGCTCGCCGGGTTGCTCGGCGTGGTGGGCGTGGCGCTGGTGCGCTACCTCAAGTTCACGCTCATCCTGGTGATCGTCATCCTCGCCATTGGTGCCAATCTGCCGGAGGAGATCGCCAAGGAATTCGGCATCGACCCGCAGATCATGTTGCTGGCGCTCGTGGCCATGATCGTCATCTCGCTGTCGAACAAGCTGCTCAAGCTGCCGACCGGGCTGGAAAAGACTGGGCGCTCCAAGAGCGTGCACGGCGCGGCGGCGCTGTTCACCGCCATCCTCAAGGGGCGGGTGGCGGTGGTGCAGTCGCTGTTGCAGCAGGGCGTGAACGTGAACGTCAAGACGGTGAGCGGCAAGACCCCGCTCATGGCCGCCGCCTACAAGGGCTACGGGGACATCGTGCAGCTGCTGATCGACAACGGCGCCGACATCAATATGCAGGATGCGCGCGGTGACACGGCCATCAAGATCGCGAGCCGCGCCGGCTTCACGCGCGTGGTCGAGCTGCTGACCAAGGCGGGCGCGCAGGCATGAGCCGCGCGCTCAGTTGAGCGCGCTCGACAGCAGCCCGCGGTAGCGCCGCACCAGCTCGTGGTTCGCGCCAAGCAGGGCGAACGCGGCCAGCATGGACTTGCGCGCAGCATCGTCGTTGAACTTGCGATCCCGGCGCACGATCGCGAGCAACTGCTCCAGCCCCTGTTCATAGTCGCCGGCGAGAATGCGGATCGCCGCCAGCTGGTAGCGCGCCTGCGAGTCGGCCGGGTCGGCGGCCAGCGCCTGCTCGAGCTGCGCCGCGGGCGGGGCGTGTGCGGCGGTCTGGGCGAACGCAAGGCGGGCACGCAGCGCCGCGGTGCGCGCATCCTCGCGCGCCTCGGGGCTGAGCCCATCGAGCAGGGTGGCCGCCTCATCGAGGCGCTTCTCGGCCGCGTACACGCCGGCCAGCTCCAGCCGTGCCCGGTCGTTGCGCGGCTCCTCGCGCAGCACCTGCTCGAGCAGCCGTGCCGCCTCGGCCGGCTGGCCGGCGCGCCCGTGTCCCAGGGCCTGCTCGATGAGCGCATCGGACGGACGCGGGATGTGGCGCTCGAGCAGGGCACGGATGGTGCGCTCGGGCTGTACCCCCATGAACGCATCGACCACGGCGCCGTGGCGGAAGAGCTTGACGGTCGGGAGGCTGCGAATTCCATACTGCGCGGCCAGGGCCTGCTCGGCGTCGGTGTTGACCTTGGCCAGGAAGAAGCGGCCCTGATACTCCTCGGCGAGGCGGGCGAGCAGCGGCATGAGCATCTGGCACGGCCCGCACCAGGCCGCCCAGAAATCGACCAGCACCGGAAGTTCACGCGACTTGTCGAGGACCAGGCGCTGGAAGTCGGCCTGGCCCACCTCGGCGATGTACGGCGACGGATTCATCACGGCGGCGGCATGGGTTGCGATCGGGTCAAAGAAATGCGGCTGGGACGGGCGCTTATCAAGATGCCTGCGGGGATTGGCGCTCCCTAGGGGACTCGAACCCCTGTTTTCGCCGTGAGAGGGCGACGTCCTGGGCCACTAGACGAAGGGAGCGAAAGCTGCTGCGCGCGACGGCGGGCGGGGTGTATTATTACGTACAGGCACTGTTTAAACAACCAAACAGCGGTTGGTCCGACACACGCACTTCAAAGGCGCATCACGATTAACGCCCCCGTCATCATCCCGCGCGCCGAGCACCCGATCTCGCGCACGCTGGTCAGCGAAAACGCCCTGAAGGTTCTGCACCGCCTGCGTGACGCCGGTTACGCGGCGCTGCTGGTCGGCGGCTGCGTGCGCGATCTGCTGCTCGGGCGCGAGCCGAAGGACTTCGACGTCGTGACCGACGCGCGCCCGGAGGAGATTCGCAAGCTGTTCCACAACGCGCGCATCATCGGCCGGCGCTTTCGCCTGGTCCACGTGCGTTTCGGGCGCGAGATCATCGAGGTCGCAACCTTCCGGCGTGCCGGTGTGCGCGAGTGGCGCGAGACGCTCGAGGAGGACAGCGAGCATGGCAGCGGCGCCGCGGACGACGCCGAGGCCGCGGCGACCGCGGAAGAGCCGGCGCCGGAGGTCAGCGACCAGAACGTGTTCGGCACCCAGGAAGAAGACGCGGTGCGGCGCGATTTCACGGTCAACGCCCTCTATTACGACATCCGCGACCGCAGCGTGATCGACTACGTCGGGGGCATGCGCGATCTCAAGCAGGGGGTGCTGCGCATGATCGGCGACCCCGAGGAGCGCTATCGCGAGGACCCGGTGCGCATGCTGCGCGCCGTGCGCTTCGCCGCCAAGCTCGCGTTCAAGATCGAGGAACGCACGGCCGCACCGTTCAAGACCCTGGGCCCGCTGCTGCTGACGGTGCCGCCGGCGCGCATGTTCGAGGAGGTGCTGAAGCTCTTCCAGGGCGGCTATGCGCTCGAGACCTTCGAGCTGCTGCGCCACGAGCAGTTGTTCCAGTACCTGTTCCCGCTCACCGACGAGACGCTCGCGCACGAGGAAGGCGGCTATCCCATCACCCTGGTGCCGCGCGCGCTCGGCAACACGGACACGCGCATCAATGACGGCAAGCCGGTGACGCCGGCGTTTCTGTTCGCCGCGATGCTGTGGGAGCCGGTGCGCGAGCAGATGGCGCTCGCCATCGCCAACGGCGCGCAGCACCACGACGCGATGATGCGCGCGGTCGAGGATGTATTGCGCGCGCAGCTCAAGCACACCGCGCTACCCAAGCGCTTCAGCGTGCCGATGCGCGAGATCTGGTTCCTGCAGAGCCGGTTCGAGCGGCGCGCCGGCGCCCAGGTGCTGCGCCTGCTCGAGCACCCGCGCTTTCGGGCGGCCTACGATTTCCTGCTGCTGCGGGCCGAGTGCGGCGAGGTCGAGCAGGGCCTGGCCGACTGGTGGACCCGCATCCAGGAGGTCGGCGAGGAGGAGCGGCGCCGCATGATCGGCGCGCTCGGGCCGGCACCGGGCGGCAAGCGTCGACGCCGGCGGCGCAAGCGCGCGCGCAGTGGGGATGCGCGCCCGGCCAGCGGCATGCATGGCTGAGTGGGTGGTGGCGTACATCGCGCTCGGCAGCAATCTCGACGAGCCGCACGCGCACGTGCGCCGCGGCATGCAGGCCCTCGCCACACTGCCGCAGACCGTGCTCGAGCGCTGCTCGTCGCTGTACCGCACGGCACCCGTGGGCATTACCACGCAGCCGGACTTCGTCAACGCGGTGTGCCGGGTGCGAACCCGGTTGTCGCCCGAACAGATGATGCAGGCGCTGCTCGCTGTCGAGCGCGCCCACGGGCGGGTGCGCGACGGCGTGCGCGGCGGCCCGCGCACCCTCGATCTCGATCTGCTGCTGCACGGGCGCGCGCGGTGTGCCAGCGGCGAGCTCGTGCTCCCGCACCCGCGCCTGCACGAGCGCGCGTTCGTGCTCTATCCGCTGGCCGAGCTCGATCCGCAGCTCGACATCCCGGGGCACGGCGCGGTCGCAACGCTCGCCGCCGCCTGCCACGGGCAGCGCATCGAGCGCCTGGCGAACGCCTGAGCGGGGGCTGCTACACTAGCGACGCGACACCCTCAGCGGCAAGCACGTCGATGCACAATCCAGGATACGTTGTGGTCGAGGGACCGATCGGGGCCGGAAAGACCAGCCTCGCGCAGCGCCTGGCCGACGCCTTCGGCGCCAAGGCGCTGCTCGAGCGACCGGAGGAGAATCCGTTCCTCGAGCGCTTCTACCATGCGCGCCGGCAGTACGCGCTGCCCACCCAGCTGTTCTTCCTGTTCCAGCGCGCGCGCCAGATCGAGGCGCTCAAGCAGGCTGACATGTTCAGCAGCGGCCACGTGGCCGATTTCCTGATCGAGAAGGACCAGCTGTTCGCGCGCGTCAATCTCGACGACGACGAGCTGCGCCTGTACGAGCAGGTATACGCGCACGTGAGCCTCGAGCTGCCGCGCCCGGACCTGGTGATCTATCTGCAGGCCCCGGTCGACGTGCTGCTCGAGCGCGTGCGCCGGCGCGGCGTCGAGTACGAACGGCTCATCGACCGGCCGTACCTGCAGGGCGTGGTCGACGCCTACACCCAGTTCTTCTATCACTACAACGCCGCGCCACTGCTGGTGGTCAATGCCGCCGAGATCAACATCGTCGACAGCGATGCCGACTTCGCCACGCTGCTCGCGCACATCCGCAAGATCCGCAGCGGCCGGCACTTCTTCAACCCGCTGGTGACCCAGACGTGAAGCCGGTCACGGTCGCGTCCCTGCGGGACATGAAGGGCGCGGGCGAGAGGATCGCCTGCCTGACCGCCTATGACTTTTCCTTCGCGAGCCTGCTCGACCGCGCCGGCGTGGACCTCATCATGGTCGGTGACTCGCTCGGGATGGTCATCCAGGGCCACGCCTCGACCCTGCCGGTGCGTCTTGCCGACATGGTGTACCACAGCGCCTGTGTGGCGCGCGGCATCGCGCGTGCCCTGCTGGTGGTGGATCTGCCGTTCATGAGTTACCAGCAAAGCCCCGCGCAGGCCCTGGCCAGCGCCGGGCGCCTGATGCAGCGCGGCGGCGCGCACGTGGTCAAGCTCGAGGGCGGCGCGGTCATGGCGCCGACCGTGCGCTTCCTCACCGAGCGCGGCATCCCGGTGTGCGCGCACATCGGGCTCACGCCGCAATCGGTGCACCAGCTCGGCGGTTATCGCGTGCAGGGACGGGGCGAGGACGCCGCGCGCCAGCTGGCCGCCGACGCGCGCGCCTTGCAGGAGGCCGGGGCGAGCCTGATCGTACTTGAGGCGGTGCCGGCGGCGCTCGCGCGCAGCATCACTGCCGAACTCGCGATTCCTACCATCGGCATCGGTGCCGGGCCGGATTGCGACGGACAGGTGCTGGTGCTGCACGACATGCTCGGCATCTACCCGCGCCCAGCCCCGAAGTTCGCGCGCAACTTCATGCGCGGGGCGGAATCGGTGGATGCGGCGGTGCGCGCCTACGTGGCCGCGGTGAAGGAGCGGCGCTTCCCCGCGGCGGAGCACAGCTACGCATGATCGTGGTGTCGAGCGTCAGCGCGCTGCGCGCCGAGATCGCGTATCGGCGCGCCAAGCGCGAGACCATCGCGTTCGTGCCGACCATGGGCAATCTGCACGCCGGGCACGTGCGGCTGATGCACGAGGCGCGCAAGCACGCGCACGTGGTGGTCGCCAGCATCTACGTCAATCCGCTGCAGTTCGGTCCGAACGAGGACTACGAACGCTATCCGCGCACGCCGCAGCAGGACCGCGCCGCGCTCTCGCAGGCGGGGGTCGACATCCTGTTCGTGCCGAGCGACGCCGACATGTATCCGCGCGGACAGGATGCGCAGACGCGCGTCGAGGTGCCGGGCCTGGGCGAGATCCTGTGCGGCGCGTTCCGGCCGGGGCACTTCCGCGGGGTGACCACGGTCGTCAACCGGCTGTTCAATCTGGTGGCACCGGACGTGGCGGTGTTCGGCAAGAAGGACTACCAGCAGCTGCTGCTGATCCGGCTCATGGTCGCGGACCTGGGCATGCCGATCGAGGTCATCGGGGTCGAGACCGTGCGCGAACCGGACGGGTTGGCACTGAGCTCGCGCAACCAGTACCTCAGTGCCGAGGAGCGTGCCCGCGCGCCGGCCCTGTACGGCGCACTGTGCACGCTGCGCGACCGGCTGCAGACCCCGACGGCGCCGATTCCGGCGCTCGAGCGGCAGGCGGTCGAGACCCTCAAGGGCGGGGGTTTTCGCGTGGACTACGTGAGCGTGCGCCGCCAGGAGAACCTGGGCGTGGCCGGTACCGGGGACCGGGCACTCGTGATCCTGGGCGCCGCCTGGCTCGGCGGCACGCGCCTGATTGACAACGTCGAGCTCGAGCGGGCCTGAGGCCGTTTGAAAACCGGCGCATCCGGACGGATAATCGGGCTGTCCGACTGCCACGGCGCCTTGCCATGCGTAGAACCCTGCTGAGAGCCAAACTGCACCGCGTGCGCGTCACGCACGCCGAGCTCGATTACGAGGGCTCGGTCGCGATCGACGGGCGCCTGCTCGAGGCGGCTGACATCCGCGAGTACGAGCGCGTCGAGGTGTACAACGTGCGCAATGGCGAGCGCTTCGCGACCTACGCGATCCGCGCCGCCGACGGTTCCGGCATGGTTTCGGTCAACGGCGCCGCTGCCCACAAGGCCAGGCCGGATGACATCGTCATCATCTGCGCCTACGCCGAGCTCGAGGAGCGCGAGCTCGCCGGCTTCCGGCCGCGGCTCGTCTACGTCGACGCCGACAACCGCATCACCCACACCCGCCACGCCATCCCGGTCCAGGTCGCCTAGGCCGGGCCGGGCAGCACCGCCTCCCGTCGCACGGCGCCGCCTGCGGGCGGTGGCGCGCCGCTCTGCCCTAAAGTTCGGCGCGCACCCGCCGATAGCCCGGGTATCAGGGAGTCAGCAACTCTCGCGGAGAGACCATGCGCGCGTGGAACAACCTCAAGATTCGCACCAAGCTCTGTCTGCTGACCGTGTTTGCCGGCGTGTTGCTGCTGGCGGCGAGCGGTACCGGGCTGCTGGGCATCCAGCGGTCCAAGGCCGCCCTGTCCGAGGTGTATCAGCAGCACCTGGTGGCGATCAATCTGCTCAACGAGGTACGCAACTTCCAGATGCAGATCCGCATCGAGCTGCTCAAGGCGCGCGAGCAGCAGGACCCGTTCGAAGTCGTGGGCCACAAGGACCGCATCGACGGGTTCATCTTTCAGGTCGCCGAGCGCCTGCAGACCTACACCGCGCGCCCACTCAAGCCCGAAGAGCAGAAGCTGTACGATGCGTTCTTCGCCGCACGCATGGAGTTCGGTCGCAAGGGCGTGGTGCCGACGCTCGAGCTGCTGATGAACGAGCAGTACAAGGAGGCCGATGTGCTGCGCCGGCAGGTGCTGGAGCCGGCCTTCGCCCAGGCCTCCGACGGTATCGACGCGTTGATCCGCTACCAGGTCGACACCGCCCGGCAGACCTACGAGGCGGTCGAGGCGTATGCACATTACATGCACCAGGCGACACTGGTGGCGATCGGCGCGGGCCTGTTGCTGCTGGTTGCGGCCGCGCTGTTCCTGACCCGTGAGCTCAGTTACGGCGTCAACCGCCTGCAAGCGAGCACCCGCCAGCTCGCCGAGGGCGACCTCACGGTGCGCGTCGCCATCGAGCGCGGCGACGAGATTGGCGACATGGGCCGTTCCTTCGATCGCATGGCGCAGGATTTCGGTGCCCTGATCGGCCGCATCCGCCACTCGACCGATCGCATGTTCACCACCTGCCGCACCATGACCGATGCCTCGCACCGCATCGCGCACGCCTCGGCCGCCCAGACCGAGCAGGCACGCGTGGCGGCCGAGTCGGCCGAACGCCTCAACGAGACCATCAAGCGCGTCTCGCGCGAGACCGAAGAGGTGGCGCAGGCGGCCATGCAGGCCGGCGCGCTGTCGGAGCGCGGCCTCACCATCGTGCGCCAGGCGCTCGACGGCATCACCTCGGTGTCGCAGACCGTGAGCCAGTCGGTCGAGCTCATCCAGGCGCTCGACAAGCGCTCGGCCGAGATCGGCCAGATCGTGCAGGTGATCAAGGACATCGCCGAGCAGACCAATCTGCTCGCGCTCAATGCCGCCATCGAGGCGGCGCGCGCCGGCGAGCAGGGGCGCGGTTTCGCCGTGGTCGCGGACGAGGTGCGCAAGCTGGCCGAGCGCACCGCCAAGGCGACCGCGGAGATCGCCGACATGATCGGCAAGGTGCAGTCCGAAACGCGCACCGTGGTCGAGACCATGCGCCGCGGCGGTGAGCAGATGGCGCAGGGCGTCAGCGGCGCGCACGACACCGGCGCCGCGCTGGGTCAGATCAACAGCGGCATCCAGCACGTGGCGGCCATCGTGCAGCGCATCGCCGCGGCCATGCACGACCAGGGCAAGGCGAGCGAGGAAATCACCGTGCGCATCGAACAGATGGCGCAGATGGCGCAGGCCAACAGCACCACCATCGCCGACGCGGACCGCGTGTTCACCTCGATGCACGGCGTGGCCGATGAGCTGCATGGCGTGGTCGGGCGCTTCAAGCTCGGCGACGAGCCCGGCGCGCAGGCCGCCTGAGCGGGCGCCCGGTCGCCGCTGACCGCCCTACCCCCGCCCGGGCGGGCACCGCGGTTTGATTTGCGTCATGTTCTGCCGGTCGCCCGGCCGGTAGACTTTGCCCCTGTTGCATGCGCGCGCCGGCCGGCCGGCGGCACTGCCCAGAGGGAGAGACATGACCACCATCAAGCCGCTCGACGCCGATGCGCTGCGCGCGCAGTGCGATCCTGAGCAGTTTTCATTTCGCACCACCGACGAGCTGGCCGACCTTACCGAGGTGATCGGCCAAGCGCGCGCCACCGCGGCCATCCGGTTCGGGGTCGGCATCCGGCGCGAGGGTTACAACCTGTACGTGCTCGGCGATCCCGGGGTCGGGCGGCGCACGGTGTTGCAGGGCTTTCTCACCGCACGCGCCGCGAGCGAGCCGCCACCCGCGGACTGGTGCTACGTGCACAACTTCCAACAGCCGCATGTCCCGCAAGTGCTCGCGCTGCCGGCCGGTACCGGCAGCAAGCTCAAGCGCGACATGGAGCAGCTGATTGATGACCTGAAGAGCGCGATCCCGGCCGCCTTCGAGACCGACGAGTACCGCACTCGCCGCCAGGAGCTCGAGGAGGAGATCAAGGAGAAACACGAACGCGCATTCGATGAGCTGCGCCAGCAGGCCGAGTCGCGCGGCATTGCGCTGATCCGCACGCCGGGCGGCATGGCCTTCGCGCCGGTGCGCAACGGCGAGGTCCTCAGCCCGGAGGAGTTTCAGCAGCTGCCGGCGGACGAACAGAAGCGCATCGAGGCGGTGATCACCTCGCTGCACGAGCAGCTCGAACGCATCGTGCACCAGCTGCCGCAGATCCGGCGCGAGGGCCTGCGGCGCATCCGCGAGCTCGACCGCGAGGTGATGATGTCGGTGGTCGGCAACCTGATGAGCGAACTCAAGAAGGCGTATGCCGAGCTCGCGGCGGTGGGCGCCTACCTTGATGCCGTGGAGCAGGCGATCATCGAGAACGCCGAAGATTTCAAACGCCAGGAAGAGGCGCCGGAGATCTCGTTCCTCGGCATCACCCTGTCGCGCCCGGGCGGGGCGCCGTCGCTGCGCCGCTTTCAGGTGAACGTGCTGGTCGACAACAGCGCGACCCGCGGCGCGCCGGTGGTGTACGAGGACAACCCGACCTTCCATGGCCTGGTCGGGCGTGTCGAGCACATCGCGCAGATGGGCGCGCTCGTCACCGACTTCATGCTGATCAAACCCGGCGCCCTGCACCGCGCCAACGGCGGCTACCTGGTCCTCGACGTCCGCAAGGTGCTGATGCAGCCGTATGCGTGGGAGGGCCTCAAGCGCGCACTCAAGTCGCACGAGGTGCGCATCGAATCGCTCGGCCAGGCGCTGTCGCTTATCAGCACCGTGTCGCTCGAGCCGCAGCCGATCCCGCTCAACGTCAAGGTCGTGCTGGTTGGCGAGCGCCTGCTGTACTACCTGCTGGTCGCCTACGATCCGGAGTTCTCGGAGCTGTTCAAGGTGGCGGCGGATTTCGAGGAGACCATGGACCGCACGCCGGAGGCCAACCAGTTGTACGCGCGCCTCATTGCCACCGCCGCGCGGCGCGAGCAGCTGCTGGCGCTCGACCGGGGCGCCGTGGCGCGCGTCATCGAGCAGGGCGCGCGCAGCGCGGAGGATGCCGGCAAGCTGTCGATCCACCTGCGCGGCATGGCCGACCTGCTGCGCGAGGCGGACTACTGGGCGCGCGAGAACCGCCACCCCACGATCACCGCCGCCGACGTGCAGCAGGCGGTGGACGCGCGCATTGCGCGCTCCGATCGGGTGCGCGCGCGCCTGCAGGAGGCGATCGTGCGCAAGACGATCCTGATCGACACCGACGGCGAGCGCGTCGGACAGGTCAACGGTCTGTCGGTGGTGGATCTCGGTCCGTTCGCCTTCGGTCATCCGAGCCGCATCACCGCGCGCGTGCGCCTCGGCAAGGGCGAGGTGCTCGACATCCAGCGCGAGGTCGAACTGAGCGGTCCGATCCATTCCAAGGGCGTACTGATCCTCTCGGGGTTTCTCGGGGCGCGCTACGCCATGGACCGGCCGCTGTCGCTCGCGGCGAGCCTGGTGTTCGAGCAGACCTATGGCGAGGTCGAGGGCGATTCGGCATCCTCGGCGGAGCTGTATGCGCTGCTGTCGGCGCTCGCCGAGGTGCCGATCAAGCAGTCGTTCGCGGTGACCGGCTCGGTCAATCAGCACGGCGAGGTGCAGGCGATCGGCAGCGTCAACGAGAAGATCGAGGGCTTCTTCGACGTGTGCCGCGCGCGCGGGCTCACCGGCGAGCAGGGCGTGCTGATCCCGGCGGCCAACGTGAAGCACCTGATGTTGCGCCACGACGTGGTCGCGGCCTGTGCGGCGGGCAAGTTCCATGTCTACCCGGTGAGCACGATCGACGAGGGCATAGAGCTTCTTACCGGCATGCCGGCCGGCGCGCGCGATGAGAACGGCCTGTTTCCGGACGGCACGATCAACCAGCGTGTCGAGGTCAAGCTGATCGTGCTGGCCGAGCAGGCGCGCCTGTACGGTGCCGCGCCGGGGCCGGAAAGCGGGGCGCCGGAGTGAGCGAGGCGGCGCGTATCCGGCGCATCCTGGTGGCGCTCGACGCCTCGCGCCAGAGCGAGGCGGCGCTCGCGGCCGCGGCCGGTCTCGCCGAGGAGCTCGAGGCCGAGCTGCTCGGGATGTTCGTGGAGGACGTGAACCTGCTGCGCCTCGCAGCACTGCCGTTTGCGCGCGAGATCGGGCGTTCCACGGCGCGCGCCCGGCGCCTCGCCGACGCGGACATGGCGCGCGCGTTGCGCGCCCAGGCGGCGCGCGCCGAGCAGTCACTGGCCGGCGCCATGGCCGGTAGGCGCGTGCGCTGGTCGTTTCGCGTCGCGCGCGGGCAGGTCGCCACGGTGCTGCTC
>CAZVUN010000011.1:0-40542 GCA_964629975.1 uncultured Acidiferrobacteraceae bacterium | reverse complement strand
AGCAGCGCGCCGCGCGCGTGAACACCTCGAGCGGGAGCGCAGGCAGATTGAGGGCGAGCCACAGCATGATCGAGCTCCACCGTCACCGGGCCGGCCGGCCAGCCGCCGCGGCGCTTGAGGATGTGCACCGCCACGCACGCGCCACTACCGCCGGCCGGTTCGAGCCTCAGGCGCAGCGCCGCCGGCGAGTTGTCCTCGGCGCAGCGCACTGCGCGAAACAGGATGCCCAGCGCGCCACCGGCCTCGGCCGCCAGTTGCAGGCGCCGCAGCGCCTTGGGTTCGGCGTGCGCGAGCCAGGCGAGCACCACACTCGCGGTGCCGGCGCGCAGCGCCTGCTCCACCGCCCACAGCCTCTCCTGCGTGCTGCGCGGATGCACGAGGAGCAGGCGCGCCAGGTTCACCCCGGCGCGCGCGAGCGCCGGTGCATACGGGATGTAGGGCGGCGCCACGAACACGAGCCAGCGTTCGTCCTCGGTGGCGCGCGCGAGCGCCGGCAGCAGCAGCGACAGCTCGCCGATACCCTCGCGCGCGATCAGGATCTCGGTGAGCGCCCCGCGCGGCAGCCCGCCGCCCGGCAGCAGGGCATCGAGCTCGGCAAAACCGCAGGGCAGCGCCTGCACAGGGGGAGCGGCGCCGCCGCGCCAGATGTCGGCGCGTTGCAAGAGGCTCTCGAGATTCATCCCTGCCCCGAGCTGCGTCGCAGGAGCGGGCTGTTGGTGCGGATGACGCCGACGGCCACGCCCTCGATGGCCAGCGGCTCGCGGCGCAGGTCGACCTCGATCGGCGCGAAGTCGGGATTCTCCGGCAGCAGCCGCACCGTGTGGCCGCGGCGCTGGAGGCGCTTGACCGTGACGTCGTCGCCGAGGCGCGCGACCACGATCTGGCCGCTCGTGGCCTCGGCGCTGCGGTGCACGGCCAGCAGATCGCCGTTGAGGATGCCGGCATCGCGCATGCTCATGCCGCGCACGCGCAGCAGGTAATCGGCGCGCGGGCTGAACAGGCGCGCATCGACCTGGTAGCGCTCCTCGACGTTCTCCTCGGCGAGGATCGGGCTGCCCGCCGCCACCCGCCCGATGACCGGCAGCCCCGGCTCGGCCGTGCCCGTCCCGCGCGGGGTCCGCAGCACGCGGATGCCGCGCGACAGTCCGGGGGTCATCTCGATCGCGCCCTTGCGCGCGAGCGTGCGCAGGTGCTCCTCGGCGGCGTTCGGCGAGCGGAAGCCGAAGGCCTCGCAGATCTCGGCGCGCGTCGGCGGCCGGCCGGACTCGGCCAGGAACTTGCGGATCAGGGCCAGGATCTCGGCCTGGCGCGGGGTGAGGGGTTCCATGCCCAAGACTGTATATCCAATCAGGGACTGGCGTCCAGGCCCGCCCGTCCGCGCACCTTCCGCCGCCCCCGGCCTTCCCCGCGGAACAGGATTGGCCCCTGTCGATTGCACGCGTGGCCGGGTTGGCGATCGCCGCCACGTTCGGCGCTGCGGTGCCGTTCGCCTTCGATCGACGGGCGGGGATTTCGCCCAGCGCTGGCGGTACGCCCGGGAGGCCTTCGCCTCGCTCCTGCAGCCGCCCGGCGCGCCGGTCCTGTTGCTTCTGCCCCTGTCGACCTGGCGGGTTGGCCCGTGGCGCAGGGGCGTCTGGCGGCCACGCTCAGTGCGCCTGCGCGAGACGGCGCAACGGCGTCAGGTTCTCCAGCACCACGCGCCGCCCGGCCTCGATCGCGTCTGCCGCCCGGTAGAACTCGAATGTGCCGATGTCGCGCACCTGCGGTGTCAGCACCAGGTCCGGCGGGTTCGTGCGGGCGCGCTGGCGCACGATCTCGGCTTCGGTGATCTCGACGGCGCGTTGCAACACCCGCTGCGCGCTCCACGGGGGCGACGGGTTGCGATTCTTCTCGTAGCCCGCGCGAAACTCCTCGAGCCACGCGCGCAGCGCCGGCGCGCGCGGCATCCAAGGCTGCTCGAGCAGTTGCGCTACGCGCGCCGGCCATTGCGGCGAGGACGCGGTGATCTGCGAGCGGCGCTGGGCGCCGGAGTGCACCGCCACGGCCACGACCGGCCCACCGAAGCGTTCGCGCGCCACATCGAACGGCAAGGGATTGACCAGGCCGCCGTCAATGTACTGGCGGCCGCCAATCTCGAAGGGTGCGATGATCCCCGGCAGCGAGATGCTGGCCCGCACCGCGTCCACCACACTGCCGCGGTCGATCACCGCCTGCTCGCCGGTCGCGAGATCGGTGGCGATGGCCACAAAGCCGATCGACAGGTCCTCGATGCGGTGCGCGCCGAGCCGGCTCTCCAGGAACTCGACGATGTTCTTTCCCGACACGAGCCCGCCGGTCGGCAGGTCGGGCATGAACAGCTGCAGCGTCTGCTTCCAGTCGAAGCCGGTGGCGAGTTCGACCATTTCCGCCGGCGGCATGCCGGTCGCGGCGAACGCCCCGATCTCGGCACCGATGCTGGTGCCCGCGACGGCACGCACCGCGATGCCGTTGTCCGCGAGCGCCTCGAGCACACCGATATGCGCAAGCCCGGCCGCCCCGCCGCCGCCGAGGGCGAGCACCACGGCCCCCGGCGCCTCTGCCTGCGCCGCGCTCACGGCCTCGCCCGCGCCCCGCTCACTTCTTGTCCTCGGCCATGGCCTCAATGAAGCGGTCGGCCTCGGCGATCGACTTGTTCATGTCCGCGATCAGGGCGGCGATGTCAGACTCGATCGCGGCGCGGTTGGTACGCAGCGCGGCGATGGCGCGGGCATTGAGGTTGTGCTTGAGGAACAGCACGCGATCGTTGAACGCCGCCAGCACCGGGTCGAGCTTTCTCTCGGCGCGCTTCATGGCCGTGATCAGCTGCTGGTAACGGGCCTTCGTGTCCTGCAGCTGGCGCTGGCTGCTGCGGCGCAGCTCGGCGCTCTTGTACTGACCGAGCTCCTTCTCCCACTCCTTGAACAGATCGCCCGCGACCTGCTCGACCTCGGCGATCTGCTTGCGCACGTCCCTGGCGCGCGACTCGCTCGCCTCGTATTCGGCCTTGAGCGTGCGGTAGTGCTTCTCCAGGTCGCCGCCCGCGAAGTTGGTCACCGCGATGAACTGATCGAGCGCCGAGGCGAACTGCCTCTTGGCAGCCTCCTGCGCCTTGCGCGCGTCCGCGACGTTGTCGACCAGCAGGTCGCGTTTCTCGTAGCCGAGCTTCTCCATCGCACCGTAATAGGCGCTCTGGCAGGCGGGCAGCAGCGCCGCCGCCAGCAGGCCGAGCGCAACGCAACGGGACCGGGACAGGATGGCAGGCATGATTCGCTCCACGCGGGACACGGGTCGGGGGTGCGTGCGCTGCCGGGCGCAGGCTTACTCGAAATGGGCGCACAGCGTCGTCACAGGTCCACCCCCCGATAGAAGAACACGAAGCGCCCGTGCTCGACGTCGACCATCAGGCTGGCGCCGCGATGCAGCGCGTAGTCGACATAGCCGGGCACGGCGCTGTCCTGGTGACACTCGCTCACGTGCTGCGGCGCCTCGAAGCCGCGATCACGGTCGTACCACGACAGCAGCATGTGCGGGCCGAGCCGTTCCTGCGCCACGGTCCTGGCCGCCGCCAGCGCCGCCTCGTAGTCCGCGAACCGCGGCGGCGGGTCGAGGCAAACGACGGTCACGCCCGACAGGTCCGGGCCTGCCGGTGCGGGACATTGCGCGATGTGCAAATCGCCCTGGGCCATGCGCCGCCTTCCTTCGCGTACCATAACACGGATCGTCCGGCCCACCGCCCGGCGATGACACCGCACCCCGACAAGGAGACACCCATGCGCACCCTGCTCCGCGCCTTCACCCTCACCGCCCTTGCCATCGTCGCGCTCGGCAGCCGCGCCGCGGAACCGGACGTGGTCAACACCAAACTCATGTCGATGGAACTTGCGCGTGACATCGCGCAACGGGCCGTCGAGGCGTGTCGCCGCCAGGGCTACCAGGTCGCGGCCGTGGTCGTGGACCGCGGCGGCGCACCGCAGGTCGTGATGCGCGACCTGTACGCGGCGCGCTTCACCATCGAGATCGCGGAAAAGAAGGCCAACGCCGTGGTGCTCGCGGGCGTGTCATCGGCCGAATTCCGCAGGAACCGCGCGGACATTCGCGCGGAGATGAACCACGTGACCGGCATCCTGGTGCTGGACGGGGGGCTGCCGATCCGTGCCGCCGGCACCCTCCTCGGCGCGATCGGCGTGAGCGGCGCGCCGGGTGGCGAAAAGGACGAGGCCTGCGCCCGGCAGGCGCTCGATTCGGTGTTCGACCGGCTGGAGTTCGCCGACTAGACCGCCCCGCCCGGCTAGACCATGGCGCGGCGAATGCGCTTCTTGTAGTTGTGGATCTGGCGCAGCACGCCGGCCAGCTCCGCCCGCTCCGGCGAGGCAAGGATCTCGTCGCGCCGCTTCTTGAGCTCGCGGATCCTGGCCTTGATCGCGGCCTTGTCGATGCCCTCGACGTGATGATGCACGTGCATGTCGATGCCGAGCGCGGTGCACAGGGCCTTCAGCAGATGATCCTTGTTCATCTGGGTCGCGCCCTTGACGGCCTCGTGCTCGACGCCCTTGGCGATCTCGCGCAGCTCGGCCACGGTCTTGTGCTTCAGTTCCTCAAACGTATGCGCCATTGCCTGGTCTCCTGACTCGATTGACGTGTTGGTCTGCGGACGGGGGGACTACCTGGTCTTGAGTGGATAGACCGGTCGTTCGCCGGTCGCCTTGTAATACGGCATCATCTGCGGGGCGAGCGCCAGCAGGGTTTCGCGCCGCTTGGCCGGCGCCGGATGCGTGCTCAGCCAGTCAAACGTCGAACCGCCGCTGTCCTTGCCCATCTTCTCCCACAACGAGGCCGCGGCATAGGGATCATAGCCGGCCCGCGCCGCCAGCTCGATGCCGATGCGGTCGGCCTCGCTCTCGGCGGTGCGACTGTTGGGCAGCTTGATGGCGAGCGCCGCGGCAAGCGCCGCCCCGGTGAGCGCAATGGCCGGCCGATCGCGCGTTACCGCGTAGGCGGTGATCGCCAGATCGGTGGCGAGCGCAATCGACATGCGCTCGACGGTGTGCGATGAGAGGGCGTGCGCGATTTCGTGGCCCATGACCTGGGCAAGCTCGTCGTCGCTCGGCTGGATCTGCTGGATGAGCCCGGTGTACACCGCCATCTTGCCCCCGGCCATGCAGAAGGCGTTGACGGTCTTGGGATCGTCGATGACCTTCACCTCCCACGCCCAGCCCTCGGTCTCCGGACGATAGCGCACGGCGTGCGGGATGAGGCGCGCGGTGATACGTTCGACCCGCGCCTTGAGGGCCGGGTCATTGTTGATGCGCCCTTCCTTCTGCAACGGCGCGAGCATCTCGGTATAGGCCTGTGCCGAGGCGCTGATCGCCTCGCTCTCCGGAAGGATCATGAACTGGCGTCGCCCGGTCACCGGGTTGGTGGCGCAGCTGACGAGCCATGCGGCGATCAGCAGCGCCACGATCCCGCGGCTGGCCTTGCGCAGCGTCATCATGGGCCTAGCGCGACTTGACCGCGGCCTGCTCGGCCACGGCGCGCGCCGCCGCCTGCACGCGTGCCTCATCGGCGAGATAGTAATGAGTCAGCACCTTCAGGCGATCGTCGAACTCGTAGACCAGCGGAATGCCGGTGGGGATGTTGACTTCCATGATCTGCTCGTCGGAGATGCCGTCGAGGTGCTTGACCAGCGCCCGCAGGCTGTTGCCGTGGGCGGCGACCAGCACGCGCCGGCCGGCACGCAGGTGCGGCAGCAGCACCGCCCCCCAGTACTCGAGCACCCGCACCATGGTATCGGCCAGCGATTCGGTGGCGGGCAGGCGCTCCGGCGGCAGCAGGCGGTAGCGCGCGTCGTGGCGCGGATGGCGCGGATCGGTCGGGGCCAGGGCCGGCGGCCGCACCGCATAGCCGCGGCGCCACTGCTGCACCTGCTCGGCGCCGTAGTGGGCCGCGGTCTCGGCCTTGTTGAGTCCCTGCAGGGCGCCATAGTGCCGTTCGTTGAGGCGCCAGTCTTTCTCCACCGGCAGCCACATGAGATCCATCTCCTCCTGCACCAGCCACAGCGTGCGGATGGCGCGCTTCAGCACCGAGGTCACGGCCAGGTCGAACGTGTAACCCTCCTCGCGCAGCACCCGGCCGGCCTCGCGCGACTCGCGCCGGCCGGCCTCGGTGAGGTCCACGTCGGTCCAGCCGGTGAACCGGTTTTCGAGGTTCCAGGTGCTTTCGCCGTGGCGCAGGAGGACGAGTTTGAGCATCGGTGTTCCGGGCGACCGCCCGACCGGCGCGTTCCCGGGGGAGCATCGCCCGTCGGATAATGGGCGGGCGGCATTATACAAGGCCGGCCCGGGGGCATCACCCCGGCGCGGCAAGCGGCAGGGACGGTGATGGGCTTGCGCACCTGGCGCCTTGAAATCGACTGGCGCATCCAGAATCGCCTGGTCTGGTCGGCACCGGTGCTCAAGCGCCGGCTGCGCGATGTCGCGCGGCTGCTCGCCGGCCTGGACGCCGCGCAGACCGAGCGCTACCGCGCGCTCGCCGGGCGCTACGACCTGGCGGACTGGCCGCGCGTGTGCACGGCACGCGAGTACCGGCTCAATCTCTATGTCCTCGATGTACTCGACCGCTACCTGCCGCGCGTCGCCGGCGGCGGGCGGTGCCTGGACATCGGCGCGGCGGCGTGGAGCTACCTGCCGGCCCTGGTGAGCTGGTCACACCTGCCCTGGGACGGCGTGGAGCTCGATGCCCACCGCCGCTACTGGACGCTCGCCACGCGCCGTGCCCATGCCGAGTACATGTGCCGCATCTGCCCCGCGTGCCGCTATCGCCCGGGCTCGCTGCTCGACGTGCACGGGCGCTACCGCGGCATCACCTGGTTCCTGCCGTTCGTGCGTCCGGCGCCGCTCGCGGCGGCGCGCCTGCCGGCGCGCTTCTTCCAGCCGCAGGCACTGCTCGCGCACGCCCTGACGCTGCTCGCGCTCGGCGGGCAGCTCCTCATCGTCAATCAGGGTGAGGAAGAGGCCGCAGCGCAGTCAGCGCTGCTGACCGCGCTCGGGCGGCCCGCCATCGCACTCGGCGAGCTCACGAGCGTGCTGTCGCCGTTCACGCAGCCGCGCTATGGCTGGCTGGTCGCGGCGTGACGCAACGCGCCACCGCTAGGCGACGCCGGCGGTGACGATGCGATCGGCGATGAAGTCGATCACCGCCTCGAGCCCGGCGCCGGTCTTGAGATTGGTGAACACGAACGGGCGCGCGCCGCGCTGGGCGCGCGCGTCGCGCTCCATGACCTCGAGGCTCGCGCCCACGTAGGGCGCAAGATCGATCTTGTTGATGATGAGCAGGTCCGACCGGGTGATGCCGGGACCGCCCTTGCGCGGGATCTTGTCGCCGCCGGCGACATCGATCACGTAGAGCGTGAGATCCACGAGCTCGGGGCTGAAGGTGGCCGCGAGGTTGTCGCCGCCGCTCTCGACGAAGATGAGCTCCACATCCGGGAAGCGCGCCTCGAGCGACTCGATCGCGGCGATGTTCATCGAGGCGTCCTCGCGGATCGCGGTGTGCGGGCAGCCGCCGGTCTCCACGCCGAGGATGCGCTCGGGCGCGAGCGCCTGCGAGCGCACCAGGAACTGCGCGTCCTCCTTGGTATAGATGTCGTTGGTCACGACCGCGAGCCGGTAGCGCTCGCGCAGGCGCTTGCACAGCGCATCGACGAGCGCGGTCTTGCCCGAACCGACCGGACCGGCCACTCCGACTCGATAAGCGCTCATCGCTCGTCTCCCTAGCTGCGGAACAGGCGGCTGTACTGGGTCTCGTGCGCCATGCTGGCGAGCGCGAGCCCCCAGTTGGCCGCCCCGAGGTCGTCATCCGCGACACCGGCCGCGAGCTCGGCGGCCTCGCGCACCGCATCCTGCAAGTCCCACATCACTTGCTGGCCCGCCGTCTGGCCGAGCGGGATCAGCTTCACACCGGCGCTCACCAGGTTGCTCACCCAGCACTGCAGGTACGCGGTCACGGCCGCCGCCCGCGGGATGCTCCAGTGGACCGCGGCGATGGCAAAGGCGCTCGCGAAATTGCACGGGCGCGCGAGCCAGGCACGCGCCTGCGGCACACCGGGCGCAAGAGCGGCGAGCAGCCGCAGCAGCGCGCGGCCCATGTCGTGGCTCTGCGCGCGCAGCTCCTCGGTCTCGCGCGCGGCCGTGAGCCAGTCGTCCCAGCGCTCGGCCCAGCCGCGATCGCCGGCGCGCATGGCGTCGTACACGCGCACCAGCACCGCGGCCTCGAGACGCGCCGAGCCCTCGAGCAGTCCGTCGCGCAACCATTCCTTCAGGCCGGGCGCGTCCTGCACCCAGCCGGCGTGCACCGCGTACTCCAGCCCTTCGGAGTAGCTGTAGGCACCGACCGGCAGCGCGGGGCTCGCCAGCTGCAGCAGGCGCACCAGCAGATTCGGGTCAGGGGTGAGGGTGGCTGGCGGCATACGGTACACCCTGGTGGTGCGCGCCGTAGGCGCCCGGCTCGGGCGACAGCGGCGCGATCTCGGATACGTATTCCACGCCCAGGCGCCCGAGCAGATCCGCGAGCACCGGATCGTGGCCAAGACGCAGGTAGTCAGGCCCGAGCTCGAGCGGCACGTGGCGGTTGCCGAGATGGTAGGCGGCGCGCATGAGCGCGAAGGGATTGGCGGCGCGCACGGTCAACACCGGCTCCGGCCTGGCTTGCACCGCGACCACCGTGCCGTCGGCCGCGCGCAGGCGGTCGCCGTCGCGCAGCACCGTGCCGCGCGGCAGAAGGAGCTGCGCCTCGACGCCATCGGTGGTGGTGAAGCGCTGGCGGCTGCGCGTGCGCTCCTCCGCGGTGAGGGCGAGCGTGTGCTGCGGATGCGCACGAGCGGTTGCGGGCAGGCGTTCGGTCAGGGTGAGCATCGTCAAAACAGGAAATAGCGTTGCGCGAGCGGCAGCTCCCGCGCCGGTTCGCAGCTGAGCAGCTCGCCGTCGGCGCGCACCTCGTAGGTTTCCGGATCGACGTGCATGCGCGGGGTGGCGTCGTTGAGCTTCATGTCCTTCTTGCGCAGCTGGCGGGTGCCGCCCACCGGCACGACGCGCTTGGCGAGGCCGAGTGCCTGCGCGACCCCGCGCTCGTGCGCCGCGCGCGACACGAAGGTGAGCGCGGTGGCGGCGCACGCCCCGCCGAAGGCCGCGAACATCGGCCGGCCATGCACCGGCTGCGGGGTGGGAATGCTGGCATTGGCATCGCCCATCTGCGCCCAGGCGATCAGGCCGCCCTTGACGACGAGCTCCGGGCGCACGCCGAAGAACGCCGGGTGCCACAGCACCAGGTCGGCGAGCTTGCCGGGTTCGACCGAACCGACGTGCTGGGCGATCCCGTGGGTGATGGCCGGGTTGATGGTGTACTTGGCGATGTAGCGGCGCGCGCGCAGATTGTCGGCGCGCGCCGAATCGCCCGCGAGCGCCCCGCGCTGCAGCTTCATCTTGTGCGCCGTCTGCCAGGTGCGCAGGATCACCTCGCCGATGCGGCCCATGGCCTGCGAGTCCGACGACATCATGCTGAAGGCGCCGAGATCGTGCAGGATGTCCTCGGCGGCGATGGTCTCGCGGCGGATGCGCGAATCGGCGAACGCCACGTCCTCGGCGATACCGGGGTCGAGGTGATGACAGACCATGAGCATGTCGAGGTGCTCGTCCACGGTGTTGACCGTGTACGGGCGCGTCGGATTGGTCGAGGACGGCAGCACGTTGGCCTCGCCGCACAGGCGGATGATGTCGGGCGCGTGCCCGCCGCCCGCGCCTTCGGTGTGGTAGGCGTGGATGGTACGGTCCTTGAACGCCGCGATCGTGTCCTCGACGAAACCGGATTCGTTGAGCGTGTCGGTGTGGATCGCGACCTGCACGTCGTAGCGCTCGGCCACGGCGAGACAGGTGTCGATCGCCGCCGGCGTGCTGCCCCAGTCCTCGTGCAGCTTGAGCCCGATGGCGCCGGCCTCGATCTGTTCGGCGAGCGCCTCGGGCCGGGCGGCATTGCCCTTGCCGAGGAAGCCGAGGTTCATCGGAAACGCCTCGGCGGCCTGCAACATGCGCGCGATGTTCCAGGGTCCCGGGGTGCAGGTCGTGGCATTGGTGCCGGTCGCGGGTCCCGTGCCGCCACCGAGCAGGGTGGTGACACCGCTTGCGAGCGCGGTCTCGATGAGCTGCGGGCAGATGAAGTGGATATGGGAGTCGATTGCACCGGCGGTGACGATCATGCCCTCGCCCGCGATCACCTCGGTGCCCGGACCGATGACGATGTCGACATCGGGCTGGGTGCAGGGATTGCCGGCCTTGCCGATTCCGTGGATCAGGCCGTTCTTGATACCGATGTCGGCCTTGACCACGCCCCACCAGTCGAGAATCACGGCGTTGGTGATCACCACGTCGACCGCGCCGGCGGCATTGGCGATCGGTGACTGCCCCATGCCGTCGCGGATCACCTTGCCACCGCCGAACTTCACCTCCTCGCCGTAGGTGCTGTGGTCCTTCTCGATCTCGATGACGAGCGCGGTGTCGGCGAGCCGCACGCGATCGCCCGTGGTCGGACCATAGTGCTCGGCGTAGGCGCGCCGTTCCATCTTGCGGGTCATGGCCGCTTCTCCAAGGGTCCCTCGACCTTGGCGTTGAAGCCGTAGATCTCGCGCGCACCGGCATAGGCCACGAGCTCGACCTCGCGCGTATCGCCCGGCTCGAAACGCACCGCCGTGCCGGCCGGGATGTTGAGGCGCATGCCGCGCGCCTGGGCGCGCTCGAACTGCAAGGCTTTGTTGGTTTCGTAGAAATGGTAGTGCGAGCCGACCTGGATCGGGCGGTCGCCGGTGTTGGCGACCTTGAGCCGCACGGTGGCGCGTCCCGCGTTGAGCTCGAGCTCGCCGTCTTGGGGAAGGATTTCGCCGGGGATCATGGGTTCACCTCAGCGTATCGGATCGTGCACGGTCACGAGCTTGGTGCCGTCGGGGAACGTCGCCTCGACCTGAACCTCCGCAATCATTTCGGGCACACCGTCCATCACATCGGCGCGCGTGAGCAAGGTCGTGCCGTAGCTCATGAGCTCGGCGACGCTGCGCCCGTCGCGCGCGCCCTCGAGGATCGCGGCGCTGAGGTAGGCGACCGCCTCCGGGTAGTTGAGCTTCAAGCCCCGCGCCTTGCGCCGCTCGGCCACGAGCGCCGCGGTGAAGATCAGCAGCTTGTCCTTTTCTTGCGGTGACAGATGCATGCGCTCCCCCTTCAGGTGCTCCAGATGCGCGGGATCGTCGTCCCCGCCCCCCATGCGTGGCGGCGCAGAAGATCCCAGACCCGCGCAAACCATGCGCGCGCCGCGGCACTCGACGGGCCGCGGTAGCGGCACAGCAAGCCCTCCGGCAGGCGCGTCACACCGGCCTCTCCGGGATAGGCGCCCTCGCGCCAGGCCAGGCGCGCCGCCTCGAGGAGCGCATCGGGCGCGGCGTCCCCGAGCCAGGCGAAGGTCCCGGCCACGGGCTGACCGGCAAGGCCATAGGCGCTGCGCAGGAGCGCAGAACCGCCCGCGAGCTGCTGGCGGTCGATCCACAGCGGCCGCCCGGCGCGCGTGATCTCCATCGCCGTGCGCCAGCTGCCGCGCGTGAAGCGCTCGCCGCGCGCGCTGCGCCCGAAGCGCACCACTTCCCAGGCCGCGAAGCGCGCCCCCGGCGCGAGCTCGGCCTGAAGGTGCTGGCTGGCGATCGCCCCGTCAAACACGATGGTCTCCAGCGGCAGCCACTCCAGTTGCGCGCCCGCCGCCACCCGCACGGTCACCTGCTGCGCGGCCCGCGCCGTGGCGCGATACCACCTGGCCGCCGACGGTGTCGTGACGAGCGCCCGCGCCTGCGATGCGAGCGTCACCTCGATGTCCAGCCGGTCGCCGCCCACCATGCCACCGGGCGGATGCAGCACCAGCACGTGACAGACCTCCTCGCCCTGCGGATAGAAGGCGCGCTGCACGGCGAGCGGCATCTGTGCCCGCGCACGCACGAGCACCGTGCGCGCGCCGCGCCGCTCGAAGGCAAGCGCGAGCCGCCCGTGCCAGCCGGCGGCGGGCGCTGTGCTCACGGGCGCTTGCGTTCGCGCACGCGCCGGCGGCGCACCGCGACGGTGACGATGGCCAATGCCAGCAGCAGCAACAGGGCATACAGCGGGTCGATGCCGAAGAACGCGTGCGTGTGCTGCGGCCCGAGGGCCGGATGCCCCGGATGCGCGAGCGCCGAGACACTGGCGAGTGCGCCCCCCGCACCGAACAGTCGCTTCGTCCACATTCGCCACCTCCTCGCATGGTCGATTTACACGGCAAGATACCGGCGCAGTGCCGCGGGCTCAAGCTCGGCGCGTGCGCCGCGTTGGACGATCTCGCCGCGCGCCATCACCAGGAACCGGTCGGCAAGCGCCTGGGCGAAGTCGAGGTACTGTTCCACCAGCAGGATCGCCATGTCGCGCCGCTCGGTCAGGCGCCGGATGACGCGCTCGATGTCCTTGATGATCGATGGCTGGATGCCCTCGGTCGGCTCGTCCAGGATCAGCAGCCGCGGCCTGGCGAGGAGCGCGCGGGCGATGGCGAGCTGCTGCTGCTGCCCGCCCGAGAGATCCCCGCCGCGGCGACGGCGCATCTCGTGCAGCACCGGAAACATCTCGTAGATCTCATCCGGAATCGCGCCGCCGCTCGCGCGTCCGGTGGCCAGACCGGTGAGCAGGTTCTCCTCCACCGTCAGGCGCGGGAAGATCTCGCGCCCCTGCGGCACGTAGGCGAGCCCGAGGCGCGCGCGCTGATGCGGCTGAAGGCGCGTGATGTCGGTGCCGTCGAGCGAAATGGTGCCGGAACGCGTACGCAGCAGGCCCATCAGGCATTTGAGCAGGGTGCTCTTGCCGACACCGTTGCGCCCGAGCAGCGCGGTGCACGACCCGCTCGCGACCTCGAAGCCGATGTCGCGCAGGGTGTGCGAGCCCCCGTAGTACTGATTGAGTCCGGCAACCGTGAGCATGCCTAGCGCCCCAGGTAGACCTCGATCACACGCTCGTCGTTCTGGATCCGGTCCATCGGACCTTCGGCCAGCACCCTGCCTTCGTGCAGCACCGTGACCTTGCGCGCGATCGAGGCGACGAACTCCATGTCGTGCTCGACCACGACGATCGAATGCCGGCCGGCGAGCGACAGCAGCAGCTCCGCGGTGCGCGCCGTCTCCTCGTCGGTCATGCCCGCGGCCGGCTCATCGAGCAGCAGGACCTGCGGGTCCTGCATGAGCAGCATGCCGATCTCGAGCCACTGCTTCTGGCCGTGCGACAGCAATCCGGCCGGTTCGCGAGCACGCGCCGCGAGCCCGATGCGCTCGAGCATCGCGTGGATCCGATCCTCCTGTTCGGCGTCGAGGCGCGAGAACAGGCTGTGCCACACGCCCTTGTCGGTCTTCATGGCGAGTTCGAGGTTCTCGAACACGGTATGCGATTCGAACACCGTCGGCTTCTGGAACTTGCGACCGATGCCGAGGCGCGCGATCTCGTACTCGGTGAGGCGCGTAAG
This sequence comes from uncultured Acidiferrobacteraceae bacterium, assembly GCA_964629975.1. GTDB lineage: Bacteria > Pseudomonadota > Gammaproteobacteria > Acidiferrobacterales > Sulfurifustaceae. Next base: position 26,967 of record CAZVUN010000011.1, on the reverse strand, counting down.
ATCGATGGTCTGGCCGAGGAAGACACTGCCGCTGTCGGGCCGGGTCTTGCCGGTAATGACGTCCATCATGGTGGTCTTGCCGGCGCCGTTCGGGCCGATGACGCAGCGCAACTCGCCGGCATCGATGGCAAGCGACAACTCGTTGAGCGCCTTGAAGCCGTCGAAGCTCACGGTCACGCCGTCCACGTACAGGATCGGCCCGTGTGTCAGGTCGACCTCGCCCGGGCGCAACAGGTGCGCCATGCCGCTGAGGCTGCCGCCGGCAAGGAGCTCTTCGCTGGCGCTGCGATTCATGCCCTGCCCTTGCGCCGCGCGAGCCACCAGCCGACCACGCCCTGCGGCAGGAACAGCGTGACCAGGATGAACAGCGCGCCCAGGACGTACAGCCAGAAATCCGGGAACGTCTGGGTGAAGAAGCTCTTCGCGCCGTTGACCAGCCCCGCGCCGACCAGCGCCCCGCCGAGCGTGCCGCGCCCGCCGACCGCGGTCCAGATGGCGATCTCGATGGAGTTGGCCGGCGACATCTCGCTCGGGTTGATGATCCCGACCTGCGGCACATACAGCGCCCCGGCCACGCCGCACAGCACCGCCGAGGCCGTCCACACGAACAGCTTGTAGTCGCGGGTATTGTACCCGCAGAACATGGCGCGCGACTCGGCGTCGCGGATCGCGGTGAGCACGCGCCCGAACTTCGAGGTGACGAGATAGCGCGCGAGCAGCAGCGCCCCGATCAGGAATGCGCCCGTGACCATGAACAGCACGGTCTTGGTGCCGGGATGCGCCAGGGAGAAGCCGAGCAGGCGCTTGAAGTCGGTGAAGCCATTGTTGCCGCCGAAGCCGGTGTCGTTGCGGAAAAAGAGCAGCATGAAGGCGAAGGTGAGCGCCTGGGTGATGATCGAGAAATACACGCCCTTGATGCGCGAGCGGAACGCGAAGTAGCCGAACGCGTACGCCAGCAGCCCCGGCACCAGCACCACCTTGAGCACGGCGACCCAGAAGTACTCGCTGCCGTACCAGTACCAGGGGAACGCCTTCCAGTCGAGAAACACCATGAAGTCCGGAAGCTCGCTGCCGTACACGCCGTCGGTGCCGATCTCGCGCATCAGGTACTGGCCCATGGCGTAGCCGCCGAGCGCGAAGAACAGGCCGTGCCCGAGACTCAGGATGCCGGCGTAGCCCCAGATGAGATCCATGGCGAGCGCCACCATCGCATAGCACATGATCTTGCCGGCGAGCAGCACGAAGTAGTCGGACACGTAGAGCGCCTGCTGCGGCGCAAACAGCACGCGCGACAGCGGGATCAGCACCAGCACCACCGCGGCGAAGGCGCCGAGCAGCGCCCAGGCGCGCGCCCCGAACAGGGCGGCAAGGCGGGTCGCAAGCGGACCCATCAGCCCTCCGCGGTGCGGCCCTTGAGGGCGAACAGACCCTGCGGGCGCTTCTGGATGAACAGGATGATGAACACCAGCACGATGATCTTGCCGAGTACCGCACCGGCGTACGGCTCGAGCAGCTTGTTGACCTCGCCTAATCCGATCGCGGCGATGAGGGTGCCGGCGAGCTGGCCGACGCCGCCCAGCACCACGACCATGAACGAATCGACGATGTAGGCCTGGCCGAGATCCGGGCCGACGTTGCCGATCTGGGAAAGCGCCACGCCGCCCAGGCCGGCAATGCCGCAACCCAGGCCGAAGGTGAGCGCGTCCACGCGCGGTGTGGCGATGCCCATGCAGTCGGCCATGGCGCGGTTCTGCGTGACGGCGCGCAGGTGCAGTCCAAGGCGCGTGCGGTTGAGCAGCAGCCACACGAGCGCCACGACCAGCGCCGCGAACGCCACGATCACCATGCGGTTGTACGGCAGCACCACATCGGCGCCGATCGCCAGCCCCCCGGACATCCACGCCGGATTCGCCACCTCGACGTTCTGCGCGCCGAACAGCATGCGCACCAGCTGGATCAGCATCAGGCTGATGCCCCAGGTGGCGAGCAGGGTCTCGAGCGGCCGGCCGTAGAGAAAGCGGATGACACCGCGCTCGAGCGCCACGCCGACCAGCGCCGACACCACGAACGCCGCCGGCACCGCCGCCGCCAGGTAGGCGTCAAAGGCGCCGGGCAGGTGCTGGCGAAACAGCGCCTGCACGACATAGGTGGTGTAGGCGCCGATCATGAGCAGCTCGCCGTGCGCCATGTTGATGATGCCCATCAGACCGAAGGTGATGGCAAGCCCCAGGGCGGCGAGCAGCAGCACGCTGCCGAGCGACAGGCCGCTGAACAGGGTGGCGGCGAGGTTCGGCAGCAGGAACTGCCGCTCGAGGGCACGCAGCGAGTTCTGCGCCGCCGCGCGCACCGCGGCATCGGGCTCGACGAACGATCCGTCCGCGTTCCGGGCGAGCAGCGGGGCGAGCAGTTGCCGGGTATTGGGGTTGTCACTGGCGCCGAGCGCCTCGGCGGCGGCACGGCGCACCGCGGCATCCGGGCTCTTGAGCTCGAGGGTGGCGCGCGCCTGCGCAAGCAGCGCCTTGATCCCGGCGTCGCGCTCTTTCTCGTGCGCGCGCACGAGCAGCGTCAGCATCTCCTCGCCCGGGTTGGCGGCGAGCTCGCGCGCCGCCTCAAGCCGCACCTCGCGCTGCGGCGCCGACAGGCGCAGGGCCGCGAGCGCGCCGTCGAGCACACCGCGCAGGCGGTTGTTGATCATCACCGGCTGCGCCTCCTCGCTCGCGATCGCCAGCGGCTCGCCGCTGCGCGCATCGCGGATACCGTCCTCGGCGCGGATCACCACGCGTCCGCGCGCGCTCGCCAGGGCATCGTCCTGCATGGCCTTGAGGATGGGGATCGCCGCGGGATCGCCCGCGGCCACGAGTCTGTTGATGGCCTCGATCTTGGCGTCGTTGTCCTCGGCGGCGAGTTGCCGCACGGTGGCCTCGTCGAGGGCCAGGGCCGTGCCGCTGGCGAATGTCAGCAGCAGGGCAAGCAATCGAGTTGCGGCGAATCTCGCCATGGAGCGGGTGTCGGGGTTTCTCGTCATGCGCGTGGCCGGGAACACCGGCGGCGCCTTGCGCCGCCGGGTTACTCAGGAATTGCGTTACAGGCCCTGCTTCGACTCGTTGCCGGGGATGAACGGGCTCCACGGCTGCGCGCGGATCGGGCCGGGCGTCTTCCACACCACGTTGAACTGGCCGTCCGCCCTCACCTCGCCGATGAACACCGGCTTGTGCAGGTGGTGGTTGGTCTTGTCCATCGTGAGGGTGAAGCCGGAGGGCGCCTTGAAGGTCTGGCCGCCCATGGCCGCGATCACCTTGTCGACGTCGGTGGTCTTGGCCTGCTCGACCGCCTGCTTCCACATGTGGATGCCGACGTAGGTGGCCTCCATCGGATCGTTGGTCACGACCTTGTCGGCGTTCGGCAGCTTCTGCTTCTTGGCCCACTCGCGGTACATCTTGATGAACTTGTCGTTTTCCGGGTTCTTGAGCGACATGAAATAGTTCCAGGCCGCGAGGTGACCGACGAGCGGCCTGGTGTCGACACCGCGCAGCTCCTCCTCGCCGACCGAGAACGCCACCACCGGCACGTCCTTGGCCTTCAGGCCCTGGTTGCCGAGCTCCTTGTAGAACGGCACGTTCGAGTCGCCGTTGATGGTGGAGATCACCGCGGTCTTGCCGCCGGCGGCGAACTTCTTGATGTTGGCGACGATGGTCTGGTAGTCGGTGTGACCGAACGGCGTGTACACCTCTTCGATGTCCTTCTCGGCGACCCCCTTGCTTCTCAGGAACGCGCGCAGGATCTTGTTGGTGGTGCGCGGGTAGACGTAGTCGGTGCCGAGCAGGAAGAAGCGCTTGGCGCCGCCGCCGTCCTTGCTCATCAGGTACTCGACCGCCGGGATCGCCTGCTGGTTGGGCGCCGCCCCGGTGTAGAACACGTTCTTCTCCAGTTCCTCGCCCTCGTACTGCACCGGGTAGAACAGCAGCCCATTGAGCTCCTTGAACACCGGCAGCACCGACTTGCGCGACACCGAGGTCCAGCAGCCGAACACCACGGCGACCTTGTCCTGGGTGAGCAGCTGGCGCGCCTTCTCGGCGAACAGCGGCCAGTTCGACGCCGGGTCGACCACCACCGGCTCGAGCTTCTTGCCCAGCACACCGCCCTTGGCATTGATCTCGGCGATCGTCATGAGGGCGGTCTCCTTGAGCGCGGTCTCGGAGATCGCCATGGTGCCGGACAGCGAGTGCAGGATGCCGACCTTGATGGTGTCGGCAGCGTGCGCGGCGGCGCCGAACAGAAGCCCGGCGCTCGCGGCGAGCGCGAGCAACGCGCGCCGTCGTGCCGGCATGGCAGTGCTACGACTGTGACGTTGGTGCATAAATGTTCCCTCGTTGGTTAAGTGGTTGGTGCTCGGTCGGGACGGCGCCGGCGGCTGGCAACGCACGGGCATGGCGCGGCCCTGGCGAGTCCCGGGCATCGCCGCGCCGGACAAGGTCGTGCATTTCCTGTTAGCCGTGCCGTCCATGTTTGGTTGTTGTCGCGCGCCGCCGGGCCAGCGCTCCCACACGCCGCCGATGGCGTGTCGCGGCGCGGCCGACGCGCGGGTTTTGTGCACGCTTGAGCAAGCGCTATGCCATGCACAGATTCAATGACGATTCAGCGGGATAGCGTGGGGAGGTCGCGCTGGGAAGGTCCCGGCTGCACCAAGGCGGACCGCGCCCGGCAGCGGGTGCTTCATCGTGGCGCAGCGCGCAGCACGGCGTGCCGCAAGCGCCAGCGCACCGCAAAGACGCGTGTGCGTGCGCACCGCGCGCTGCGCGGTGCGCTCAGTTCGCCTGGCGATACACGCTCGGCGCCTGGCCGGTCCAGCGCCGGAAGGCGCGCGTGAAATTGGCCGGGTCGGCGAAGCCGAGCAGGTAGGTGATCTCGTTGACCGTCAGGCGCGAGTTGGCCACGTACTGGCGGGCGAGTTCGCGGCGCGTGTCCTCGAGCAGTTGCGCGAAGCTCGTGCCCTTGTCGGCGAGCCTGCGCTGCAGGCTGCGCACGCTCACGTGCAGGGCGCGCGCGACCGCCTCCGCATGCACCCGCCCGGAGGGCAGCATCTCGGTGAGCTTGGCCTTGACCTGCATGGCGAGATCGTGGCGATCGAGGTGCGCGAGGTAGTCGATGATGACCTGCTCGCTCGCCGTCGCCAGCTCCCTGTTGCCGGTCGGCAGCGTCCGGTCCAGTACGGCGGCGTCAAACAGCACGGCATTATCGGCCGCGTCAAACTCGATCGGTGCCCGGAAGAAGGCGGCGAACTCCTCGCCACAGGCCGGGCGCGGGCGGCGCATACGCACGCGCAGGGGCGCGAACGCCTCCCCGGCGCTCGCGCGGCACAGCATCACGAACGCCGTGAGTGCGGCATCGCCCGCTGCCACCGAGGGCGTGATGTGCGTGCTCGCCCAGCCGAGCGCCAGTTCCACCTCGCGCCCGGCGTCAACCAGGCGCAGATCGAGGCCGGTCGAGATCATGCGCGTGTAGCGCACGAAGCGCAGCAGCGCTTCGCGCAGCGTCTGGCTCGCGTACCACGCGTAGCCGAGGGCATGAAACGTGGCGGGATGGATGAGCTGCCCGGCGCGCAACCCGAAACAGGGATCCGCGCTCGCCTGCATGGCGCCGTCCCACGCGCGCGTCAGCGCCGCGACCGGGAAGCGCGCATTGGCGTCATGCAGCTGGGTCGCATCGAGGCCGGCCTGCACGAACACCGGCCGCGGATCGATGCCGCGCGCCTCGAGCGCGCGCCAGATCACGACGGCCCACGAGGCGATAGTGGTTGGCTGCATGGCGTAGTCGCACTCCCTGGCGCGCGCGGACAGCAGCCTGGCGTGCATGGACAACATCCGCTGACAAGGCTTTGGCGCGCACCGACAGGCGTGCCGGCCAGGCGCGGGTCATTCTACAGGGGAGCACACGGCCGCCGCCAGCGCGCGGATGCCGTGATCGGGCAAAGGCCCTCACGATGGCGGAGACCCTGACCATGATGAACCGCGACCTGCGCATTCCCGCGCGCCAGCAGACGCTGGCCGGACCCTTCACCTATGTCGGTCGCGGGCTGCACAGCGGCCACAAGGTCGTGATGCGGCTGCTGCCGGCCGAAGCCGACAGCGGCATCCGCTTCGTGCGCACCGACGTGCCGGCGGAGCACAACACCGTCGCCGCCCACTGGAAGAACGTGTTCGACACGCAGCTCTGCACCGGGCTTGCGAACGCGCACGGGGTGTCGGTGCGCACCGTCGAGCACCTGCTCGCGGCGCTGCGCGGCTGCGAGATCGACAACGCCGTGATCGAGCTCGACGCGGACGAGGTGCCGATCATGGACGGCAGTGCGCAGCCGTTCGTGTCGCTCATCCGCCACATCGGTGTGCGCACGCAGGGCGCCGCGCGCCGCGCGCTCCTCATCCAGCGCCCGGTCGTGGCGGCGGCCGGGGAGAAATTCGCGGTACTGCTGCCCCATCCGAGCCCGTGGGTCACGGTCGAGATCGCCTTTCCGACACCGGCGATCGGCAACCAGCGGCTGTCGCTGTCGCTCGATGCCGAGACCTTCGCGCGCGACATCGCCCCGGCCCGCACCTTCGGCTTCGCGCACGAAATCGAAAAACTGCGCGCCAACGGGCTGGCGCGCGGCGGCTCGCTGCGCAACGCGATCCTGATCGAGGGCAGCCGCATCGTGAACGACGAGGGACTGCGCTTTCACAACGAGTTCGTGCGCCACAAGATCCTCGACTGCGTCGGTGACCTGTCACTGCTCGGCATGCCGGTGATCGGCCACCTGGTCACCTTCAAGTGCGGTCACGCCCTCACCCATGAGCTGCTGCGCGAGCTCGATCGCGAGCGCGACGCCTGGTGCGTGGTGAAGCTCGGCGAGGACATGATCCTGCCCGACACCGCCGCCGTCCCGACCTGCCCCGCAGACCTGCCGCTGCGCACCGCGCGCGAGCGCATGGCCGGCACCGACGCCGGCGAGTAGCGCCGGCACCTTCGCCGGCCCACACCGCGCCGCAAACGCGCAAGGAGCGAACCGCATGAACACACCAATCACCGATGCGCCGATGCCATCCATTCGCCAGCACACCCTGGCCCGCACGGTCCAGTGGCGCGGCGAGGTGCGCCGCGGCCAGCGCGCCGCCCTGACGCTGCATCCGGCCGCGCCCGACAGCGGCGTGCGCCTGCAGCGCGCCGGCGTGCTGCCCGAACACGCCCTCATCGAGGCGCGCTGGGACGCGGTCATCGACATCGAGCCGAGGCTGGTCCTGGCCAACGCCCACGGCGTGTCCGTGCGTGGCGCTTCCACGCTGCTCGCGGCGTTGCGCGCCCTCGGCCTGGACAATGTCCTCGTCGAGATCGACGGGCGCGAGCTGCCCGAGGGCGTTGCCAGTTTCTGCTCCTACCTGGAAACGCTTGCCGACGCGGGCCTGCAGCCGCAGGCGGTGCCACGCCAGGCGCTGCGTGTCGACGCGACGGTCGAGGTGCGTGACAGTTTCGGCTTCGCGGCCGCAACACCGGCACCGGGATTTTGCCTGCGCCTGGGTGTGGCGAGCGCCGATCGCAGCGGGGAGACCCTGCTCGTATCCGGCGCGCTGGCGAGCGATCTGCTCGAACCCGCGCACGGACCGGGCCCGGACCCCGAGGAGGGCGCCGCGCCGTTGTCGGAGACAGCGCGTCCGCTGTGGGACCCGCGCGCCCTGCCGCCCCTGCTGCGCACGCGCATGATCGACACCCTCGGGCATCTGAGCCTGGCGGGCGCGCCGCTGATCGGCCACGTGCGCAGCTACCGCGCGAGCCCCGCGCTGCACCACGCGCTGCTGCGCGCACTGCTGTTGCGCCACGCGGCGACGCGCGTCACCGTCGATGCCTTTCGCAGCAGTCCGCTCGCGCGGCGTGCCGGGGAAGAGACGTCGCCGCTGGCGAGCAGCGGGCCGGGCTACTTTCACTGATGCGCGTGCGCGCGGCGGTCAGCGCGCACGGTAGCGCGCCGCGTAGTGCGTGGCCAGCTGCTTGCGCCGCTGCGCGTTGAGCTTGGCATTGTGTGCCTTGGGCGGCCCGGACGGCGTGCCCCGGGATGGCGTGTCCCGCGCGTGACGCCGCGGCTTCATGACTTGTCGCGCTCGCGCTTGCCGCCGAACAGGTCCTCGAGCGCTGCACGCGCCGGATCGTCTGCGCCGGCGGGTGCCTGGCCCGCACCGAACAGCGCATCGACGCGCGATCGGGCCGCCTGTGCCCGGGCCAGGTCCTGCGCGCGATACGCACCCGCTCGCGGCTTGAAGTAGTCACAGAAGTTGGCGCGCTCCTTGTCACGCACCTCCTCGGCGCGCTCCTCGCGGCACTTGCCCTGCAGCCGCGGATCATAGAACTGGCACAGCCGGCACACGTGCAGCTCGGCATGGCACTGCGGACACTCGGCAAGGCGCGACAGCGGGAACGGTACGCCGGCGAGCGCACCCCCGCACTTCCAGCACACCATGGTCTCGGCGGTCATCGCCCGGTCACCCGTACCCGTCGCTCGGCGGTGAACTGTGTTCAGTGTACGATGCCCGGCGCATCATGCCTACACCACCTGCCAGCGCCGTCCAGCGCGCGGCCGGCGCCTTCGTGCCGGCCGCCGAGACGCGCGCCATCGCCCCGCTCGGCGGCGGTCTGATCAACGACACCTTCCTCGTCACGCTGACCAGCGGCCAGCGGCTCGTGCTGCAGCGCATCAATCGCCGCGCCTTTCCGCAGCCGGAGCGGATCCTCGCCAACCTGCGCACCCTGCTCGCACACGCGGCGCGCCCGCGCGCGGGCGGCACGCCGGCCCTGCGCCTGCCGGCACTGGTGCCGACCCGCGACGGGCGTGACTGGTTCGTCGACAGCGACAACGACTTCTGGCGCGCCCTCAGCTACATCGAGCACAGCGCCACGCACACGCGCATCGCCGACGCCGCGCAGGCGGCCGAGGTCGGACGCGCGCTCGGACAGTTCCATGCCCTGGTGCACGACCTGCCGGCCGAGCGCCTGCATGTCACCCGCCCGGGCTTTCACCAGACGCCGCGCTACTACGCGCGCCTCGAGGAGGTCGCCGCGCGCACCGGGCGCGAGGATGCACCGGCGCTGGCCGAGTGTCTCGCTTTCGTGCGCGCGCGGGCTGCAATCGTCAACCGCCTCGAGGACGCGCGCCAGCAGGGGCTGCTGCCGCTGCGCATCGTGCACGGCGATCCCAAGGTCGAGAACTTCCTGTTCGACGCCACGAGCGGCGTGGCCGTGAGCCTGATCGACCTCGATACGGTGCAGCCGGGGCTCGTGCACTACGACCTCGGCGACTGCCTGCGCTCGGCCTGCAACCCGGCGGGTGAATCGCCCGACGATCCGGCCGCGGCGCACTTCGACGTGGCGCTGTGCCGCGCGCTCCTTGCCGGTTACTTCGAGCACGCCGGGGCGCTGCTGAGCGAGGCCGAGTTGCGCTACCTGCCGGAGGCGATCCGGCTCATCCCGTTCGAGCTCGGCATGCGCTTTCTCACCGACCACCTGCAGGGCGATGCGTACTTCAAGGTGGCGTGGCGCGGTCACAACCTGCAGCGCGCGCGCACGCAGTTCATGCTGACCGCGAGCATCGAGCAGCAGCTCGACGCGATCCGCGCGCTCGTCGCGCAGGGCGCGCGCTGAGGCAGGTGCAAACCCGCGCAGCGCGTGGGGATGCGCATTGCCTGCGGCACGGTGCCTTGGCTACACTGCGCGCCTCGACCCCGGAGGCACGATGGCACGCGTCAAGATCTACAGCACCGGTACCTGTCCGTACTGCGACCGGGCGAAGAACCTGCTGACCCGGCTCGGCATCGCTTACGACGAGGTGCGCGTCGATCTCGACCGCGCCGGTCTGAAGGAGATGCTCGCCGCCACCAACCATGCGCGCACCGTGCCGCAGATCGTGGTCGACGGCCGCCACATCGGCGGCTTCACCGAGCTCACCGAGCTGCACATGGAAGGCGCTCTGGACGGCCTGCTGCCCGAGGCGCGCGGCTAGCGCGTGGGCGGCGACTCGCGCCCGACGTCGGCGCCGACGCTCACCATGTTGCCGCGCGCGTCGGCGTAGCAGTTGACGGTCAGGCGCTGCTCGCTGCCGCTGGCACCCATCTGCCCGACCACGATCCCCTCGACATAGAAGCCGCGCTGCGTTGCGTGCACCGTGCCCGGCGCGACGATGCGCGCGTAGTCGGGCTGCGCGGCGAGCTTGAGGGCGGCGCTGCGGCAGTTCTCCCCAGCCTGCCACGCCTGCGGCGCCGTGATGCGCTCGATCCGCTGCGCCAGCCACGGGAACTCGCGGCTCGCGATGATCCCCGCCATGCCGAGCAGGAGCAGGATCGGCACCCGCCGGCGCAGCCATTGCCGGCGCCGCTCGGCCGCGAGCACGGTTGGCGCGCGATGCGGTGTCTGGCTGTCCACGCCGGGCGGCCGGCGCGCCTCAGGCGCGCCCGACGTTGGCGTCCTGCGGCGAGTGATAGTACTCGCTGTCCTCGGCGAACTGCTGCACCAGGCGGTGCAGCTCGGCCATGCGCGCGGCGGCGGTACTGATCGCGGCGCAATCCTCGCAACGCGGGTCACCGCACGGCTGGCGCGAGTACAGCCAGTACTGGATCGCGCCGGCGAGCACGCCGTCGGCGATGTCCCAAAGATCGGCATCGCGGTCGTCGTTGGCCAGGCCATTGCCGATCTCGACGGCCTTGTCGAACGCGCTGTCGAACACTTCTTCGGGTGTCTTCATGTCGGCCCTCGTGATACGTGCATCGCGGGAAGTGCCGCCTATTTTACTCCGGCGCCGGGGCGGCGAAAGTGCGCTAGCCCGCCTCGCCCGCGACGGCCGCCACCAGCGCCAGATCCGCGGCTTGTACCGTGGCCAGGTCGAACTTGCGGGCGGCCGCGGCCATGCGCGTGAGCGCCGCGCCGATCGGCATGGCCGGCCGGCTGTCGCCCTTGCTGGCCTTGTGAAAGCGTACCGGGTTGATGCGCGCGACCACATAGCTGCGCAGGTACGGCGATTTGAAGCCGCGCGCCTCGAGCCCCTGCACGATGCGCCTGACCTCGGTGTCGATCTCGGCGAGGCGCGCGGCATGGTCCTCGCGTGCGCGCAGGCTCGCCGCCAGGGTCATGTCGCTGAAGCGGTCGACCTTCTTGAGAAACGCGCTGTAGGCGCCGCCGCCGAAGCGCGGGTTGCGCGCGTAGACGATGCCGAGGGTGAGCAGCTCGGGCGCCTCGAACTCGGCGGTGAACTCGTTCTCGCGCGCACGCGGCTGGCGCGTCGCGAGATTGCGCGCCATGCGGATGACCTCGAGGCTGCGATCCTTGAGGTTGTGCGCCTTCTCGGTGTTGAGCGCGAGGATGCGAAACGCCAGTGTTTCGTCCGGCGACACCAGCGCCGTGATCTGCTTGAGGCCGAGGTGCTTGGCGGCGGCGAGCCGGTGGCGCCCGTTCGGGGTCCACAGCCGGCCGTCCTGCCCGCGCACCACGATGAGCGGATCGAGGAACGCCCCGCTCTCCTCGATCTTCTCGGCCAGGCGCTTGGCGTGCGTCGGTGACAGGTCGCGCTGAAACGGCGTCGGCTGCACCGCCTCGACCGGCAGGGCGGCGAGCAGGAGCGCGCGCCCGGACAGCGGTTCGCGGTAGGCGCCGATCACCGCACCGCCGGCGGCCTCGACCTCGGTGCTGAGCGCAGCGACCGGCGGGGCGTCGCGCGCCAGCACGATCTCGCTGGCGGGGAGACCGCGCTTGTCCCGGCGCGGTGCGAGGCGCGCCTTCCTGCGCACCGGCGTGCGGGTCTTGCTGCCTTTGCGGGTTGCCATCGGTTCCTCCGTGCGGTACGCGCCTAGGTCGCCAGCCGCCAGCCCAGATAGGCCGCCGTGATGGCCAGCGTGGCCAGCGTCACCGGCACGCCGACGCGCGCGTGCGCGTGCCAGTCGATCGCCACGCCGCGGCGGCGCGCGGCCTCGACCACGATGATGTTGGCGATACTGCCGACGATCAGCAGGTTGCCGGCGAACGTGCTCACCAGCGCGAGCAGCGTCCCGGCCAGCGGGTGACTCGCCAGCGGCAGCAACAGCATCACCGCCGGCACGTTCGACACGATGTTGCTCAACGCCAAGGTCAACACGAACAGCGGCCCGGGATGGTCGAGCGCGAGCCCGCGCGCGGCGAGCGCCTGCACCGCCTCGCCCATGAGTCCGGTACGCTGCAGGGCGTCGTTCACGACAAACAGCCCCACGAACAGCACCAGCACCTCCCAGTCGACCAGCCCGAGCGTCGCGCGCGAATGCAGCCGGCGGCTGAGCAGCAGCACACCGGCGCCGGCCAGTGCCGCCAGCTCGCGCGGCCACGGTGCCAGCAGGAACACCCCGAGCAGCGCCGCCGCCACGGCCATGCCCTTGGCCGTCTGCCAGCGATCGAGGGCCACGGCGCCCGGCGCCACCGCGGCCAGGTCGGCGGGCGGCGTGTGCCAGCGACCGCGCACGCGCCACACCACCACCCCCCACGTGACCACGAGGCCGAGCACCACCGGCAGCAATGCCTCGAGCGCGTAACCGCCGAACGACAGGCGCAGCGACTCGCCGATCAGCATGTTCTGCGGATTGCCGATGAGCGTGAGGGCCGAACCGATATTGGCGGCGCAGGCGAGCGCCAGCAAATACGGCAGCGGGTCGAGCCGGCGGCGCCGGCAGGCATCGATCAGCACCGGCGCCACCGCCAGACACACGACGTCGTTGCTGAACACCGCGGCGAGCGCGGCCACCACCGCGATCAGTGCTGCGAGCAGCGCGGCCGGCGTGAGCGCGCGGGTCGCGAGCCAGTGCGTCACCCAGGCGTAGAAGCCGCCGAGGCGCAGCTGCGCCGAGATCACCATGAAGGCGAACAGCAGGATGAGCGTGGGTGCGTGCAGCGCACCGCGCGCCTGCTCGAGCGTCACGTCCCCGCTCGCCACCAGGGCGATCGCCCCGAGCAGCGCGACACCGGTGCGGTCGAGCTGCAGGAACGGCAGCCCGCCGAGGATCATGCCCAGGTACACGAGCACGAAGACGAGAACGACCGCTTCCGTCATGCCCCGGGGCCCGCGCGTGCACGGCGCCGCGTGCTCAGGCCGTGGCGGCCTCGAGCGCGGCCAGCAGCGCGAGCGCCGCGGCCCGCGAGGCGCCGCAACTGTCGGGCCGGGCCTGAAAGCGCACGCACACCGCGGGACGTTCCGCCTGCCCGAACAGCCGGCAGCGATAGTCGGCGCTCAACTGCGCGCAGCGCACCCCGGCCGCCTTGCCGGCCGGCATGCCCGGGATCGGCGAGGAGATCGACGGCGCGATGCAGCAGGCGCCGCAGCCGGCGCGACAGGCCATGGCCGGGCGCGCGCGCTCAGCGGGCAAACCTTTTGCGTCGTGCGCACACATGCACTAACTTTACCATCCCGCCCCGCTTGAGGCTCGCGTTGAGGAAGCGATCCGCATGAGAGCGTCGAACGAGCCGACTCGCGTACTGATCCTGGGCGCCGCCGGGCGGGATTTTCACAACTTTAATATGGTGTACCGCGACGACCCGGCGCAGCGCGTGGTCGCGTTCACCGCCACGCAGATTCCCGACATCGCCGGGCGCCGCTACCCGCGCGAGCTGGCCGGCGCGCTCTACCCGCAGGGCATTGCGATCGTCGAGGAAGCCGAGCTCGAGGCCCTGTGCCGGCGCGAGCGCGTCAACCAGGTGGTGTTCTCCTACAGCGACGTGCCGCACGCCTGGGTGATGCACACCGCCTCGCGCGCGCTCGCCTGCGGGGCGGATTTCCTGCTGCTCGGACCCGAGCGCACCATGCTGCGCGCACCGGTTCCCGTGATCGCGACCTCGGCGGTGCGCACCGGCTGCGGCAAGTCGCCGGTCACGCGCTGGCTGTCGCGCCTGCTCAAGGCGCACGGGTTGCGCGTGGCCGTGATGCGCCACCCCATGCCCTACGGCGACCTCGCCCGCCAGGCGGTGCAGCGCTTCGCCACGCGCGCCGATCTCGATGCCGCGCATTGCACGATCGAGGAACGCGAGGAATACGAGCCGCACCTCGCGATCGGCAACGTGGTCTACGCCGGCGTCGACTACCCGCGCATCGTGGCGCGCGCTGCCGCCGAGGCCGACGTGCTGCTGTGGGACGGCGGCAACAACGATTTCCCGTTCCTCCGGCCCGACCTGCACCTGGTGCTGGTCGACCCGCTGCGCCCGGGGCACGAGACCACGCACCACCCGGGCGAGGCGGTGCTGCGCATGGCGGACATCGTGGTCGTGACCAAGGTCAACACCGCCGCGCCGGCCGACGTCGCGCGCGTGGCCGCCGGGGCACGCCGGATCAATACCCGCGCACCGCTCGTGCACGGGGCCTTGCCGCTCCCGCTCGAGGCGCCCGAGCAGGTGCGCGGCAAGCGCGTGCTGGTGGTCGAGGACGGCCCGACCGTGACCCATGGCGGCATGGCCTACGGCGCCGGCGTCGTGGCGGCGCAGGCCGCCGGCGCCGGGCAGCTCATCGACCCGCGCGGCAGCGCCGCACCGGCGATCGCCGCGCTGTTCGCCCAGTACCCGCATCTCGGTCCGGTGCTGCCGGCAGTCGGCTACTCGCCGCAGCAGCTCGCGGCGCTGGAGCAGACCATCAACGCCACGCCGGCCGATGTCGTGGTCGCCGCCACGCCGGCGGACCTGGCCGCGCTCATCCGGATCAACAAGCCGGTGGTACGGGTGCGCTATGAGTTTGCCGAAAGCGGCGCGCCGGCCCTGCACGAGCTGGTCGAGACCTTCCTGCGCACCCGCGCCCTGGCGCGCTGAAGTCGCCGGCGCGGCCTGACCATTGAGCGCCTGCCCGTTGCGCGCCGATCGTCGTGCGGCGGCGCCGCGACAGGAAATCTTGCGCCGAGCCGCTATAGTTAAAAGTGACAGTCCCGTGACACGCGGCGAGGTGCGAAATGAAGCGAGCGCTCGTTGGATTGATGCTGGTGATGGTCAGTGTGGCGGCACGCGGCGAGGACCCGTGCGCCGGCAAGGTGGCCGCGGCCATCCTTGCCTATGACCGCGAGGCGCGCGAGGGCGCGGGGCTGCTGTTCAATCAGTGCGGCCGACCGGTCAAGGCCGAGCTGCTGGTGCTGGCCAACAACCGCGACGGCTTCATGGTGGCGCGCCTGCGCACCCAGGTGCAGGCGAGCGCCGCACCGCTGTCCGTCATCCGGGTCGAGCTGCCGTTCGTGCAATCGGCGGTTCTCTTGTCGGGCTATGTGGCCGAGATCGCCGCCATCACGGCGCTTGAGGCCGCCGAGGAGCGCACCGCCGCGGTCGTATTCGAACCGTTCTCCTCGCTCTAGCCCGCCGCGGCCGGCGCGATGCGCGTGCCGGCCTGCCCGGCGAGCAGCGCGGCCGCATCCTGCAGGCGGCCGATTGCCGCCGTGGCGCCGGTCGCCTCGACAAACTCGCACGCCGCCTGCACCTTGGGTCCCATGGAGCCGGGGGCAAACACATGCGCGCGCAGCGCCGCCGGCGTGACCGCCTCCAGGCGTCGCGCCTGCGCGCCGCCCCAGCCGAGATACACCCCGTCGACATCGGTGAGCAGCAACAAGGCATCGGCCCGCAGCTCGCGCGCCAGCAGGCCGCTCGCCAGGTCCTTGTCGATCACCGCCTCCACCCCGATCAGGCTGCCGTCGGCGCGGCGCACCACCGGAATCCCGCCGCCGCCGGCGCAGATGACGATCACCCCCTGGCGCATGAGCAGCTCGATCACGCCGAGCTCGAGGATGCGCCGCGGTCGCGGTGACGCCACCACGCGCCGGTAGCCGGCACCCTCCGGCGCGATCGCCCAACCGCGCGCCGCGGCCAGGCGCCGCGCCTCGGCCTCGCGGTACACCGGGCCGATCGGCTTGGCCGGCGCGCGAAACGCCGGGTCGTCGGCCGCGACCTCGATCTGCGTGAGCAGCGTCGCACACTGCCGCCCAGGCAGGACGTTGCCCAGCTCCTGCTCGATCAGGTAGCCGATCATGCCCTCGCTTTCGGCATCGAGCACGTCGAGCGGGTAGGCCTCGCCCGGCGGGCAGGCGGCCGACTGCAGCGCGAGCAGGCCGACCTGCGGACCGTTGCCGTGGGTGATGACCAGCTCGTGCGTGTGCGCGAGCGGCGCGAGTGCCTGCACGGCGCGGCGCACGTTGCGCCGCTGATTGGCGAGCGTGAGCGGCTCGCCACGCACGAGCAGCGCATTGCCACCGAGGGCGACGACGATCCGCATGCGGGCAGCGCCGCCGCGACCTACGGGGCGATCTCGACCACGAGCTTGCCCACGGTGTGGCCCGTGCGGCTGCGCGCGTGAGCGGCGGGCAGCTCCTCGAGCGGATAGACGCGCTCGATCAGCGGACGCAGCACCCCGGCCTCGCACCAGGCGCGCAGCGTATCGAGATCGGCGGCGCGCGGCGTGACGCCGACGATGCGCACCCGCCGGCGCGACACCAGCGGCAGACCGACGGCCGCCGCGATGCGCGTGAGCGACGGCAGGCTCGTGCAGTACCTCGCCTCGCGCGCCATGGCCGCGAAGAAGGTGCCGAGCGGCGCGCGTGCGATCAGGTCGACCACGAGGTCGTAGGGCGCCGCGCCGCGCACATCGGCTTGCTGCGTGTAGTCGAGCACGGCCTCGGCGCCGAGGGCGCGCACGGCCGCGGCGTTCGCCCCGCTGCACACCGCCGTCACGTGCGCGCCGACGTGCCTGGCGATTTGCACCGCGAAATGCCCGACACCACCGGAGGCGCCCACGATCAACACGCGCTTGCCCGGCGCGATCCCGCCCAGATCGCGCAGCAGCTGCAGCGCCGTGAGCCCGGCAAGCGGGATGGCGGCGGCCTCGCGCAGCGCGAGGTTGGCCGGTGCCGCGGCGCAGGCCTCGGCGTTCAGCACCGCGTACTCGGCCGCCGCGCCGCCGCGCACGCGGCGCGGATCGAGCATGCCGAACACGCGCGCGCCCGGCTGAAAGCGGCTCACTGCGCCACCGGCCTCGACGACCTCGCCGGCGATGTCGAATCCCGGGATCGAGGGAAACCTCACCGGCATGATCAGCCGGTACTGCCCGCTGTGCAGCTTCCAGTCGACCGGGTTGACCGACGTCGCCGCTACGCGCACCAACAGCTGGTTGGCCGCCGGACGCGGCGGTGGGACGTCGGCGAGCTGCAACTGCTCGGGACCGCCGTAGCCACGGTACTGCATTGCCTTCATCGATCGTCCCTCCCCGCGCGGCGCGCTAGCCGGCTAGACGAACACGCGCTCGCGCGCGGCCGGTGCGCCCGCGGGCTCCTCGCGCAGCAGGTCGCGCAACGTGACCTCACGCAGCGCCGCAGCGATTGCGTCATCGATGCGCGCAAGCAGCGCCTCGACCTGCGGCTCGCGCGGCCAGGCACCGGGGGCGAGCGGCGCCGGCTCCTCGGCAGTGCGCAGCATGTCCAGCACTTCCTTCACGCGCACCGTATCGGGCGCGCGCGCCGGTACGTACGCGGGCGGCTCGGCGGCCGTCTCCGCCAGGATGCCGCGGCGCACAAACGTGGCCAGGTATTCCGGGTGCTGGACGTAGAAGGCGAGACTCGCACCGAGCAGCACGATCAGCCAGCTGAGGTACAGCCAGATCATGCTCAACACCACGATGGCGAAGCCGGCGTACACGGCGGTGTACTTGGCCGACCCGGCAACGAACGCCGCGAAACCCCAGCCGACGCTCTGCCACAGCACGCCGGCGACCACCGCGCCGATGAGCGCGGCGCGCAGCCGCACCTTGGTGTTCGGCATGTAGCGATAGACGAAGGCGAAGGCGGCGATCACCAGCAGGTACGGCACCAGCCGGCCGATGCCGCCGACGATCGCGCCGAGCGGCGCGAAACCGGCGAGCGCCTGCACCACGCGCTGGCTGGACAGCGTGGCGGTGATACCGAGCGCGGCAAACACCAGCAACGGCCCGATGGTGAGCACGCTCAGGTACTGGCTGAAACGCTCCGCCAGGCGGCGCGGGCGCTGCACGTGCCACACGTGGTTGAAGGCCGACTCGATCTTTTGCAGCAGCGACACCACGGTGTACACGAGCATGGCGAGGCCGAGCGCGCCCAGCACCCCGACCTTCGTGTTCTCGACGAAGCCGATGACCTGGGTGGTGATCTCCGCGCCCTTCGGCCCGAGCGGTTCGAGCAGCGTGAGCAGCGTCGGGCGGATCTGGTTGTGCACGCCGAACGCCTTGAGCACCGAGAACGACAGGGCGAGCAGCGGCACGAGCGACAGCAGCGTCGTGTACACCAGGCTCATGGCGCGCAGCGTGAGCTGTCCCTCCAGGAGGTCACGCCCGAGCGCGTACCCGAGCTGCAGGCCGCGGAGGGTGCGTTGGCGCAGTGCCGACGCCTGCCGCAGGTCCTGCCCCCACAGCCACCGATCAACCCGGGTCTGGATATCGCCGAGCAGCGTCATCGCTCCACCCATGATACGCGTGCAGGCGTGGAATGCCACGCGGCGCGGCGCAGAAACACCGCGGGGTCGGGGAGCACCCTCCCCGACCCCGCCGGGTACGACAACGCGCCGGTTACTTGCCGAGCTTCTGCCGGATGCTGTTGACCACCGCCTCGCTCGAGGTGGCGTTCACGTTCATCAGTATGCCTTCCTTTTCGTAGAAGCCGATGAGCGGCGCGGTCTTCTCGTTGTAGGTGTCGAGGCGCTTGCTGATCGCCTCTTCGGTCTCGTCGGCACGCTGCACCACCGGGCTGCCGCACTTGTCGCACACGCCCTCCTTCTTGGGCGGCATGCTCTTGACGTTGTAGATCGCCTGGCACGTGGGGTTCGAGCAGGTGCGACGGGTGGTCAGGCGGTCGAGGATCACCTGGCGCGGCACATCGAGATTGACCGCCATGTCGAGCTTGATGTTGAGCCTGGCGAGCATGCCCTTCAACGCCTCGGCCTGCGGGATGGTGCGCGGGAAGCCGTCGAGCAGGAAGCCCTTCTGGCAGTCCGGCTCCTGCAGGCGCTTTTCCATGATGCCGAGGATCAGATCATCGGGCACCAGGTCGCCGCGATCCATGTAGGCCTTGGCCTGCTTGCCGAGCTCGGTGCCGGCCTGCACGGCGCCGCGCAGGATGTCACCGGTGGAGATCTGCACCGACCCGTCAAGCGCGGTCAGCATCTTGGCCACCGTGCCCTTGCCCGCGCCCGGGGCGCCCAGAAGAATCAGTCGCATTGCGTTTTCCCCTATCAGTCAGGTATCGGAATCGTGTCGCTCGCCCCGGCCGCGGCGCGGGGGATCGAGGAAGGCGCGCATTGTGCCTGCGCGCCCGGTCGACATCAAGCCGGCGGCGGCGCGCGGCGCAGTGCCGCGCGCAGCAGCGCGTAGCCGCACAGCGCCGACAGCAGCGAACCGGCCAGGATGCCGAGGCGTACCGCCGCGGCGTGCTGCTGACCGGCACGCTCGAAGGCGAGCGAGCCGATGAACAGGCTCATGGTGAAGCCGATGCCGCACAGCATGGCGGTGCCGTAGAGCTGCGCCCAGGTCACCCCCGCCGGCAGTCGCGCCACGCCGAGCCGGATCGCGAGCCAGGCGGCGCCGAACACGCCGAGCTGTTTGCCGACGAACAGCCCGGCGGCGATGCCGAGCGGCACCGGTGCCAGCAGCGACGCCAGGCTCACGCCTTCGAGCGACACGCCGGCGTTGGCAAAGGCGAACAGCGGCAGGATGCCGTAGGCCACGGGCGGGTGCAGGTCATGCTCCAGGCTGCGCAGCGGCGAACGCCCGGGCGCACGCGGATCGCGCAGCGGGATGACCAGCGCGAGCGCCACCCCGGCCAGGGTTGCGTGCACGCCGGACTTGAGCACCGATGCCCACATCACCAGCCCCACCAGGAGGTAGGCGGCGATGTTCGTGACACCGCGCCGGTTCATGGCGATGAGCAGCACGAGCGCCGTGCCGGCGACGGTGAGTGAGGCAAGCGACAGGTCGGCGGTGTAGAAGATCGCGATGATGACGATCGCCCCGAGATCGTCGAGCACGGCGAGCGTCATGAGGAAGACCTTGAGCGCGACCGGCACCCGCTTGCCGAGCAACAACAGTACGCCGAGCGCGAAGGCGATATCGGTGGCGGCCGGAATGGCCCAGCCGTTGAGCGCCACCGCATCGTGCCGGTTGAGCACGGCATAGATGAGCGACGGCACCGCCATGCCGCCAAGCGCCGCGAGCGCCGGCAGCACCGCCTGTGCGGGTGTCGACAGCTCGCCCTCCAGCACCTCGCGTTTGAGCTCGAGCCCGACCAGGAAGAAGAACACCGCCATCAACCCGTCGTTGATCCACAGCAGCAGCGGCTTGGCGATCTCGAAGGCGCCGATGCGCACCGCCACCGGCGTGTCGAAAAGACCGGCATAGTGCGGCGCGAGCGGGGAGTTTTCCAGCAGCATGGCGGCGAGCGCCGCCGCGACCAGCAGGATGCCGGCCGCGGACTCGAGCCGCAGAAAATTGCGCAGCGATGCGATCAGCATGTCTTCGAGCTTGTTCATCGGGCGGGCGGCGTGACAGGCCCGCCGATCATAGCGGCGCGCAGGGCCCGCGCAAAGCCGCGCCGCGTTCAGGCACCGGCGAGCGCCGGATGGTTCGCGCGCGGCATGTCGAGGTGATAGCCCTGCACCATGTCGACCTCGAAGCGCTTGACCATGGCGAGCGTGTCGGCGTCTTCGACGAATTCGGCGATGGTCGCCTTGTGCATGCCGCGCGCCACGTCCACGATCGATTTGACGAACACCTGGTTGTCACGGTCGTTGGGCAGGTCGCGCACGAACAGGCCGTCGATCTTGAGCACGTCCGCGTTGAGGTGCTTGAGATAGGCGAACGACGAAAACCCGCTGCCAAAGTCATCGAGGCACACCGGGCAGCCGGTCTGGCGCAGCGCCTCGATGAAGCGCTGGGCATCGTGCAGGTCGGTCACGGCCGAGGTCTCGGTCAGCTCCACCATCAGGCGCGCGGGGGCGACCTTGAACTCGGCAAGCTGCTCGGCGATGTACTGCGGCAGCGTCGGCTGGTCGAACGAACGCCCGGAGATGTTCACCGCAAGCGGCGGCACGCGCGGCGAGGTAGCGAGCAGGCGCACGCTCTCGCGGATCACCCAGCGGTCGATGTCGACGATCTTGCCGGAGCGCTCGGCATAGGGGATGAAATGCCCGGGCATGATGAGCTGCCCGGGATTGGCCTCGTCCAGCATGCGCACCAGCACCTCGAGGTGCTGCAGCACGCCATCGCGCGCGCGATACACGCCCTGGAAATGCAGGCACAGCAGGTTCTTCTCGAGCGCCTTGTCGATGCGTTCCTTCCACGACATTCGGCTCAGCATCTCGCGCGAGGCATCGAGGTCGGGACGATAGATGCGCCAGGCGTTCTTGCCGGATTCCTTCGCCTGGTACATGGCGGCATCGGCGCGCGCCACCAGCTCCTCGGCGCTGCGCCCGTGCTGCGGGAAGAGCGCGATGCCGAGGCTCGCGGTCAGGCGCAGGTTCTGGCCCTCGAAACGGAACGGGATCTGCGCGACACCGCGGATGATGCGCTCGGCGAGCTGCACCGCCTCGGCCTCGCGCGCCCCCGGCAGCAAGACCGCGAACTCATCACCCCCCAGGCGCGCGAGGATCTCGTTGCGGCGCACCAGCGCCCCCACTGCCCCGGCCACCCGGATCAGCATCGCGTCGCCGGCGCGATGGCCGAAGGTGTCGTTCACGTACTTGAACTCGTCGATGTCGAAGAACAGCAATGCGCCGTGCGTGTCGTGGCGTTCGAGATCGGCGAGCGTACGCCCGAGCTCCTCCTGGAAGCGGTGGCGGTTGTACAGGCCGGTGAGCGAATCGCGCTCGGCGAGATAGATGAGCTGCTCGGCGGTCTGCCGCTCGCGTGTGACGTCCTCGTACACCCACAGCCGCCCGATGAAGCGCCGCTCCGCGTCCTGCACCGGGTAGGACAGCTGCGTCACCACGCGCCCGTCGGCCATCACGATCTCGAAGGTCTCGCTCACCTCGTGCGAGGCGAGCACCTGCAGGATGTGGCGCGAGAAATGATCGGGACGCGCCAGCACGTTGGCCGAGTAGCGCAGCACCTCCGTGGTCTGCTGGCCGATCAGGTCGACCGTCTCCGGGATCAGCCAAATCCGCCGGAACGCCGGGTTGACGTACAGCACGCGGTTGCCGACGTCCTCGAACAGGATGCCGACGTTCATGGCCGCGAGCAGCGAATCGAGGCGCGCCTGCTCCTGCTGCGCCTGCAGCGCAAGCTGCCGTTGGCGCTCTTGCGCTGCGTGCAGCGCGTTCACCCGGTCCTGCACCGCCGCCGACATGGCGTTGAACGCGGCGGTCAGCTGACCGACCTCGTCGCGCGTCACGACCGGCAGGCGCATGTCGAAGTTGCCGGCGGCGACCTGCGCGGTCGCCTGGCTGAGGAGCATCAGGTGGCGCGTGAGCCAGAAGCCGACCAGCGCGAGCAGCACGATCGACAGGATCACCTCGGCGCTCGCGATCGCAATGCTCTGCTCGAGCAGCGTGGCGCGCGCCCGGGTGAGAAAGGCGGTCGACACGCCGAAGCGCAGGCTGCCATAGCGCTGCCCGGCGAGCACGATCGGCGTCTGCGTGTCGAAGCGATCGACGCTGTCCGGGTCGTTGTCGGCGATGTCGGTGTCGAGGGGCGGCAGGGGCTGGCGCAGGTCCCAGCCGGTGCTCGCCACCACCCGCCCGCGGTTGTCGAGCAGCACCAGGTAGGTGATGCCGTCGCGCCGCTCGCTCTCGCGCAGGATGTCCTGCAGGGTGGCGAGATCGCGTTCGGCGAGCGGCCCGGCGAGCGCGGCGTTGAGCAGGATGCTGAGCTCATCGACGCGCAGCCGCGCCTGTTCGATCAGGTTCGCCTCGATCAGGCGCGCGCTGTTGATGACCAGCAGGGTCAGCAGCACGATCTCGATCACTACGCTGGCCAGCACCAGCTTCAGGCGCAGCGACCGGCTCGGGGACCAGGCGCTCATGGCGCGCGCATCCCGCCGGGCAGACCGCGCCGTCGCCTGAGCGCCGCGGGGGAAGGCATGTGGGGGTCGTGGTCGGCCGGCATCGCCAGGCGAGATGGTGTCTTTTGGCCCGGGCAGCTTATGACCGCGACCCCCCGCAGGACAAGCACCACCCGCGCGGCGGCGCGGCGCCGACTATAGTTGAACTATCCGCAAGAGCAGCCGTGCGGGCGGCGGGGCGGTAGCGGGTGGCACGCTGCCCGTGCAGGGGGGACAGGCATGAACCGAAGGTCGTCACAACCGCTGTGCCAGCTGCTGGGAATCAGCCTGCTCCTGGCCATCCCCCTTGCCGCGACGGCGGCGGCGCCGGAGACGATCGAGATTGGCCTCCTCCCGACCCTGAGCGCCCGCTCCACCCTCGCGACCTACCAGCCGTTGCGCTCCTACCTGCAAGAGCACCTCAAGCGCCCGGTGGTGCTGGTCACCGCCCCCGATTACCGCACCTACATCGAGCGTACCCAGCGCCGGGAATACCACTACGTCGTCACGGCACCGCACTTCGCGCGCCTTGCCCAGACCGAGGCCGGCTACCGGCCGCTGGTGCGCGTGCAGCGCGACCTGCAGGCGCTGCTCGTGACCGAGGCCGGGACGGGCGCCAAGCGCATCGCCGATCTGCGCAACCAGGTGGTCACCACGCCGGACCGCCTGGCGGTGGCGAGCATGCTGGGCATCGAGCTGCTGCGCGCGCACGGCCTGCAACCGGATCGCGACGTGACGGTGCGCGCCATGCCCTCGTTCAGCTCGGCGGTGATCGCCCTGCGCAACGGCGAAGCCGCGGCGGCCGTCACGGTCGCCACCGCGCTCAACCAGATGCCGCAGGACATCCGCGCCCGCCTCACCACGCTGGCGACGTCCCGGCCGATCTCGCACATCATGTTCCTCGCGGGTCCGCAGGTCCCGCAGGCCGAGGCCGCCGAGGTCAGGCGGCTGTTGCTGGCGTTCGCCGGCGCCGACCCGCGCGGCGAGCAATTCTTCGGCGCCACCGGGTTCCAGTCCTTCACGCGCATCGGCGAGGAGGAGCTGCGCGCGCTCGATGGCTACGTCGTGGAGCTCAAGAAACGCCTGGCCGGACCCTGACTGCCCCCGACTGCCCTCGCGCCGCGCCCGACCACCTGCCGAGAACAGGCCCTGCGCCTCGCCTCCTTTTGCCTCGAACTGGCGAACCCCGGGCGCCTGCCGTAGAGTGATCCCATGCATATCGACTGCTACGCCCAGCGCCTGCTCAACCCGTTTCGCGGCGCCATGCACACCGTGCGCTACCAGGCGGCGGAGGCCGTCACGCTCGATGGATTGCACTGGGACATCTATGTCGCCAACGACCAGCTGCTCGCCGGTGTCCCCGCCATGCGCCGCACCCAGATCAGCGACATCCGCTACGGCAGCTGGTCGCCGGCCAAGGGCCTCAAGCGCGGGCCGCTCTATCCCTCCGAGGACTTCCGGCGCATGGAGGCGATGGGTGCGGTGGTGTACGCGCAGCTCGCGCGCCTGCACGCGCAGGTGCCGTTTCCGTTCCGGGATCATTTCGAACTGTGGCTGCTCGATGCCGACGCACAGCCGCTTGCGCTCCTGCACAGCGTGATCGAGGAACGGCAGATCGAGCTCGATGCACTGATCGACTGGCGCGCCGGTATGGCGGCGCGCGAGCGCTTCACCAGCCCGGCGCTCACCGCGCTCGGCGCGGCGCGGAGGTGCGCGCCGACGAAAGTGCCGGTGATTACCTGACGCGCTACATCAATGCGCGCGCCGGCGAGCGGCCGGCCGCGCAGTGGTTCCGGCGCACGCCGCAGCGCCACGGTGTCGGTCTCAAGGGCATCAATCTCGCGGCGGCGCTCGAGGCGCGCACGCTCGACGCGGCGGCCTTCCCGCGCCTGTTCCTGTCCGATACCGGGCAGGACGCGGCGCACCGCCAGCTGATCGCGGACTTCCATGCCTGGCAGGCGCCGTGGCTGCTGGTGCTGCCGGACCTTGCGCCGGCCGAGCGCCGCGCCTTCGAGCAGGCCGCACGGGCGCAACCCTTCGTGGTCGAGACGCAGTATCGGCTCTACCCGGAGATCGTCGATGACGGCGCGATCCAGGCGGCGCTGGTCGAGGCCATGCTGCGGCGCAGCCAACCGCAGCCGGCGCAATCGAAAGAGGACTCGGTGTCGACCTTCTACATCGAGCTCAGCCCCGACCCGACCGAGTAGTCAGCGCCGCGGCTCGACGCGGTAGCGCACCGCCAGGCGGTGCGTGCCGCCCGGCGCGATGCTGACGACGTCGTCCGCGGCGTTGGCGCTCTCCACGCACAGCATATTAAGGTATCCACCCGGCCCGAAGTCGCCCATCTTCGCCGCCTTTTCGACCCACGGATTCCACACCACGGTCGAGTGGCTGCCGCGCTTGGCGATGCGGATGCGCCGGTTGAGGCCCGGGTCGTCGATCAGGCAATCGGCGCCCGCGTCGAAGTAGATGCGATCGACCTCGGAACCGATCGTTACCGCCCCGCGCTGCTGCTTGCGCTGGCCACCGTCGACCTTGTCAAGGTAGGTGCAGCCGCCGAGCCCGTGCACTGCAACGCGCCGCACGTCGCTCACCGCGAAATAGGTGTGCAGGGCGTCGCCGACGGTGACCGGGACACTGCCGGCGTTGTGCGTGACGAGCTCGATCTCGAGCGCCGCGCCCACGGTGATGTGCGCCTCGACCGGTGTGGCGTGCGGCCACTGCGCGCGCGTGGCGTCGCTCTCGGTCAGGCGCAGCACGAGCTGCGTGCGCCCGTCGCGCAGTGCACGCGTGGCGATCACCGCCCACGGCACGGTGCGGGCGAAGCCGTGCCCGGGCAGCTTGGGGTCGCTGGCATGCGGTCCGAACCACGGCCAGCAGATCGGCACGCCGCCGCGGATCGACTTGCCCGGTGCGAGCTTGGCCACGGGTGACAACCAGATCACCGGCGCCCAGGTCATCACATGCGCGCCCTGCAACGCGATGGTCGCGGTTGCATGGCTGTTCGCCACCTGCGCCAGCACCAGGCCGGCGGGCCCGCTGGCAAAGCGCAGCTGATGGGCGATGCCGTAGGTGTCGTTCAGTTGCGCGAGGTCGGGGGTGCTCATGCGGGGGCTCCGGGGGGTCGGGGGGTCGGGGGATCGGCGCGCGGCGGGCGCTGCGCGCCGCTAGGTTCGTCGAATGCGCCGCGCACGTCAATGCGGCGCCGGCGGCCACGGACCCGCCGGGCGGCGTCTATAGTTGAGGCAGTCGTCCGTTACGCTCGCACCCGCCTCCGCCATGCCGCACAACCGCCCGCCGCTGCCGCGTGCCGCTGCCGCCCTGGCGCTCATGCTCGTGCTGCTGGCGGCACCTGCCCTGGGTCTGATGCTGCTGTACGGTCAGTGGCCCAACACCTGGGAGATGCCGGCCGCCAATGCCGCACCGCTGTTCACCGGGCTGCTGGCCTCCAACCCGGCGGCTGCCCTGCGGCTGCTGTTCACGCTGCCACTCGCGGTCGTGGCCTACGTGGAGGCCGGCTCCGGCCTGCGGGTGTGGGAGGCGCATCTGTATGCGCTGCCGGCGGCCGTGCTCGCGGCCACATCGATCTACGCCGCGACGATCGCGACCGCCGGGCGACACGCACCGCGCGCACTGGCAGGCAGCCTGCTGGTCGCGCTCGCCCTCGCCTACGTGCGCGTGGCGGCCTGTTGCACGGCGCCGGGCTGGGCGCTCGACATCTGGCTGCGGGGACGGGCGCTCACACCGGCGGCGCAACCCTGGCTCGACTGGACCGCGCTCTATACGCGCCTCGAAGCGTGGTTCGTCCCCGCCCAGGTGCTGCTGGTGCTCAGCGGGCTCGCACTGCTCGCCTACGCGCACGCCGCCGCCCGCCCGCGCCAGGACACGCCGTAACGGCGCGGGCCCTCCACGGCGCGGCGCGCACGCC
>CAZVUN010000010.1:0-41459 GCA_964629975.1 uncultured Acidiferrobacteraceae bacterium | reverse complement strand
CAGTGGCGCCGCCCGGGACGGGTCGCCGCGGGTGCCGGGCGGAGGGATGCGCGCGCGGACGTTAAATGTCGCGGGCGCATCTACCGATACTCTGTCAGCGGGCCATCGGCCGGCATGGCCGGCATGGGGCTGCCGCGAGAGGGCGGAGACAAGGGTCAATGACAACGGACGACGCAGCTTCCGTGCTGGTGGTGGAGGGCGACGACATCATGCGCCAGGTCATGCGCATCGCGCTGCGCGCGGCCGGTCTGCATGTGGTGGGCGCGACCGGCAGCGGCGCGGCGGCCTTGCGCCTGCGCGACCAACACCAGCCCAAGGTAGTGGTGCTCGACGTCGGGATTCCCGGGCCGGACGGATCGTCGCTGCTGGCACACCTCAAGACGGCCCAATCGCGTATCTGGGTCATCGTGGTCACGAACGGCGCCGACGGCGCACGCCGCCACCGGACCCGGGGTGCGGACGGCGTCATCACTCGGCCGTTCGCACCGAGCAAGCTGGTTGAAACCGTGCGCCAGTGTCTGGCGCGCGCCCCGCGCCCGCACGCGGCCTGATCGCGAGCGCTCGGCAACGGCAGAGACAGGCGAATTCGCCCCCCCCCCACGGACCCGGCGGCCAGTCGGACGATGCCAATCGAGGCGTCCTTGAGCGGTGGCAGCGGACTTGCCGCCCGGCAGTGCGCCGCGTGCCGGCTCGCACGCGCCGGCATGGCGATGTGACAGGCCAGGAGCCGCGGCCGCAGCCGCGGGGTCGCACCCGGCGGGCGACCTGCCGGCGCGACGATCAGGCGAGCAGGAATTCGAGCAGCGCCTTTTGCGCGTGCAGGCGGTTCTCCGCCTCGTCCCACACGACGCTGTGCGGCCCGTCGATCACCTCGGCCGCAACCTCGTAGCCGCGATACGCCGGCAGGCAGTGCATGAAGAGCGCATCGGGCTTGGCGCGCTGCATCAGCGCGGCGTTGACCTGGTAACCCTGGAACGCCTTCTGGCGCGCGGCCTTCTCGGCCTCCTGACCCATGCTCGCCCAGGTGTCGGTTACCACGACGTCGGCAGCACTTGCGGCGGCCTGCGGGTCGGTGGTCAGGGTCACGCGCTCCCGGCAGCAGGCGGTGACCTGCGCATCCGGTGCGTAGCCGGCGGGGCTCGCGACGTTCAGGTGGAAATCGAACTGGCGCGCGGCGTGAATCCACGAGTTGCACACATTGTTGCCGTCACCGATCCAGGCGACGGTCTTGCCGCGGATGTCGCCGCGCAGCTCGACGTAGGTCTGGATGTCGGCGAGCAGCTGGCAGGGGTGGTGCAGGTCGGAGAGCGCGTTGATCACCGGCACGCGCGAGTTGGCGGCAAAGCGTTCGATCATGGTGTGGCTGTTGGCGCGGATTACGATCACGTCGACCATGCGCGACATCACGCGTGCCATGTCCTCGACCGGCTCGCCGCGGTCGAGCTGCGTGTCGCGCGGCGACAGGAACATGGTCGACCCGCCGAGCTGCGCCATGCCGGCCTCGAACGACACGCGGGTGCGCGTCGAGGCCTTCTCGAACAGCATGGCGAGGGTCTTGCCCTTGAGCGGTGTCGGGTCCTGGCCCGCGCGGTGCAGGCCCTTGAGCTCGATGGCGCGCGCGAGCAGCTGCGCGAGCTCCTGCGGCGAAAAATCGAGCAGCGTCAGAAAGTGACGCACGCTCATGCCGCGGCCCCGAGGAAACCGCGCACCGCGCGCGTCACGCCTTGAACGATCTGGTCGGCCTCGTCGTCGCTCAGGATGAGCGGCGGCAGCAGGCGCACGACCGTATCGGCCGTGACGTTGACGAGCAGCCCGTCGGCGAGCGCGAGCTTCATGATGTCCTTGCACGGGCGGTCGAGCTCAATCCCCAGCATCAGCCCGCGGCCACGGATGTCCCGCACCCCGGCGACACCGCCGAGGCCGGCGCGAAGACCGGCGAGGATACGCGCGCCGAGTTCGGCGGCACGCACGTCGAGCCGGCCCTGCTCGAGCAGCTCGAGCACGGTGAGCGCCACGCGGCACACCAGGGGGTTGCCGCTGAACGTCGAGCCGTGGTTGCCCGGTCCGAAAACCTGCGCGGCCGCGCCGCGCGCCAGGCAGGCGCCGATCGGCACACCGTTGCCGAGGCCCTTGGCCAAGGTGAGCACATCCGGGCGCACACCGCTGTGCTCGCAGGCAAACCACTTGCCGGTGCGGCACATGCCGGTCTGGATCTCGTCCAGCATCAACAACCAGCCGCGCTCATCGCACAGGCGGCGCAGTCCGCCGAGATAGTCGGCATCCGGGATGCCGATGCCGCCTTCGCCGGTGATCGGTTCGACCAGCACCGCCACCACGTCCTTGTTGTTGTCGCCGACCTGCACCACCGCCTGCAGGTCGTTGTACGGCACGCGGTTGAAGCCCGTGACCAGCGGCTCGAAGCCGGCCTGGATCTTGCGATTGCCGGTGGCCGACAGGGTCGCGAGGGTGCGCCCGTGGAAACTGCCCTCGGTGACGATGATCGTCGGGTTGCGCACGGCCTTCTTGTGGCCGTACAGGCGCGCGAGCTTGATCGCCGCTTCGTTGGCCTCGGCGCCGGAGTTGCAGAAGAACACGTTGTCCATGCCGGCGCGCTTGCACAGGCGCTCGGCCAGTTGTTCCTGCAACGGGATCTCGTACCAGTTCGAGGTGTGCAGCAGCTTGCCGGCCTGGTCGCAGATCGCCCGGGCAATGTCGGGGTGCGCGTGTCCGAGGCCGACCACGGCCACGCCGCACAGCGCGTCGAGGTACTTGCGACCCTGCGTATCCCACAGCCAGGCCCCGTGACCGTGGCTGAAGGCCACCGGCAGTGGCGCGAACACCGGCATCTGATAGGAGGTGGGCATGATTTGTGACTCGCCAGAAAAGACAAAGGCGCCCTGCTCGAGGGCGCCGTACCAAAGTCCAAAATTCTAACTATTTGCCGCCTTGGCGCAAGGCTAACGGCGCCGGCGCCAAGAAAAAGCCCGGCCGCAGGGCCGGGCCTGGTTTGCCGGCGCGCGGGATTACTTCACGAACAGCGCGGCACCGTGCGGGCCGGCCACCATGAAGAATGCCATCGGAATCGACAGCATCGTATTGGTGCGCGAGGCCAGGAAGGCGATGCGGGCAGACTTGGCCTTGGTGGCGTCATCCGCCGGGACGATACCAAGAACCTTTTTCTGATTCGGCCAGATCAGCACCCACACGTTGAAGATCATGATGGTGCCGAGCCAGGCGCCCATGCCGATCGGGGCCGCACCGCCCTTGAGCAGGAACGCGTTGCCGAGACCAATGCCGGCGCGCTCGAGGTAGTAGGCGCCGCTCAGCCAGGTCACGACCGCCGCCCAGCGGAAGTACAGCAGCGCGCGCGGCGCGATGTGCTTGGTGATGCCGGCGGCGGTACCGTCGGCCTTGGCGGCGGCGACGCCCGGAACCTGCACCAGGTTGAAGTAGTAGAGCAGACCGATCCACAGAATGCCGGCGACGACGTGCAGCCAACGGTCGAGTAACAGATCCATGATGAGTCTCCCGAAAACGGTTCTTGCTTGATGAGGGACTGGGGGTGGTGTCGTGGCGTTGCTTACTTCATCAGGAAGTTGGCAACAAACACGTACAGAATGGCGGTCAGTACGAGGCCCGAGATGATCGTGCCCCAGATGCTGTCGAGCGGGTTTTTCATAAGTAACGTTCCTCGGTTCTTCAAGACTGCGGTTATTGGAAGAGACGAATACCTGACTAGTTTTGTCGGGCGCTAGGGTAAGGCAGTTGCCGGGCGATTTCAAGCACGGACCGCGCGCCGGCGCGTTTCCTTGCCGGCCGTGGCGTGATGCAATGCGTCTACCCGCCGACCCGCTTTCGTGCACCGCACGCCGCCGCCATGACGCCCATCGAACTGCTGCAGCGCACCAGCCGCCTGGTTCTGGCGCCGCTCGCGCGGCTGGTCGCCCGGCTGGGCAATGGCTTCATCATCGCCCTGGCCGTGCTGTTCATGGGCTACAGCGCCTACTCGATCCTCGCGGGCCACACCAACGCGATGCGCAACCAGGCCTACGACCTGGCGATGAAGTACCGCTTTCTGCAGCCGCCGGCGGACCCCGAGATCGTCATCGTGGACATCGATGAAGCGAGCCTCGCCGCCATGGCGCCGGAGTACGGCCGCTGGCCGTGGCCGCGCACGATCCTGGGCGAACTGCTCGAGGGCATCAGCGCCCAGCAGCCGCGCGCCATCGTGTTTGACATCAACTTCAGCGACCCCGACGTGTACAACGTCGAGGCCGACCGCTACTTCCGCGACGTCGTGGCGCGCACCAGCAACGCCTTCTTCCCGATGATTCGGCTGGACGAAGCGAGCGACGCACGCAGCGCCCTGCGGCTGCGCCAGCTGCCGGGCGCGCAGCCGTTGCCCGAGGCGCCGGCCGAGGCCACCGTCGCCGCGGTCGTGCCGTTTTTTCTCGATGCGCTTGGCGAGCGGCGCCTCGGCACCACCAATCTGTTCGCCGATGCCGAGGGCATTCTGCGCGCCTATCACGTGTCTCTCGACGTCAATGGTTGGCGTCTGTTCTCCCTGCCCGCGAACGTGGTCGCCAGTCTCGGCATCGAGTTGCCGGAGGCGCGCGACATCGTGGTCAACTGGCGCGGGCGGCCGCCGGCCTACCCGCACATCCCGTTGCACGAGGTGTATTTCGATCTGCAGCGTCAGAAACGCACGCGCCCGCCGCAGGAGTTCCGCGACAAGATCGTGGTGATCGGATCGACCGCCCCCGCCCTGTTCGACTACAAACCGACCCCGGTGGCCAAGGCGCACCCGGGCGTGGAGATCCTCGCCACCGCCATCGACAACCTGAAGAATCGTGACTATCTGGTGTTGCTGCCGGTCGGGGTGACCCTCGCGGTGACGCTGCTCGCGCTGGCGCTGCTCGCGGCGGCGTTCGTCTACCAGATCGATCAGCGCCTGCTCAACCTGATCTTCACGCTGTTCCAGACCGGCCTGCTGGCCGTGGTGTACGTCGCGCTCAACGTCTCGACGGTATTCGTCGACCTGACTGCACCGTTTGTCTTCAGTCTGCTGTATTTCACGGTGACGCGCGTGGCCTGGCACATGGCGACATTGCACAAGAACGGTCATCCCTACTTCTCGCACGCGCTCGATGTCGGCAGCGACTGTTGCGTCGTGCTTGCGCATGTCGACATCCGGCTGCCGAGTCACAACGCCTGTCTGCGCCTGCGCGCCGAGCTCAAGCAGCAGGCGGCGCTTGCGCGCCACGGCGTGGTAACACCGCCGCTGTTCGTTGCCGCGCCCCTGCTGCACGCCTTCTTCCGCGACAGTCTTCAGCTCTATTGGCTGGTGCCGGCGGCGCGCGGGCGCGAGGCGCTCGAGGACCTCGCGCGCGTGCTGCACGGCTGCCGGCCGCACATCGAGCGTGCCGCGGCGCGCCACCCGCAGGCCGCGCGCCCGGTCCTGACCTGGGCCCTGCACGGCGTGGTGTTGCACGTCGATGCGGCCGGGCAGTGGCGCCTGCGTGGCGAGGCGGCGCTCGCGCACGTCGTCACGCTGGCACAGGCCGGCGCGACGCCACCGGCGGGCGAGGCCAGCGAGGTGCTGTGCTCGGCGTCCTTCGGCGAGCTGGTGCAGCGCTACGGTGTGGATCCGGTGCCGGCGGCCGCGCGCGAGACGTCCGCGTCCTGACCCGGCGAGCCCGGCGGAAACAGCTTGCCCGGGTTGAGGATGCCCTTCGGGTCGAACTGGCGCTTGATCGCCTGCATCAACGCCAGGGCGGCGGGATCGATGGCGCGCGCAAGGTAGTCGCGCTTGGCCAGGCCGATGCCGTGCTCGCCGGACAGCGTGCCGCCGAGAGCCAGCACCAGATCGAACACGCGCGACAGGCAGGGCAGGGCGTTGCGCTCCTGCCGCGGGTCCTGTGTGTCGTACAGCAGGTTGACGTGGATATTGCCGTTGCCGGCGTGGCCGAAGTTGACGATGGGAATGCCGTATTCGGCGCTGAGCGCGGCCAGACCGTCGAGCAGCTGCGGGATGCGCGATACCGGCACGACCACGTCTTCATTGAGCTTGTTGGGCGCGATCGTGCGCAGCGCCGGCGACAGCGCCTTGCGCGTGGCCCACAGTGCCTCGGTTTGCGCGCGCGTGTGCGCGCTGGCAATGTGCAGCAGGCCGTCGTTGCTGGCGGCGCGCGTCACGCGTGCGACCGCCCCCTCGATCGCCGCCTCGGTGCCGTCGACCTCGATCATGAGCAACGCGCCGGCATCCGGCGGCAGGGGTGCCTGCGAGTAGCCGCGGATCATCTCGATCGAGGCGTGATCCATGAATTCGAGTGCGCTCGGTTGCACCGGCTGCGCCATGATCGCCACCACCGCCTCGGTGGCGCTGCGGATGTCGCGATACACGGCCTGCAGCGTGCGCCGTGTCTCCGGCAGCGGCGTGAGCTTGAGCGTGGCCTCGGTGATGATGGCGAGCGTGCCTTCCGATCCGATCAGCAGGCGTGTCAGGTCGTAGCCAACGGCGCTCTTGGTCGTGCGCGTGCCGGTGTGGATGACATCGCCGCTGCCGGTGACGGCGCTCAAGGCGAGCACGTTCTCGCGCGTGGCGCCGTACTTGACGGCGCGCGGCCCGGCGGCGTTGAGCGCGAGGTTGCCACCGACCGTGCAGTAGGCGCTGCTGGTCGGGTCCGGGGGCCAGAAGAACCCGTGGCGCGCGGCCTCCACCTGCACCCTTTCGTTGGTCACGCCGGCCTCAACGCGCAGCAGGCGGTTGGCCGGGTCGACCTCGAGGATGCGTGTCATGCGTTCGAGCGACAGCACCAGCCCGGCGTGCAGCGGCACGGAACCGCCAATGGTGCCGGTGCCGCGGCCGCGCGCCACGATCGGCACGTTGAACTGGTTGCAGAGCTGCACGGCGCGGCGGACCTGCTCCGGCTCCGTGGCAAAGACCACGGCGTCCGGCGGGGCGTGCCGGCGTGAGTTGTCGTAGCCGTACACCCAGCAATCGGCCGGGTCCGTGAGCAGCTGCGCCGGCCCGACCGCGGCGGCGAGCCCGGCGCGCAGCGCTGCCGGCAGCTCAGCCATGCGCGCGGATGCGCGCGAGCAGCGCCGTGGTGGAGCGCTCGAAGCGAAACGGAATCGAGTGCACCGCCCCACCGTAGGCGCGCACCAGCTCATTGCCGACGATGCGCTCGGGCGGCCAGTCGCCGCCTTTGACCAGATGATCGGGGCGGATGATCTTGATGAGTTCGAGCGGTGTGTCCTCGCCGAACGGCGTGACCAGCGACACACAGCCGAGCGCGGCAAGGATTGCCATGCGGTCCTCGAGCGGATTGATCGGGCGGTCGGCGCCCTTCGCCAGGCGGCGCACGGAGGCGTCGTCGTTGACACCGATCACCAGGCTGCGGCCGAGGCGCGCGGCCTCCTCCAGGTAGGTCACATGGCCGCGATGCAGGATGTCGAAGCAGCCGTTGGTGAATACCAGCGGGCGCGGCAGTGATGCAACGCGCGCGGCGAGCTCCTGCCGGTCCCAGACGATCTTGGATTCGGTGCTGGTCAATCGAGGTACTCGAATACGCGCACCACGCGCTCGACACCGTCGACCGCGCGCGTCGCCTCGCTGGCGCGTTCGGCCTCGTCGTGGTTCACGAGCCCCATGAGATAGACCACCGAGCTCTCGCTCACCACCTTGATCTGGCGTGACTCGAGTCCCTCGACGCCGCTCAGCCTGCCCCTGACCTTGGTGGTGAGCCAGGTGTCGGCGCTGCGCGCGCTGAACGACGACGGCGCGCCGATGCGAATCTCGTTCACGATGCGCCGGACGTTGGGCACGGTGCGCACCTGCGCGAGCACGAGATCGCGCGCCTCGCTGTCCTGCGCCTCGCCGGTGAGCAGCACGATGCCGTTGAAGCTGGTGGTGTTGATGTGCACGCGGTCCTTCAGACGCGGCTCGCCGGCGATGGCCGCGCCCGCGCGCGTCTCGATCGTCTCGTCATCGATCTGTGCGCCGACCGAACGCCGGTCCTGCACGACGACCACCGCCGTGGCGCCGCCCGCGACCACCACGGCCGGGGCGCAGCCGGACAGCGGCGCCAGCGCGAACAGCAGCAGTGCGCCATACCGCCAGATCATCCGTGCCCCAGCAACTGGTAGTCGATCAGGTCGCACAGGCAATGGATGACGATGCCGTGGACCTCCTGGATGCGGGCCGTGGACTGGGCGCGCACGCAGATGTCGATGTCGGTGCCGCGCAGCAGCCCGGAGAGCTTGCCGCCGTCGCGTCCGCTCAACGCGACCACCACCATGTCGCGTTCGTGCGCCGCCTGCACCGCGCGCAGCACGTTCGGCGAATTGCCCGATGTCGAGATGCCGACGAGCACGTCGCCGGCCTGACCGAGCGCTCGCACCTGCTTGGCGAACACCTCGTCGAAGTGATAGTCGTTGGCGATCGAGGTCAGCGTGGAGGTATCCGTGGTGAGCGCAATGGCCGGCAGCGCCGGGCGCTCACGCTCGAAGCGGTTGAGCATCTCGGCGGAGAAGTGCTGGGCGTCGGCCGCCGATCCGCCGTTGCCGCAGGCAAAGATCTTGCGTCCGGCGAGCAGCGCCTGGCGCATGAGCGCGGCGGCCGCGCTGATCGCCGGGGTCAGGGCCTCGCCCGATTCGCGGATGGTCTTGAGGCTGTCGTTGAAGATGCCGCGCACGCGCGCATCGAGAATCGCCTGGTCCATTGTCGGGTCCGTCGGTGTTGTCATGGTCGGGTCTCCTCAAAAGGCATCCTGCAGCCATTCGAGGCGCAACGCCTCGCCGTGACCACTGATGGCTACGATATCAAAACGACAGCGCGCCTTGCAGCCCTTGGCCTGGCGCTGCAGGTAGTGCTCGGCGGTGGCGCGCAGCCGCGCCTGCTTGCGTGCGTCGACGGTCTCGGCCGGCGCGCCGAACGCGCTGTCACGGCGGTAGCGCACCTCGACGAACACCAGCGTGTCGGCGGCCTGCATAATGAGATCGATCTCGCCGTGCGGGCTGCGGTAGTTGCGCGCCACCAGCGCGAGGCCGTGGTGCTCCAGGTGATCGCGGGCGAGCTGCTCGGCGTGCTCGCCCTGACGCAGGTGCGGCGGGCGGCCGGCCGACATCAGCTGCCCGAGGCGAGCTCGACCTCAAGGCGCGCCTTGTCCTTGAGGTTCTTGTCGAGCACGCGCGGCTGGCCGTTGCGGAATTGTGCCCAGGTGAGATGGCGCTGCAGCCGGCCGCTGCGGTCCAGCGACAGGCTGCTGGTTACGCCGCTGAAGCGCGCGCTCTCGTCGGCGTTGATGCGATTGAGGTGCGGCACGATCGCATAGCTGTCGATGCCGAGCGCGTACAGCCGGTCGAGCCCGGTGTGTGCGTGCGGCCAGTCGCCCTGCAGTTTGGCGCGCAGGTTCGCGACGCGCCCGTCGTTGAGCAGCATCCACGGCATGTCGCCGAACAGCACACCGTCGAGATCGCGATCGTGCAGCTCATCGAGCTTGCCGGTGAAGATTGCCGAGGTGGCATACACCGGTACACGCGAGGCGTGAAAGAAATTGAGCTGTGGCTTTATGAGTCGGCCGCGCGCGGCATCGGCGGCCAGAAACACGCAGTCCACGTCCTGACGCGCGCGCGACTCGAATTGCAGCTTCTGTCCGAGCCTTGCCTCGAGCATGCCCTTGCGCGTTTCGCTCTGGACGATATTGAGCGCCTGCTTGATCGGCTCCGAGTAGTCGCTGCGCTCGGTCTGGTAGCCTTCGGTGGCCAGTACGGTCCCGCCCAGGCGTTGCCAGTGCGCCACGAATGCCGCTTGCATGCGCTCGCCCCAGCTGTCTTTCTGGTAGAGCACCACCGCGCGGCGGTGGCCGTCGAGATACGCACGTTCCGCGGCCTGCTTCGCCTCCTGCTCCGGCGGCAGCCCGAACTGGAACAGATATTTTCCGGCGGCGGCCGACTCCTCGTCGGTGTGGCTGAGTAGCAGGGTCGGTACCGTTGCCACGCCGCTGCGGATCACGGCGTCTACCGCCTCGCGCCCGAGCGGGCCAATCACCAGTTGCGCGCCGTCGCGTACCGCGTCGGCGTAGAACGCGGCCGCGCGCGCGGGGTCGGCGCCGATGTCGTAGACGCGCACCTGCGGCTTGGCCGGATCGGGGTTGGCGGCATCCATCGCGAGGAACGCGTCGCGCACGCTGGCGGCAGGCAGGGCGTAGTCCGAAGTGAGCGGCAGCAGCAGCGCCACGCGCTCGATGCGCCCGATCAGCTCCGGGGCGCGTGCCAGCAGGCTGCCGAGCAGGCTGTCATACGCCGGATGCTTCGGGTAGCTCAGTTTCCAGCGTTCGATCGCCGCCGCGAGTGCCGCCGGACTGGCCGAATTGTCCTTGCCGGCAATGGCCAGCTCGATCCAGCCGGCGAGCACCAGTTCGCGTGTCACGTCGAGCTGGGTGACGAGGCGCTCGCGCGACAACGACCCGAGCGTCTCCCAGATCTGCTTCTGGTTCTCGGCGATCGCCTCGGCGCCGACGATGTACTGTTCGCGCGCGATGCGGTTGCGGACCGCACCGATCGGATTGTTGAGCGCCAGTTCGGCTTGCGCGCGCGCCAGGTAGATGTCCGCGGACAGCGCCGGGCTCAGATTGCGCGCCTCCTGTGCCTGGTCGAGCAGGCGGATGGCGCGCTCGTGGGCACCACCGAGCGACGCGATCCGTGCCTCGAGAATCTTCTTGCGCGCCAGGTACGAGCCATCCAGTCCGGTGATATCGACGCGCTCGAGGGCGGCGCGCGCCTCCGCCAGCTGGCCGGCCTTGATCAGGCTGTCGACCGAGCGCAACTGCAGCTGCTGACGCTGCGGCGGTCGCGCGCCCTGCGCCAGGCGCTCGAATTCGCGCGCCGCAACCAGGAAGTCGCCGGCGCGCTCCGCCTGCTCGGCGGTGTCGGTGCTGATCACCGGCTCTTCCTTTGCCGGTAACACGACGCGGGGTGCTTCGCAGCCCGCAAGCACGGCCGCGAGCAGTGCGACGAGCCACCATAGTTGTGTCGGGGATTTCATGTAAGATTCTGTTTAATGGGCGAGAAAGTATCGAAGCCGGTTGCCGGCGTGTCAAACAGCGCCGGGCGTCTCTACGTGGTCGCCACGCCCATCGGTAACCTCGAGGACATCAGTGCCCGCGCCCTGCGCATCCTGCAAGAGGTCGGCCTCATCGCCTGCGAAGACACGCGCCACACCGGTCGTCTGCTGCAGCACTTCGGCATCGGGACGCGCACCGTGCCGCTGCACGAGCACAACGAGCGCGAACAAGTGCCCGCACTCATCGCGCTGCTGCAGGCGGGCGAGTCTATCGCACTGGTGAGTGACGCGGGTACCCCGTTGGTTAGTGACCCCGGATTCCACCTCGTGCGGCAGGCGCGGGCGCTCGCGCTGGCGGTCGTCCCCGTGCCGGGACCGTGCGCGGCCCTGGCGGCCCTGAGTGTGTCGGGCCTGCCCTCCGACCGTTTCGCATTTGAAGGGTTCCCGCCGGCCAAGGCAGCGCAGCGGCGCAAGTATTATGAAACGCTGCGGGCCGAACCGCGGACGCTGGTCTTTTACGAGGCGCCGCACCGGGTCCTCGATAGCGTGCGCGACATGACCAGCGTCTTCGGTTCGGATCGGCCGGCCGTCGTGGCGCGCGAACTCACCAAGAAGTTCGAGACCATTCGGGGCGGCAGCCTGCAGGAGCTGGCCGACTGGCTCGGGCGCGACAGCACGCAGCAGCAGGGCGAGTTCGTGCTGCTTGTGCAGGGGGCGCCGCCGACGAGTGTCGATCGGCAGTCGGAGGGCGAGCGGGTCTTGCGGTTGTTGCTGAACGCGCTGCCGGTCAGCCAGGCGGCGGAACTGGCGGCCGAGATCAGTGGTGCCAGCCGCCGCACGCTCTACCAGAGGGCATTGGCACTGCGGGCGGAACTTTCCGGCGACACCGGGTAACACAGGTACAATAGGAACTGGAGTCGGCCAGACAGCCGCTGCGGGCAACCGCAGAGGAAAGTCCGGGCTCCGCAGGGCAAGGTGCCAGGTAACGCCTGGAAGGCGCGAGCCTATGGAAAGTGCCACAGAAAAGATACCGCCTAAGTCCGCGAGGACCGGCAAGGGTGAAAAGGTGCGGTAAGAGCGCACCGCGCGGGTGGCAACACGCCGCGGCACGGCAAACCCCACCTGGAGCAAGGCCAAATAGGGGAACGATGGTGCGGCCCGCACCGTTCCCGGGTAGGCCGCACGAGGCGCACGGCGACGTGTGTCCCAGATGAATGGCTGTCCACGACAGAACCCGGCTTACCGGCCGGCTCCATTTTCTATTTATCAACACATTCCTATAAGTTACTGTATAACCTAGATGTATTCGTCTAGGTTCGTACTGTAATTGTTATAGAATCAGCCCGGTTCCCGGTTCCTGCCAGCGAGTCACACCACGCCAGCCTAGTGTGACTTTGTAACTTACTGTTATGAAAAGATTTCACAATTCGCCGGTGGCAACTTTTTTCCTTGACACAGGGGGTTACGGCTTCCTATAGTGCAGAGAGGTGGGAAATTGTGTTGTTTTGTGGAAGCCAGTGGATAGGAGGGGCGCTGTATGTTCCGGGGCGTCAACGCGCTCACGCTCGATGCCAAAGGCCGTATGGCAGTCCCGACGCGCTATCGCGAGGCCCTCGCACGCCATTGCAACGGTCAGATGGTGCTGACGGTCGATCGCGACCACTGTTTGTTGCTCTATCCGCTGCCCGAGTGGGAAGACATCGAACGCAAGCTGGTGAAGCTGCCGAGCTTCAACAAGCAGGCGCGCCGGCTGCAACGCCTGCTCATCGGTCATGCCACGGAGTGCGAGCTCGATGGCGCCGGCCGCATCCTGCTGCCGCCACCGCTGCGCGAATTCGCCTCGCTCAACAGGTCGGTAATGCTGATCGGCCAGGGCAACAAGTTTGAGATCTGGGACGAGGCCACCTGGAACGCACGTCGCACCGACTGGCTGACGCAGGAGGCGCAACAGGAGGACGGTGATCTGGCCGCAGGACTCGAGTCATTGTCGTTATAGGCGGGACGGTGAATGCACAAGCACACGTACCGGTCCTGCTCGACGAAGCGCTGCAGGCCTTGAACTTGCAGCCGCACGGTATCTACATCGACACCACCTACGGCCGCGGCGGTCACGCACGGGCGATCCTCGCGCGACTGGGTCCGCACGGGCGAGTCATCGGCATGGATCGTGACCCGGCGGCAGTCGCGCACGCGCAGCAACTGGCGAGCAGCGATCCGCGCGTGCGCGTGCATCACGCCTCCTTCGCCTCGCTGTCCCAGGTCGTGGCAGCAGAGCGCGTGAGCGGACAGGTGAATGGCGTTCTGTTTGATCTGGGTGTGTCCTCACCACAACTCGACGAGGCCGCGCGCGGCTTCAGCTTCCGTGCGGCCGGCCCGCTCGACATGCGCATGGATCCGACACGCGGCATCTCGGCGGCACAGTGGCTGGCGCACGCGAGCGTGGATGACATCGCGCGGGTGCTGCGCAACTTCGGCGAGGAGCGGTTCGCGCGGCGCGTGGCCCAGGCGATCGTGCGTGCGCGCGCCGAACAGCCTATCACCACGACGGTGCAACTCGCCGAGCTCGTTGCCGCGGCGGTCCCGACGCGCGAGCCCGGTCAGCACCCGGCGACGCGCACGTTTCAGGCGATCCGCATCCACGTCAATCGCGAGCTCGACGAGCTTGCGAGTGCCCTTCCGCAGGCGGTGGCCGCACTCGCGGGCGGCGGGCGGCTGGTGGTCATCAGTTTTCATTCACTCGAAGACCGGCTGGTGAAGCGCTTCTTCGCGCACGAGGCGCGTGGCGGCGATCTGCCACCGGAGCTTCCGCTGCGCGCCGCCGAACTGCACCCGCGCCTGCGCCTGGTAGGCAAGGCCGTGCGGGCCAGCGCTGCGGAGGCGCGGCGCAATCCGCGCGCGCGCAGTGCCGTGCTGCGGGTGGCGGAGCGCATCGCGGCGCCGGCGGCGGGAGCCGCGCATGTCTAGGCGCATCGTGCTCGCGTTGCTGCTGGCGGCGGTCGTGCTGTGCGCGCTCGCCGTGGTGCAAACGCGGCAGGAAACCCGCCAGCTGTATGCGCGCCTGCAGGCCCTGCAGGCCGAACGCGATGCACTCAACATCGAATGGGGCCGGTTGCTGCTCGAGGAGGCGGCGTGGTCGCAGCACCAGCGCATCGAGTCGACCGCCCGCGCGCGCCTCGGCATGGATCTGCCCGGTGCCGAGCGCGTCGTGGTCGTGCAGCTTCCGCGCGAGGGACAGCCATGAGCGCGCGTGGCGCCGGTCTGCGCTATCCGTGGCGCTACTGGCTGGTGCTGGGGTTGCTGCTCGCGGGGCTGCTGGTGCTGGCGGCGCGTGCCGCTTACCTGCAGGTGCTGCACAGCGATTTTCTGCAGAGCCAGGGCACGCAGCGCCACTCGCGCGTGGTCAAGGACAACTCCCACCGCGGCATGATCCTGGATCGGCACGGCGCGCCGATCGCCGTCAGCACCCCGGTCGATTCGGTCTGGGCGCACCCGCCCACGCTCGCCGAGCAGCGCAAGCACTGGCCGGCGCTGGCCGCGCTGCTCGGCATGAGCCCGCGCGAGTTCGCGCAGCTGCTCGGCAAGTACGACGATCGCGAGTTCATGTATCTCAAGCGCCATGTCGCCCCCGACCTGGCGGAGCGCGTGATGGCGCTCGGCATCGACGGTGTGGCGCTGCAGCGCGAGTACCGGCGCTACTACCCGCTCGGGGCGGTCGCCGGGCATGTGATCGGTTTCACCAACGTCGATGACCAGGGACAGGAGGGCATCGAGCTCGCGCACGACGCCTGGCTGCGCGCGGTGCCCGGACGCAAGCGCGTGATCAAGGACCTGCACGGCAACGCGGTGGAGATGACCGAGAGCCTGGTCTTGCCGCAGCCCGGCAAGGATCTCCGCGTCAGTCTCGATCGGCGCATCCAGTACCTCGCGTACCGCGAGCTGAAGAACGTGGTCGAACGGCACCGCGCGCGTGCCGGCTCGGCCGTGGTGCTGGACGCACGCAGCGGCGAGGTGCTGGCACTGGTGAACGAGCCGGATTTCAATCCCAACAACCGCGCGCACTTCAACAGCCAGACGTTCCGCAACCGCGCCGTGACCGACCTGTTCGAGCCGGGCTCGACCCTGAAGCCGTTCACCGTGGCGCTCGGCCTGGAAAGCGGGCGGTTCTCGCCGTCGACCGTGATCGACACCACCCCCGGCAGTTTCCTGGTCGGCGGCAAGGCGGTGCGCGACGTGCACAACTACGGCGTGCTGACGGTGGCCGGTGTCATCGAGAAATCGAGCAACATCGGGGCCGCCAAGATCGCGCTGGCACTGAACAAGCACAAGATGTGGCAGCTGCTGCGCAACCTCGGCTTCGGTGAGGTCACCGGTGTCGGATTGCCCGGCGAGGCCGCAGGCCTGCTGCATCCGTCCGCGCGCTGGGTGCCGGTGGATCAGGTCAGCATCGCCTATGGCTATGGCATCTCGGTGACGCCGTTGCAGCTGGCGCGCGCCTATGCCGTGTTCGCCAATGGCGGCGAGGTGGTGCCGCTCACGCTGCTCAAGCGCGATGAGCCGCCGCCGGCCACGCGGGTGCTGAGTGCGACAACGGTCCGCGCCATGCAGGCGATGCTCGAGCTCGCGGTGAGCAAGCAGGGCACCGGTGCCCGTGCCCAGGTGCCCGACTATCGTGTCGCCGGCAAGACCGGCACGGTGCGCAAGCTCGTCAACGGCAGCTACGCCGAGGAGCGCTACGTCGCCTGGTTCGCCGGGCTCGCGCCGATCTCCGATCCGCGTCTGGTGATGGTGGTGGCGATCGATGAGCCGCGCAGCGGTGGCTACTACGGCGGCGAGGTGGCGGCGCCCGTGTTCGGACGCGTCATGACCGATGCGCTGCGACTGCTCGATGTGGCCCCGGACTCGCCGCGCCTGCCGCCGCAGCGGCTGCTGACCGCGCGCTATCAGGAGGCGGCGCGATGACCATGCGACTGAGCGAGCTGCTGCGCGGCATTGTCACGGTCAAGCCGGCCGACGACCGTGACGTGCGCGCGCTTGCGATCGACAGCCGGCGCGTCACGCCGGGCGCGCTGTTTTTCGCCCTGCCGGGCGCGCGCGTCGACGGGCGCGATTACCTCGCGCAGGCGCTCGCCAGCGGCGCGGCCGCGGTCCTGTACGAGCCGGGCGGCTATGTCGCGCCGCCACTCGCGGTGCCGGCGTACGGTGTCGCGGCGCTGCGTGAACAGCTCGGTGTTATCGCCGACCGCTTCTACGGCGCCCCGTCGCGTAAGCTGGCGGTGATCGGGGTCACCGGCACCAACGGCAAGACCACCTGCACGCAACTGCTCGCGCAGGCGCTCGATACCGCCGGCGCGCGCTGCGCCGTGATCGGTACGCTCGGCGTCGGTTATCCCGGGGCGCTCAACGCGTCGCTGCACACCACGCCGGATGCGGTCACGCTGCATGGACTGTTCGCCGAGTACCTCTCGGCGGGCGCACGCTACATCAGCATGGAGGTGTCGTCGCACGCGCTCGACCAGGGCCGCGTCAATGCCGTGGCGTTCAACGTCGCGGTGTTCACCAACCTCACGCGCGATCATCTCGACTACCACGGTGACATGCAGGCCTACGGCGCCTCCAAGGCCCGCCTGTTCGCAACCGCCGGCCTGCGCCACGCGGTGATCAACGCCGAAGACGCCTTCGGTCGCGAACTCATCGCGCGATTGCACGGCCAGGTGCCGACGCTCGGCTATGGCCTCCGCCACGGCGACGTGCGGGTCGAGACACTGGAACTCGCCCACGATGGCATGCGACTGCGGGCATTGACCCCGCACGGGGCGGTGGAGATCGAGAGCAGCCTGCTCGGGCGCTTCAACGCGGCGAACCTGCTGGCGGTGCTGGCGACGCTGCTCGCGCTCGGGTTCGACGTGTCGGTCGCGGCGGCGCGCCTGCGGCACGCCCGTCCGGCGCCCGGACGGGTGGAACGCTTCGGTCAGCGGCCGGGCGCACCGCTCGTGGTGGTCGATTACGCGCACACGCCGGATGCGCTCGAGCAGGTGCTGCGCGCACTGCGCGAACACCGGCCGCGCCGGCTGTGGTGCGTGTTCGGCTGCGGCGGCGACCGCGACCGCGGCAAGCGCCCGCAGATGGGGCGCATCGCCGAGACCCTCGCCGACGTCGTCATTCTCACCGACGACAACCCGCGCCACGAGCCGCCCGAGGCGATCATCAACGAGATCCGCGCCGGCATGCACGGCACCCCGCGCGTCATGCGCGACCGCAAGACCGCCATCGCCATGGCGGTGGCCGAGGCCGGCGGCGACGACATCGTGCTCGTGGCCGGCAAGGGGCACGAGGACTACCAGCAGTTCGGCGACACCCGCATTCCCTACAGCGACCGGCAGGTGGTGCGCGAACTGCTGGGAGAGGCGGCCTAGATGCTTACCCTCAGTCTCCTCGCCGATGCCCTCAAGGCCAGGCGCATCGGCGCCGACGTCACCGTGACCGGCGTGAGTACCGACTCGCGGCAGCTGCAGCCGGGCGAGCTGTTCGTGGCGCTCGCCGGCCCCAACTTCGACGGCCACAACTTCCTGGCCGAGGCGATACACGCCGGGGCCGCGGCCGCGCTGCTGTCACGCCCGATCGACACGCCGTTGCCGTACGTGCTGGTGCCGGACACGCGCCGCGCGCTCGGCGAGCTCGCGGCCTTCTGGCGCGGCCAGTTCAGCATTCCGGTGATCGCCGTCACCGGCAGCAACGGCAAGACCACGGTCAAGGAGATGATCGGCGCGATCCTGGCGGCGCGTGGCGCGGGCTGCGTGACGCGCGGCAATCTCAACAATGACATCGGTGTGCCGCTCACACTGCTGCGGCTGCGC
The DNA here is from genome assembly GCA_964629975.1 of uncultured Acidiferrobacteraceae bacterium. Classification (GTDB taxonomy): domain Bacteria; phylum Pseudomonadota; class Gammaproteobacteria; order Acidiferrobacterales; family Sulfurifustaceae. The sequence continues at coordinate 23,540 of CAZVUN010000010.1, read as the reverse complement.
GCGAGCGATCGCTTTGCCGTGATCGAGATGGGCATGAATCACAGCGGCGAGATCGCGTACCTGTCGCAGCTCACGTGCCCGACCATTGCGCTCGTGAACAATGCCGCCGAGGCGCATCTCGCCGGGCTGGGCAGCGTCGAGGCCATCGCGCGCGCCAAGGGCGAGATCTTCTCCGGCCTGGCGGCCGACGGCACGGCCATCATCAATGCCGACGACGCGTATGCCGACCTGTGGAAGCGCCTGGCGGCGCCGCGGCGCTATGTCACCTTCGGGCTCGACACCAAGGCGTTCGTCAACGCGACCTACCGCACCGACCGGCGCGGCAGCGCCGTGCACCTGCAAACCACGCAAGGGGACATCGACATGCAACTACCGCTGCTCGGTCGACACAACGTCATGAATGCGCTCGCGGCCAGCGCCGCGGCGCTGGCCGCCCCCGGCGCCACGCTCGAGGAGGTGCGCGCCGGCCTCGAACGGCTGAAGGCGGTGGCGGGACGCCTGGAGCTGAAAGACGGCATCAACGGTGCGCGCGTCATCGACGACACCTATAACGCCAATCCCGCATCGCTCGCCGCCGGCCTGCAGGTACTGAAGGAGTTTCCCGGCGAGCGTGTGCTGGTGTTCGGTGACATGGGCGAGCTCGGCGAGGCGGCGCCGGCGCTGCACCAGCGCGTGGGCGAACTCGCCCGCAGTCTCGGCATCCAGCGGCTGTACGCGCTCGGCGATCTCGCGCGGCTGGCGGCCGGCGCATTCGGTCAGGGCGGCAAGCGCTTCGACAGCTACGAGGCGCTGGTCGACGCCTTGCTCGACATCATGCACGGCGAGATGACGCTGCTGGTGAAGGGATCGCGCGCCATGCGCATGGAGCGCGTGGTCGCGGGCATCGTGCGTCCGGCACCCATGACAGCGAAGGCGCGCTAGGCCATGCTCGTCTACCTGTTCGAGCGCCTGACCGAGTACCACTCGTTCTTCAACGTGTTTCGCTACATCACGTTGCGCGCGATCCTCGGTGTGCTGACGGCGCTCGTGGTGAGCTTCGTCATCGGCCCGGCGCTCATCCGCCGCCTGAGCTACCAGCGCCTCGGGCAGACCGTGCGCGATGACGGTCCGCAGACGCATCTCGCCAAGGCCGGCACCCCGACGATGGGCGGGGCGCTGATTTTGGTCGCGATCTTCCTCGCCACGCTGCTGTGGGGTGATCTCGGCAACCGCTACATCTGGGTGCTGCTGTTTACCACCGCGGCCTTCGGCGCGATCGGCTGGGCGGACGATTACAAGAAGATCATCAACAAGGACCCGCGCGGGATCGGTGCCAGGGCCAAGTACTTCTGGCAGACCGTGGCCGGGTTCGCGGTTGCGCTGTTCCTGTACGTCACTGCCAAGCTGCCGGCCGAGACCCAGCTGATCGTGCCGTTCTTCAAGAACGTCGTGTTCGATCTCGGGCCGGGCTTCATCCTGCTCACCTACTTCGTGATCGTGGGATCGAGCAACGCGGTCAACCTCACCGACGGGCTGGACGGGCTCGCCATCATGCCGACGGTGATGGTGGCGGCAGCACTCGGCGTGTTTGCCTACGTCACCGGCAACATCAAGTTCGCGGCCTATCTCGGCTTTCCCTACCTGCCCGGCACCGGCGAGGTGATGGTGTTCTGCGCCGCGATCGTCGGGGCCGGCCTGGGCTTTCTCTGGTTCAACACCTATCCGGCCATGGTGTTCATGGGCGACATCGGCGCGCTCGCCCTGGGCGCCGCCCTCGGCGCGGTGGCCGTCACGGTGCGCCAGGAGATCGTGCTGTTCATCATGGGTGGGGTGTTCGTCATGGAGACGGTGTCGGTGATGCTGCAGGTGGCATCGTTCAAGCTCACCGGCAAGCGCATCTTCCGCATGGCGCCGATCCATCATCACTTCGAGCTCAAGGGCTGGCCGGAACCGCGCGTGATCGTGCGCTTCTGGATCATCAGCCTGATCCTGGTGCTGATCGGCCTGGCGACGTTGAAGATTCGATGACCATGAACGCGGTGCTCAGACGCGACGGCGACAAGCGTGCCCTGGTGGTGGGCCTGGGGCTCACGGGCCTGTCGTGCGTGCGGCACTTGAGCGCGCGCGGCTATGCGCTGACCGTGGTCGATACGCGCGCGGCACCGCCCGGACTGCAGGAGCTGCGCCGCAATTTCCCGCAGGTCGCGCTGCACACCGGCGATCTCGCCCCGGCGCTGTTCGAGCAGCCGGGCCTGCTGGTGGTGAGCCCGGGTGTGTCGGTGCAGGTCGGGCCGATTGCCGAGGCGGTGGCGCGCGGCGCGCAGGCGATCGGTGACATCGAGCTGTTCGCGCGCGAGGCCAGGGCACCGGTGCTCGCCATCACCGGCTCCAACGGCAAGAGCACGGTCACGGCGCTGGTCGGTGCAATGTGCCAGGCCGCCGGGCTCAAGACACTCATCGGCGGCAACATCGGTGTGCCGGCGCTCGCGCTGCTCGAGCAGCCCGTGCCGGATGTCTACGTGCTCGAGCTGTCGAGCTTTCAGCTCGAGACCACCCATGGCCTGAATGCGCGCGCCGCGACCGTGCTCAACATCAGCCCCGATCACATGGACCGCTACGCGAGCCTCGCGGCGTATGCCGAGGCCAAGGCGCGCATCTTTCGCGGTGACGGCATCCTGGTACTGAACGCCGATGATGCCCGCGTCATGGCCATGCGTCTGCCCGGACGCCGGATCGTGACCTTTCGTCTGGGCGAGCCGACCGGCCCGGAGGATTTCGGCATCGTGCGCGCAGCCGACGGCGAGTGGCTGGCGCGCGGTGCCGGGCGTGTGCTGCGCGTCGCCGAGGTCCCGCTCGCCGGGCTTCACAATCTCGCCAACGTACTCGCCGCCATGGCGCTCGCCAGCGCCATGGATGTGCCGGCCGCCGCGCAGGGCCGGGCGGTACGCGAGTTTCGCGGCCTGCCGCATCGCATGCAGCTCGTGGCCGAGCACGACGGCGTGCAGTGGATCGATGACTCGAAGGGCACCAATGTCGGCGCCACGGTGGCGGCGCTCAACGGCATGGCGCGCCCGGTCGTTCTGATCGCCGGTGGCGACGGCAAGGGCCAGGACTTCAGCGAGCTGCGCCCGGCGGTGGCCGCGCGTGCCCGCGCCGTGGTCTTGATCGGGCGCGATGCGCCGCGGATCGAGCAGGCGCTCGCGGGCGTGGTGCCGCTGCAGCGCGCAAGCGATATGCGCGCCGCGGTGCTCGCCGCCCGCGGGCTCGCACAGGCGGGCGATGCGGTGCTGCTGTCGCCGGCGTGTGCGAGCTTTGACATGTTCCGCAACTACGAGCACCGCGGCCAGGTGTTCAGCGCCAGCGTGCGCGAGGTGCTGGCATGATGGCGACACCGACGCTCGGGGCAGCGCGTGCCGCCGGGCACAGCCGCGCGCCGTGGGATCCCTGGCTGCTCGGCGCCGCCGTGGCGCTGCTCGCACTTGGCCTGGTGATGGTGCACTCGGCGTCGATTGCCTTTGCCACGCGCACCAGCGGGCACGGCAGCTATTACCTGGTGCGGCACGCGATCTATGTGGTGACCGGCGTGCTGTGCCTGCTGGTCGCGCTGCGCGTGCGCATCCGCGTGTGGGAACTGGGCGGCCCGTACCTGCTGCTCGGCGGCATTGCGCTGCTCACGCTGGTGCTGCTGCCCGGCATCAGTGCGCACATCAATGGCAGCGCGCGCTGGATCAAGCTCGGCATCGTGACGCTGCAGCCGGCCGAGCTGATGAAGCTGTTCATGGTGGTGTACGTCGCCGGCTACCTGGTGCGCAAGCAGGAGGAGCTCAAGAACTTCACCCAGGGCATTGCCATGGTGAGCCTGGTGGTGGCCTTCACCGGCACGCTGCTGCTGTTGCAGCCCGATCTCGGCACGGTGGTGGTGATCACCGCCACCGTGCTCACCCTGTTGTTCCTCGGGGGCGTGCGTTTCTGGCACTTCCTGCTGGTGCTGGCGGCGGGTCTCGGTGCCGTGGTGCTGCTCACGTTCATCTCGCCGTATCGCATGAACCGCGTGACCAGCTTCCTCGACCCCTGGTCGGATCCGTTCAACCGCGGGTTCCAGCTGGTGCAGGCCCTGATCGCCGTGGGGCGCGGCGAGTGGTTCGGCGTGGGGCTGGGGGCGAGCGTGCAGAAGCTGTCCTATCTGCCGGCCGCGCACACCGATTTCATCTTCGCCGTGCTGGCCGAAGAACTGGGCCTGCTCGGGGTGCTGGCGGTACTCGCGCTCTACGCGGTGGTGATGGTGCGGGCCTTCCTGATTGCGCGACAGGCCGAGGGCGCCGGGCAGATCTATGGCGCGCGCCTGGCCCAGGGGCTCGGCTTGCTGCTCGGCTATCAGGCGATGATCAACATCGGCGTCAATCTCGGTCTGCTGCCGACCAAGGGCTTGACGCTGCCGTTCGTGAGCTATGGCGGCTCGAGCATGCTGGTGTGCTGCCTTGCGCTCGGCATGCTGCTGCGCGTGGAGCGCGAAACGCGCGGTGCGCTGATCGGTGCGCGCACGCCGGCGCGGAGCGTGTTCGCATGACTGGCGGGACGGTGCTGATCATGGCGGGCGGCACGGGGGGCCACGTGTTTCCGGGGCTCGCCGTGGCGCGCGAGCTGATCGCGCAGCAGGTGCGCGTGGTGTGGCTCGGTACGCACGCCGGCATCGAGGCGCGCGCGGTGCCGGGCTCCGGTCTGCCGATCGAGATGGAATGGATCACGATCCGGGGTCTGCGCCGGCGCGGCGCGCTCGCCTGGCTCACGCTGCCGTTCACGCTGCTGCGCGCCATGGTACAGGCCGCACGCGTGCTGCGCCGGCGGCGGCCGGACGTGGTGCTGTCGATGGGCGGGTTCGTGGCCGGTCCGGGCGGGTTGGTGGCGCGGCTCACGTGCACGCCGCTCGTCATCCACGAACAGAATGCCATCCCGGGACTCACCAATCGCTGGCTGGCACCCCTCGCCACGCGCGTGCTCACCGGCTTCCCCGGCGCCTTCGGCACGCTCACCACCGCCCAGCACGTCGGCAACCCGGTGCGGGCGGAGATCTGCCGCATCGCCGCACCGCGCGAGCGCCTCGCCGATCGTCACGGGCGTCTGCGCCTGCTGGTGGTGGGGGGCAGCCAGGGCGCGCAGGTGCTCAACGACACGGTCCCGGTCGCGCTCGCGGCCATGCCGGCGGCGCTGCGCCCGGAGGTGTGGCACCAGTGCGGACGCGACCTGCGGGCACGTACCGAGGCCGCCTATGGCGGGGCAGCGGCGCGCGTCGTGGAGTTTATCGACGACATGGCCGAGGCCTATGCCTGGGCCGACATCGTCGTGTGCCGCGCCGGCGCCATGACCGTGGCCGAGCTCGCGGCGGCGGGGTGCGCATCGATCCTCGTGCCCTATCCGCATGCGGTCGATGATCATCAGACGGCGAACGCCCGCTACCTCGCCAGCCGCGACGCCGCCATTCTGCTGCCGCAGGCCGAGCTGAGCGCCGCGCGCCTGGCCGAGGTGCTGGGCGAGCTCGCCGGGCATCGCGACATCCTGCTCGCCATGGCGAGCGCCGCGCGCGCCTGTGCCATGCCCGATGCCGCGGACGCAGTGGCGCAGTGCTGCCTGGAGGTGCTGCATGCGTGACCGTGTGCGCCACGTGCACTTCGTCGGCATTGGCGGCGCTGGCATGTGCGGCATCGCCGAGGTGCTGCACAACCTGGCGTTTGAGGTCTCTGGCACCGATGTGCGTGAGTCGGCCAACACGCGCCGGCTGGCCGAGCTCGGCATCCGGGTGCACATCGGCCACGACGCCGCGCGCGTTGCCGGTGCCGACGTGGTGGTGGTGTCCTCGGCGGTCGATGAGCGCAATCCCGAGGTGTTGGCGGCGCGCGCCGCGCACATCCCGGTGATCCCGCGCGCCGAGATGCTGGCCGAGCTGATGCGCCTGCAGCGCGGCATCGCGGTGGCCGGCACCCACGGCAAGACCACCACCACGAGCCTGATCGCCAGCCTGCTCGCCGAGGGTGGGCTCGACCCGACCTTCGTGATTGGCGGGCGGCTGAACAGCGCCGGCGCCCATGCACGCCTCGGTACCGGTGAGTACCTGGTGGCCGAGGCCGATGAGAGCGACGCCTCGTTTCTGCACCTGCAGCCGTTCATGGCCGTGGTCACCAACATCGACGCCGATCACATGGCGACCTATGGCGGGGACTTCAACCGCCTCAAGCAGGCGTTCATCGACTTTCTGCATCGCCTGCCGTTCTACGGCCTGGCGGTGGTGTGCAGCGACGATCCGGTGGTGCGCGAGATCCTGCCGTACGTGCACAAACCGCTCCTCACCTATGGTACCGGTGCGGATGCCGACATCCGCGCGAGCGACATCCGTCCCGACGGTCTGCGCACGCACTTCACCGTGACGCTGCAGCGGCCCGCCGTGCAGTTCGCGGTCACGCTCAACCAGCCGGGCCGGCACAACGTGCTCAACGCGCTCGCCGCGATCGGCATCGCGCACGAGCTCGGCCTCGCGCAGGACACGATAGTGCGGGCGCTCGCCGCGTTCTCCGGCATCGGACGGCGCTTCCAGATGAATGGACGCGTCGCACTCGGTGGCGGCGATGTGGTGCTCATCGACGACTACGGTCACCATCCGCGCGAGATCGCTGCGACCGTCGCGGCCGCGCGCCAGGGCTTCCCGCAACGGCGCCTGGTGGTCGTGTTCCAGCCGCATCGCTATACGCGCACCCACGACCTGCTCGATGACTTCAGCGCCGTGCTCGCCGAGCTCGACGTGCTGCTCGTGACCGAGGTCTACCCGGCCGGCGAAAAACCGATCAGCGGTGCCGACGGGCGCGCGCTGTGCCGCGCGATCCGCGCGCGCGGCAAGGTGGACCCGATCTTCGTGCCGGACGTGGCGACGCTCGCGCAGCACCTGCGCGGGGTGCTGCGGCCCAACGACGTGCTGCTTACCATGGGCGCCGGCAACATCGGCGCGGTCGCTGCGGCCCTGCCGCAGACGCTCGCCGCGGGAGGGCAGACATGACGGTGCCGTCACCGACCCCGCGGCTGCGCGGGCAGATGCTCACCAACGAACCGATGGCGCGCCACACCAGCTGGCGCGTGGGCGGGCCGGCCGCGCGCATGTACCTGCCGGCGGATGTCGCCGATCTGGCCGCGTTGCTGCGCACGCTGCCGCCCGAGGAGCCGGTGTACTGGGTGGGGCTCGGCAGCAACCTGCTGGTGCGCGACGCCGGCCTGCGCGGCACGGTGATCCTGACGAGCGGGCGCCTGACCGGGCTGGGCCAGGTGAGCGCCGAGGTGATCCGTGCCGAGGCCGGTGTCGCGAGCGCCAAGGTCGCGCGCTTCTCGGTGGACAAGGGCCTCACCGGTGCGGAGTTTCTCGCCGGCATACCCGGTACCGTAGGTGGGGCGCTCGCGATGAACGCCGGCGCGTTCGGCGGCGAGACCTGGCGCATCGTGCAGGCGGTCGAGACCCTCGATCGCGCGGGCGAGCTGCGTACGCGTCTCCCCGGTGACTACCGCATCGGCTACCGCTCGGTGGAGGGCCCGGCCAACGAATGGTTCGTGGCCGCGCATTTCCGGCTCGCGCATGGCGACGTTGCGCAGGCCAGGTCCCTCATCAAGCGCCTGCTCGCCAGGCGCGGTGCCACGCAGCCGACGCAGCTGCCGAACGCCGGTTCGGTGTTCAAGAATCCGCCCAACGACTACGCCGGGCGGCTGGTCGAGGCGAGCGGACTGAAGGGGCTGCGCGTCGGCGGCGCGTGCATATCCGAATTGCACGCCAACTTCATCGTCAACACCGGCGGGGCGACGGCGCGCGACATCGAACAGCTCATCGCGCTCGTGCAGCAGCGGGTGTGGGAGGCGCAAGGGGTGCGGCTGGAATCCGAGGTGCGCATCGTGGGAGAGCCGGCATGAGCGCGCGCGATTTCGGCAAGGTTGCGGTGCTGATGGGCGGGCGCTCGGCCGAGCGAGAGATCTCGCTGCTGAGCGGCAACGCGGTGCTGGCGGCGCTCACGCGCATGGGCGTGGACGCACACCCCTTCGATCCCGCCACTCAGCCGCTCGAGCAGCTGCGCGCGCAGGGTTTTGCACGCGCCCACATCGCGCTGCACGGGCGCTTCGGCGAGGACGGCACGGTGCAGGGCGCGCTCGAGCTCATGGGCATGCCCTACACCGGCAGCGGTGTGCTCGCCTCGGCACTCGCCATGGACAAATGGCGCACCAAGCTCTTGTGGCAGGCGGTCGGCATCCGCACACCGCGCTATTGCATGCTGGCGGCGGACAGCGACTGGGCGGCGGTGGCGCGCGCGCTCGGGCTGCCGCTCATCGTCAAGCCGACGCATGAGGGCTCGACCATCGGCCTGAGCAAGGTCACGGCCGTGGCCGATCTGGCGGCCGCCTACGAGCGCGCGGCGCAGCACGCGAGCCCGGTGATCGCCGAGGAATTCATCGATGGCGCAGAGTTGACCGCCGCGATTCTCGGTGACACGGCGCTACCGCTCGTGCGCATCGAGGTGCCGAGCGGTCTGTATGACTATCAGGCCAAGTACTTCTCCGACGAGACGCGCTACTTCTGCCCGAGCGGGCTGGCCACGCCGACCGAGCGCGCGATCCAGGAGCAGGCGCTCAAGGCCTACCAGGCGATCGGCTGCCACGGCTGGGGGCGGGTGGACGTGATGCTGGCGCGCGACGGCAGCGCGTATTTCCTCGAGGTGAATACCTCGCCAGGCATGACCGCACACAGCCTGGTGCCGATGGCGGCGAAGCAGGCCGGCATCGATTTCGATCACCTGGTGGTGCGGATTCTGGAGACCTCCGATGTGGCGCGCTGACTGGGCCCCGCAGCTTCCCGAACTCGGCGTTTACCGGGCCGCGCTCATCGCGCTCGCGGCCATGGTCGCAATGCTCGGCGTGCTGCTCGTGCTCGACTGGCTGCTGCGCGCGGACACCCTGCCGGTACGCAACCTGCGTTTCGAAGGCGAGTTCCGTCACGTGACGCCGGCCGAGCTCGAGGACGCCGTGCGCGACGCGGTGCGCGGCAATTTTCTGCTGCTCGACCTGGAGGCGATCCGCGCCAAGGTCGAGGCCTTGCCGTGGGTGCACCGCGCCTCGGTGCGCCGTCGCTGGCCGCGCGATGTGGCCATCGAGTTTTCCGAGGAGCAGCCGGTTGCGCGCTGGGGCGAGTCTGCCTGGGTCAACCACCTCGGCGAGGAGATTCGCGTTGACAGTGTCGACCTGCCGGCCGATGCACCGTGGCTCGCCGGCCCGGCGGGCACCTCGGCCGCGGTGCTCGAGCAGTATCAGCACCTGCGCGAGCGGCTGGCGAACGCGGGTCTCGGTATCCGGCGGCTCACCATGACCGTGCGACGCACCTGGGAGATCGAGCTCACGGCGCTGCAGGCGGCCACGCGCGGGGCCGAGGGGCTGGTGCTGATCCTCGATCGCGAGAATGCCGAGCAAAAGATCGAGCGCTTCGCGCGCCTGTACGCACCGCTCATCGCGGCGCAGGCGGGCGATATCCGCCAGATCGACCTGCGCTACCGCCACGGGATGGCCGTGCAGTGGCGCAACGGCGACCCGCGCCTGCGCGATGGCCGGTCGAGCACAGCGCCGGCGCTGAAGGAGGGCTAGTCATGGCAAAGCGAGACGACGAACGACTGATCGTAGGGCTCGATATCGGCACCTCCAAGGTGCTGGCGATCGTCGGCGAGGTCAACGCGGCTGGCGAGGTCGAGGTGATCGGTGTCGGCCATCATCCGTCGCGCGGCATGAAGAAGGGCGTGGTCGTGAACATCGAGTCCACCGTGCAGTCCATCCAGCGCGCGGTGGAAGAGGCCGAGCTGATGGCTGGCTGCCAGATCCACTCGGTGTACGCCGGAATCGCCGGCTCCCACATCCAGAGCTTCAACTCGCACGGTGTGGTGGCGATCAAGGAAAAGGAAGTCGGCGCTGGTGACATCGATCGAGTGATCGCCGCGGCGCGCGCGCTCGCCATTCCCGCGGACCAGAAGGTCCTGCACGTGCTGCCGCAGGAGTTCATCATCGACAAGCAGGAAGGCATCCGCGAGCCGATCGGCATGAGCGGCGTGCGGCTCGAGGCCAAGGTGCATATCGTCACCGGGGCGGTCAGCGCCGCGCAGAACATCGTCAAGTGCGTGCGCCGCTGCGGCCTCGAGGTCGACGACATCATCCTCGAGCAGCTCGCCTCCAGCATCTCCACGCTGACCGAGGACGAGAAGGAGCTCGGCGTCTGCCTGGTCGACATCGGCGGCGGCACGACCGATATCTCGGTGTTCACCGAGGGTGCCATCCGTCACACCGCGGTGATCCCGATCGCCGGTGACCAGGTGACCAATGACATCGCCGTGGCGTTGCGCACGCCAACGCAGCACGCCGAAGACATCAAGAAGCGCTACGGCTGCGCGCTCACCCAGCTTGCCGCGCGTGACGAGACCATCGAGGTGCCAAGCGTGAGCGATCGGCCGCCGCGCAGCCTCTCGCGCCAGACCCTGGCCGAGGTGATCGAACCGCGTATCGAGGAATTGTTCGGTCTGATCCAGGCGGAGCTGCGCCGCAGTGGCTTCGAGGAGGTGCTCGGGTCGGGCATCGTCCTGACCGGCGGCAGCTCCAAGATGGAGGGCATGATCGACCTGGCCGAGGAGGTGTTTCACATGCCGGTGCGCCTCGGCATACCGCAGTACGTCGGCGGGCTGAAGGGCGTGGTCGAGAACCCGGTCTACGCCACCGGTGTTGGTTTGGTGCTGTACGGCGCGCGTTTTCAGCAGGGCCGGCCGTTTGTGTCCCACGAAGGCCAGTCGCCGGGATTCCGGTCGGTGCTCAAGCGCATGAAGAGTTGGTTCCAGGGCAATTTCTGATCAGGCACAGACAGTATTTGCAGATCCATTACCCACAGGAGATATCACCATGTTCGAACTGATGGATACATACGGCCAGCAAGCCGTGATCAAGGTAATCGGTGTCGGCGGCGGGGGTGGCAACGCCATCGACCATATGGTGGCCGCCAACATCGAGGGGGTGGAGTTCATCAGCGCCAATACCGATGCGCAGGCCCTCAAGCGCGCGCAGGCGCGCACCATCCTGCAGCTCGGCACCAATCTCACCAAGGGGCTCGGCTGCGGCGCCGATCCGAGCGTGGGGCGACAGGCGGCCATCGAGGACCGCGAGCGCATCGCCGAGGTGCTCAGCGGTGCCGACATGGTCTTCATCACCGCCGGCATGGGTGGCGGCACCGGAACCGGGGCGGCCCCGATCGTCGCGCAGGTCGCGAAGGACATGGGCATCCTGACCGTGGCGGTCGTGACCAAGCCGTTTCCGTTCGAGGGCAAGAAGCGCATGGCCGTCGCCGAGCAGGGGATCCGCGAGTTGGTCGAGTTTGTCGATTCCATCATCACGATCCCAAACGAGAAGCTGCTTACGGTGCTCGGCAAGAGCGCCACCCTGCTCGGTGCCTTCGGCCGCGCCAACGAAGTCCTGCAGAACGCCGTGCAGGGTATTGCCGAGCTGATCACCCGGCCGGGTTTGATCAACGTCGACTTTGCCGATGTCCGAACGGTCATGTCGGAGATGGGTATGGCGATGATGGGTTCGGCCACCGCCAAGGGTGAGACCCGCGCCCGAGATGCCGCGATGGCCGCGATATCCAGCCCCCTGCTCGAAGACATCAACATCTCGGGGGCCCGGGGAGTGCTGGTTAACGTAACCGCCGGCATGGACATGGCGATCGGGGAGTTCGAGGAGGTGGGCAATACTATTAAGGAGTTCGCGTCCGACGATGCCACGGTAGTTATTGGTACCGTGATCGAGCCCGAGATGCGAGATGAACTGCGCGTCACCATCGTGGCCACCGGGATTGGCCAAGAAAAGCGTAAGCAGCCCTACAAAGTCGTCAAAACAGGAACCGGAACAATGGATTACGAGAGCCTTGAGGTGCCAACCGTGATTCGGAACCAACGAACCAGCGCCCCGCGCGGTGTGGTCGGGGCCGATGGGGGCATCGAGTATCTGGATATCCCCGCATTCTTGCGCAAGCAGGCTGACTAGGCAGAGCAGCTACCCAGTGAACCGGTAACCGACCGGAAGTGGAGGTGAGCAGACCGTTCGTCGGCCAATCTACTGAGCAGCATGGGATCCAGCGGCTAATTGCTGGACAGAGCGAGCCTTTTGACCTTAAATAGACGGTAATCAAGTAGTTGCCGTATGGGCTCTGGGGCCTCCCTCTGGTTCGTGAACCGGAGCAGTGGAGGCTGTTTGCACGAGTGCAATCCCCTGCGCAGCTAGAAATCGCAAGGACAATAGCAAGCTGATGATCCGGCAACGTACCCTGAAGAATGTGATTCGCGCCACCGGCGTGGGATTACACACTGGCGAGAAGGTTTACCTAACGTTGCGGCCAGCGGCGGTCGATACAGGTATCGTGTTTCGACGGATCGATTTGACCGAACCTGTGGAGATTCGCGCCTGCCCCGAGCACGTCGGCGATACCCGGCTGTCCACCACCCTGGAAGCCGATGGTGCGCGTGTCTCGACGGTTGAACACCTGATGTCGGCCTTTGCCGGGCTCGGAATCGACAATGCCTACGTCGATCTCACGGCGCCGGAGGTGCCGATCATGGACGGCAGCGCGGGACCGTTCGTTTTCCTGCTGCAGTCGGCCGGCGTCGCCGAGCAGTCCGCCCCCAAGCGTTTCATCCGCATCCGCAAGGATGTCGTCGTGAAGGACGGAGACAAATGGGCGCGCTTTGAGCCGTTCGAAGGTTTCAAGGTCTCCTTCGAGATCGACTTCAATCACCCGACGTTTCGCGGTTCGCAGCAGAGAACCACGATTGATTTCTCTACCACCTCCTTCGTCAAGGAAGTGAGTCGTGCGCGCACCTTCGGATTCATGGCAGACCTCGAAGCGCTCCGTGCGGCCGGCCTGGCGCGCGGGGGCGGGCTCGACAATGCCATTGTGCTCGACCAGTACCGTATCCTGAACGAGGACGGGCTGCGCTACGAGGACGAATTCGTCAAGCACAAGGTGCTTGATGCGATTGGCGACCTGTATCTGCTCGGTCACCCCCTGATCGGCGCATTCAGCGCCCACAAGTCGGGGCATTCGCTTAACAATCGTTTGTTGCGCACCCTCATGGCGGATGCCGAGTGCTGGGAGCTCGTCACCTACGACGATGCCCAGGCCGCTCCCATCGCCTTCATGCGCACGGCGCCGGTCACCTAGTGTGAATCTCGCGCCTGCAGCCAACCGGTTATTCGACGGAGTAGCTTCGGTATGAACGTCATTCTCGTTCCTGGCGGTCGGACCGCGAAGGGCCAGAACGCCTGTTTGACGACGCGACATCTGCTGGTGATCGGGCTTGTCGGTCTGGTGGGTTTTCCCGCGCTGGTCGGTTTTCTCACCTATCGCATTCAGAGTCTGCTGGATCGGGATGCCGGTGGTCAGGCGGCGCTGCTGGCCGCCCAAGAGCGTGCGCTCGCGGTGCAGCGCACGGAGATCGATCAGGTCAAGCGCCAGACCCAGACCCATCTGAATGCCTTGGCACGGCGCATGGGGCAGCTGCAGGCCGAAGTGCTGCGGCTCAACGCCCTCGGCCAGCGACTGACGCGCATGGCGGGCATCGACCCGCGCGAGTTCAATTTCAACGCCGAACCGGCGATGGGTGGCCCGGAGCGCACCTCGGTGACGTCGGTACCGCTGGATGTTGGCGCCACGCTCGAGCGGCTGGGCAGCGAGATCGACAGAAAGCGGGAGCGCCTCGCCGCACTCGAGAGCTTGTTGCTGGACCGCAAGGTGAATGCGGCGGTCACGCCGGCAGGCTGGCCGGTGGAAGGGGGCTGGGTGTCGTCCGGTTTCGGCATGCGCGCCGACCCCTTCACGGGACAGCAGTCTTTCCATGAAGGTGTCGACATCGCCACACGCATGGGATCCGAGATCCTCGCGATGGGCGACGGCGTCGTCAGCCACAGTGGCGAGAAGACCGGTTACGGCCTCATGGTCGAGGTGACACACGAATCCGGCCTGGTGACGCGCTATGCGCACGTGCGCACAGCGCTGGCCAAAGTCGGTGACCGTGTCAGCCGGGGGCAGACCATCGCGCTGGTCGGGTCGACCGGCCGTTCGACGGGTCCACACCTGCACTTCGAGGTGGTGCGCAACGGGCAACCGGTAAACCCGGCGCGCTATCTGCAACACAGCGCTCCGCTCACACAGCTTACGCGCGCCCCCGCCGAGCGTCCGTAAGCTTCACGTTTCCCGCGTTTTCCTCCATAATCGCGCGCGCTCGCTGCGGTCGCGAGCGACCGCAATTTCCTCATGATCACCAAACTGCTCACGAAGGTATTCGGCAGCCGCAATACACGGCTGTTGCGGCGTCTCGAACAGGGCGTGGCGCGCATCAATGCACTGGAAGCCTCTGTGCAACCGCTGTCCGACGAGGCCTTGCGCGCCAAGACGGCGGAATTCCGCACCCGGCTCGCCAACGGTGAGCACCCCGACAGCCTCCTCTATGAGGCGTTCGCAGTGGTGCGCGAGGCCGCCAAGCGCACGCTCAATATGCGCCACTTCGATGTGCAGCTCATCGGCGGCATGGTCCTGCACCAAGGTCAGATCGCCGAGATGCGTACCGGCGAGGGCAAGACCCTGGTCGCCACTCTGCCGGTCTACCTCAATGCCCTGACCGGCCGCGGCGTGCATGTCGTGACGGTCAATGACTACCTGGCGCGCCGCGACGCGGAATGGATGGGCAAGATCTACCGCTTCCTCGGCATGACCGTTGGCGTGGTGACGTCTGGACAGGACCGCACCGCCAAGCATGAGGCCTATGCCGCCGACATCACCTACGGCACCAACAACGAGTACGGCTTCGACTATCTGCGCGACAACATGGCATTTCGCGCGGACGAGCGCGTGCAGCGCGGATTGCACTTCGCGATCGTCGACGAGGTCGACTCGATCCTGATCGACGAGGCGCGCACGCCGCTCATCATCTCCGGGCCGGCAGAGGAGAGCACCGAGCTGTACTACAAGATCAACGCCATCATCCCGCGCCTCGTCCGGCAGGAAACCGAGGGCGGGCCGGGCGACTACACGATCGACGAGAAGACGCGCCAGGCCTTCCTGACGGAGGCGGGTCACGAGAAGGTCGAGCGGTTGCTGACCGATGCGGGTTTGCTCGAGCGCGGCGCCAGCCTGTACGACGTTTCGAGCCTGATCCTGATGCATCACCTGAATGCGGCGTTGCGTGCGCATGCGCTCTACAAGCGTGAAGTCGACTACATCGTGCGCGACAACGAGGTCATCATCATCGATGAGTTCACCGGGCGCATGATGCCGGGCCGGCGCTGGTCCGAAGGCCTGCACCAGGCGGTGGAAGCAAAGGAAGGGGTGCCGGTACAGAACGAGAACCAGACGCTCGCCACCATTACCTTCCAGAACTACTTCCGTCTGTACACGAAGCTTGCGGGCATGACCGGAACGGCGGATACCGAGGCGTTCGAGTTCCAGCAGATTTACGGGCTGGAGGTCGCGGTGATCCCGACCCATCGCCCGATGATTCGCCAGGACCTTGGCGACAAGGTCTATCGGACGGCACGCGAGAAGCACGCCGCTGTCCTGGCCGACATCAAGGACTGCCATCGGCGCGCACAGCCGGTCTTGGTCGGAACGACGTCGATCGAGGCGTCCGAGACGCTGTCCAGGATCCTGCAGCAGGAAAAGATCCCGCACCAGGTCCTGAACGCCAAGCACCACGAGCGCGAGGCGCACATTGTGGCGGAGGCCGGGCGTCCCGGTGCCGTGACGATCGCCACCAACATGGCCGGCCGCGGCACCGACATCGTTCTCGGCGGCAACCTTGAGATGGAGCTGGCGGCGGCAGACGCGGACGAGGGCAGGCGCAGCCAGATTCGCGAGCAGTGGCGCCAGCGACATGACCAGGTGATTGCCGCCGGCGGACTGCACGTGATTGGCACCGAACGCCACGAATCGCGCCGCATTGATAATCAGCTGCGCGGCCGCGCCGGCCGCCAGGGCGATCCCGGCTCGTCGCGTTTCTATCTTTCGCTCGAAGACAATCTGTTGCGCATTTTCGGCAGCGAGCGCATCGCCGGGCTCATGCAGAAGCTCGGCATGCAGGAGGGCGAGGCCATCGAGCACCCCTGGGTGACGCGCGCCATCGAGAACGCGCAGCGCAAGGTCGAGGGGCGCAACTTCGACATCCGCAAGCAGTTGCTCGAGTACGACGATGTCGCGAATGACCAGCGCAAGGTCATTTACGCGCAACGCAATCGCCTGATGGATGTCGAGGACATTTCCGAGAGCATCACGCAGATTCGCCGCGACCTGGTCAACGACATCTTCGCCCAGCATGTCCCGGCCGACAGCCTCGAGGAACAGTGGGACATCGCCGGTCTCATCGAGAGCCTTGAGCACCAGTTCGGGCAGAAGCTGCCGATCGACCAGTGGCTTGCGGCCGACAGCGGCATGGACGAGGCCGCGTTGCGGGCGCGCATCCACCAGGAGATTGACGGCTTGTTTGCCGCCCGCGAGGCCCAGATCGGCGCGCCGGTGATGCGGCATCTCGAGAAGGCCGTAATGCTGCAGGTACTCGACCAGCAGTGGAAGGACCATCTGGCGGCCATGGACTACCTGCGTCAGGGAATTCACCTGCGTGGCTACGCACAAAAGAATCCAAAGGAAGAGTACAAGCGCGAGGCCTTCCAGCTGTTCTCGGAAATGCTGACGCGCATCAAGCAGGACGCCATTGGCCTGCTCGCCCGCGTTGAGGTGCGGGCCGAGACGCAGATCGAGGCGCTCGAGAGCCAGCAGCACGCCCCACGGGAGATGCACTTTCTGCACCCCGCCGCGACTGCCCCGATCCCGCAAGCCGAGGCCGCGCCGCAAGAGCTCGCGGTGGAGCCCCCCAAGACCGTGGTGCGCAATCAGCCGAAGGTCGGACGCAACGAGCCTTGTCCGTGCGGCTCCGGCAAGAAGTACAAGCACTGCCACGGCAAGCTCGGCTAGTTCTTGGGTCGCGCGGTTTCGGGTTACATTGGGGGCCCGCGGCCGCCAGAACCCGAAACCGGAGCTCACGCCATGCCAGTCAATCTTCCCGCGCTGTCCGAACTGCCTGCCGTGGGCGGCATTCGCCTCGCCGCGGTTGCGGCCGGACTGCGCAAGAAGAACCGGCGCGACCTGGTGGTAATCGAATGCGCCCCTGGGACGCGCGCGGCTGCGACGTTCACGCGTAACCGCTTTTGCGCGGCCCCGGTGATTGTGGCGCGCGAGCATCTCGCGCAATGCAGTCCGCGTGCGCTGCTCATCAATACCGGCTTTGCCAATGCCGGCACCGGTGCGCCCGGCCTGGCCAGCGCGCGGGCGTCGTGTGAGGCGCTCGGCCGGTTGCTCGGCTGTGCGCCGCAGGAAGTGCTGCCATTCTCGACCGGCGTGATTGGCGAGCCACTGCCGCTCGATCGCCTGGTGGCCGGTTTGCCGGGCTGTGTCGCCGGGCTCACCGCCGGCGGCTGGGTGGATGCCGCGCACGGCATCATGACGACCGACACCCAGCCCAAGGGCAGTTCGCGGCGCTTGTGGCTCGGCGGACGCGAGATCACGGTCACCGGGATCGCCAAGGGCGCAGGCATGATACGGCCGGATATGGCGACGATGCTGGCGTTCATCGCGACCGACGCGGCGCTGGCCCCCGCGGCGGTGCAGGCATGTGTGCGGCACGGCGTCGAGCGGTCGTTCAACCGCATCACGATTGACGGCGATACCTCGACCAATGACGCCTGCGTGCTGCTCGCCACCGGGGCGGCGCAGAATCCCGTCATCGAAGACGCAAACCATGCAGACTATGCGTTGTTGGCCAAGGCGGTGACGGAGGTATTCGTCGACCTGGCGCAGGCCATCGTCCGCGACGCCGAGGGTGCCACCAAGTTCATCACCATCGTGGTCGAGCAGGGCGCCAGCGAGGCCGACTGTCTCGCGGTTGCCTACACGATCGCACACTCACCCCTGGTGAAGACCGCGTTCTTCGCCAGCGACCCGAACTGGGGGCGGATAGTGGCGGCCATCGGGCGTGCACCGATCGCCGCGCTCGACGTGGCGCGCGTGGAAGTCTACCTCGACGACGTGTGCGTGGTGCGCGGCGGTGGCCTGGCGGCCGACTATACCGAGCAGAGGGGCCAGGCCGTGATGCGTCAGCCGGAGATCACCGTGCGCGTGCGGCTCGGCGCCGGGGCGGCCGAGGCGCGCATCTGGACCTCGGATCTGTCGCACGACTACGTCAGCATCAACGCCGACTATCGTTCGTGACTGGCGCCACCGCGCCTGCCCTGTCGCGCTGGTGTGTACTCGCGTGCGGGCGGCGCGCTGCGCGCACTCGGGCAAGCGGGTTAGTCCGGAATCGGTGGCCCAGGGCGGCGGGTGCTCGCCAATTCTCGATAGCGGATGTCAAGTCGGCGCACCTCGCGCTCCAGGTGCGCCAGGTCCGTGTCGTTGACGATCACATCATCGGCACGCGCCAGCCGTTCCTGCCGTGTGAGCTGGGCATCGAGGATACGCCGGATAGCGGCCTCGCCGAGGCCGTTGCGCGCCGCCACGCGCCGAATCTGGTCCTCCTCGCGTGCATCCACCACCAGAATCCGGTCAACGAGGCGGGTGAAGCCCGATTCGATCAGGAGCGGCACCACGATGACTACATACGGCGCTCGCAGGCCGACCAGGCGCCTTTCGACCTCGCGGCGAATCAGCGGATGCAGGATGCCCTCGAGCTGGCGACGGGCCTCGTGGTCGCGGAACACGCGCTCACGCAGCGCCGCGCGGTTCAGTGCACCCTGGGCATCGCACACGTCGCTACCAAATGCCTTGGCGATCTCACGAGTGGCCGGCTGGCCGGAGGCAGTCAATTCATGTGCAATCGCGTCGGTGTCGATCACCGGGATGCCGAGGGCCGCAAAGAACCCGGCAACCGTGGACTTTCCGCTGCCGATGCCGCCGGTGAGACCGATGCGCAGTGCCGCGCCGTCAGGGGCAGTCATGGGGGCAATGATCCACCGGTGCCGAGCGGCTGCCAAGACCTCGGCAGGAGATCTGGCAGCCGGCTCATCCCCGGAGGCAGACGCGCCGAGCGTGATCGGACCCCGGAGCGCTGGCGCTAGACGCCAATGCGTGCGTACTGCAGGTACATGCGCGTGATCGAATCGCCCCACAGCAGGGCGATCCAGCCAGCAACGCATAGAAACGGGCCGAACGGGATCGGCAGATGTCGGTCGCGGCCCAATAACAGGATGAATGTGAGCCCCGTCACGGCGCCGGTCAACGACGCGAACAGGATCACGAGCGGTAACTGTTGCCAGCCCAGCCACGCGCCGAGGGCGGCGAACAGCTTGAAGTCACCGAAGCCCATGCCTTCCTTGCCAGTCAGACGCTTGAACAGGTAGTAGATGATCCACAGCGAAGCGTAGCCGGCCACGGCGCCGACGACCGCCGCCGGCAGCGGTGCGAACGTGCC
This sequence comes from uncultured Acidiferrobacteraceae bacterium, assembly GCA_964629975.1. GTDB lineage: Bacteria > Pseudomonadota > Gammaproteobacteria > Acidiferrobacterales > Sulfurifustaceae. Next base: position 4,011 of record CAZVUN010000010.1, on the reverse strand, counting down.
GGGAATATTCACCAGCAGCCCCAGCCACAGCAGCAGGAGCGTCAAATCGTCCGGCAGCAGCTGATGATCGTAATCGATGAAGGCCAGCGCAAGCAGTATCCAGGTGAACACGAACGCCGCCATTGCGCCAAGTGTGAAGCCGAGGCGCCATGCAATCACGGCGGAGAGCGTGGCAGTCAGCAGCTCGACCAGGGGATAGCGCGGCGATATCCGCTGGCCGCAGCCCCGGCACTTGCCGCGCAGCCACAGATAGCTCACGACGGGAATGTTCTCGAGCGCACCAATCGGATGGCCGCAGGCGGGGCAACGCGAGCGCGGCACCATGAGGTTGAATGTCTCCTCGCCGGCGGCGGGCGCGGCGGACGCGCCGCGGGCGGCGGGAAGGAGCTCCTCGCATTGCCGCCGCCACTGCCGATCCAGCATCACCGGCAGACGTGCGATCACCACGTTGAGGAAACTGCCGATGAACAGGCCGAAGAGTGCGGCGAGACCGATGAACACGCCCGGCGACGATTCCAGGGTGGTCCACAGCGCATTCATGGGGACGCCAAGACGGTGCGTGTCGCAGCGGCGCTACGCGCTGCTACACGGCGCCCGCCAGCTTGAAGATCGGGAGGTACATGGCGATGACCAGGCCGCCGATCACGACACCCAGGAACGCCATGATGATCGGTTCGATCAGGCTGGACAGGCTGGCCACAGCGTCGTCGACCTCGGTCTCGTAGAAGTCGGCAACCTTGCCAAGCATTTTGTCGAGCTCACCGGACTCCTCGCCGATTGCGACCATCTGCACCACCATGTTCGGAAACAGGCCGGTGGCATTCATCGCCGCCTGCAATTGCATGCCGGTGCTGACATCCGCCTTGATGGCCAGGGTGCCTTCGTAGTAGACGCGATTGCCGGACGCGCCGGCGACGGCGTCGAGGGCCTCGACCAGCGGCACGCCGGCGGCAAACATGGTCGAGAGTGTGCGGGCGAAGCGTGCGATCGTGGCCTTCTTTACGATCTCACCGATTACCGGGGCCTTCAGCAGGAGCCGATCCAGGGTGTGCTGCATCTTGGGGGAGCGCTTGTAGCTGTAGCCGAGCGCTGCCACGGTACCGACGATGACACCGAGAATCGCCCACCACCACTCCTGGAAGGCGCGGGACAGACCGATGACAAACTGGGTGAGCGCGGGCAAGTCCGCCCCAAAGCCCTTGAACAGGCTCTCGAACTGCGGAATCACGAAGATCAGCAGGATCGCGGTGACAACAAAGGCCACCACGATGACAGCCGTCGGATAAAACAACGCCGACTTGATCTTGCCCTTGATGTACTCGATCTTTTCCTTGTAGGTGGCAATCTTGTCGAGGATCGCGTCGAGAATGCCGGCCTGTTCGCCGGCCGCGACGAGGTTGCAGTACAGCGAATCGAAGTAAAGCGGATGCTTGGCCAGCGCCTGAGTGAGCGCGGTGCCCGATTCGACATCCTGTTTCACGGCCAGGATCAGCTCCTGCATGCTCGGGTTCTCGTGACCCTTGCCCACGATCTCGAACGCCTGTGCCACCGGAATGCCGGACTGGATCATGGTGGCGAGCTGGCGCGTGAACACCGCAACGTCCTTGGGCTTGATCCTGCGCTTGGTGCGGAACAGCGGCTTGCTGCGGCGCACGACCCGGGTGGGGTTGATTCCCTGCCGGCGCAGGCTTGCCTTGACGAACGCATCGCTCGCGGCCTGCATCTCGCCTTTGAGCTTGCGACCGGACTTGTCGACGCCTTCCCAGTTGAAGGCATCGAGATTCGGTTTCTTTGCGGTGACGGCGGCCATAGATCCCTTGGGCTAGTTCACTGATTGGTGACGGTCTCGACCTCGGCGAGGCCCATGAGGCCGTCTTTGACTTTCTTGAGTCCCGACTGGCGCAAGTCCGGGACGCCATCCTTCTGTGCCTGGCGCTCCAGGTCGAGCTGGTTGCCGCCGCGCATGATGATCTCGCCCATGGCCTCCGATACCGGCATCACCTGATAGATGCCGACGCGGCCCTTGTAGCCGCCGTTGCAGTTCTCGCAGCCGACCGGTTCATAGATCGTGAAGCTGCCGATCTCCTCCGGCAGGAAACCGGCCTTGAGCTGTGCCTCGCGCGGGATATTGGCCGGCCGCTTGCAGTTGCCGCACAACCGCCGCCCGAGACGCTGGGCGATGATGAGGTGCACGGACGAGGCGATGTTGAACGGCGCCACGCCCATGTTGACCAGGCGCGTCAGGGTTCCGGGCGCGTCGTTGGTGTGCAGGGTGGACAATACCAAGTGGCCGGTCTGTGCCGCCTTGATGGCAATCTCGGCGGTTTCGAGATCGCGGATCTCGCCGACCATGATGACGTCCGGATCCTGGCGCAGGAAGGCACGCAGGGCCGAAGAAAAATTGAGACCGGCCTTTTCGTTGATGTTGACCTGGTTGATCCCGGGCAGATTGATTTCCACCGGATCCTCCGCGGTGGAGATATTGGTGTCCGGCACATTCAGGATGTTGAGCGCGGTATAGAGCGTCACGGTCTTGCCGCTGCCGGTCGGGCCGGTGACCAGCACCATGCCCTGCGGGCGGCTGATCGCGTCCATGAACAGCGCCTTCTGGTTTTCTTCGAAGCCGAGCTTGTCGACGCCGAGCGTCGCCGAGCTCGGATCGAGAATACGCAACACGACCTTTTCACCCCAGAGCGTGGGCAGCGTGCTGACGCGAAAGTCGATGGCGCGATTCTTCGATACGCGCATCTTGATGCGCCCGTCCTGCGGCACGCGGCGTTCGGCGATGTCCAGCCGCGACAGGATCTTGAGGCGCGCCGATATGCGCGGCGCCAGGGCGAGTGGCGGACTGGCCACCTCGTGCAACACGCCATCCTGGCGATAGCGCACGCGGAAGGTCTTCTCGTACGGTTCGACGTGGATATCCGATGCGCCCTTGTTAATGGCGTCGATCAGGATCTTGTTGACGAACTTGACGATCGGGGCATCGTTCACCCCTTCCTCGCCAGCGGCGGCCCCCGCGCCCGGCGCGGCGCCGTCCTCGTCGGCGAGAATCTCGAGATTCTCGAGGGCATCCTCGCCGGCGAGCGCACTCAGCGTGGTGTCGTGGGCCTCAAGACTCTTTTCCAGGGCCCGCGCGAGCTTCTCGTCCTCCACCAGAATAGGTTCCGTGACCAGCCCGGTTTGGAACTTGATCTCGTCCAGCGCCTGCAGGTTGGTCGGGTCGGACACCGCTACGTACAGCCGGTTGCCGCGCTTGTGCAGCGGCAGCGCCCGATGGCGCCGCAGAATCTTCTCGTCGACCAGCTTGACCGGCGCACTCTCAATATCCAGGGCGCCGATCTCGAACAACGGCATGCCAAACTCTTCGGATGCGACGCGCGCGATCGTCGCGCCGTCAATCTTCTTGCTCTCGATCAGGCGGCTGACGAGCGAGGCCTTGTTGGCCGATGCGTCGGCCTGGATGCGTTCGGCATCGTGCGCGGCAATGAGGTTGTCCCGCACCAGTCGCAGTGCGAGTCCGCTCAGGTTAGTGGCGGTAACGGGGGTGGCCATGGGCTAGCGCTGGCGAGGAGGGGCCGGGGTTAGATGTCGTCGTTGCGTTTAATAGTAGTCGCAGAAGGACCCGCGAGCCAATTTCGGTACGGCCGCCACCCCCTGGCCGGCCGGGCAAGGGGTCTTGGTCCGGACCGCTGGGCGCGCGTAGCGCTTGCGCCTTGCCCGCATGCGCGGGGATGCCGGCGTGGGCCGCCAGCGGCCTGGCGGGACCGGCGCGGGCAGAAGGCAGGCATTGATCGGCCGCAATGCATGTTGTCGGGTCTGCAGGCAATCTGTCACGGGAAATCAATTGACGTGTCTGCCGACAGCCATTTAGAATTAATCTAAATCAGTGATCCGTACTGATTTGCTCGACTCAATCAATCTCCGCTATTAGCCATCGAGGACCAAGCCATGAAGAACCTGAAAGGAACCAAGACCGAAAAGCACCTGAAGGACGCCTTCGCCGGCGAA
>CAZVUN010000009.1:0-41582 GCA_964629975.1 uncultured Acidiferrobacteraceae bacterium | reverse complement strand
GGGGCGCGGGGGGCCCGGTTCCGCGGCCAGCCGCGCGATCAGCCGCTCGGTGCTGGCTGGCGAGGGCGCCTGCTCGAGCTCGTTGCGCAAGGCCGCGCGCATGAGGTGGTAGCGCTGCCAGCTCGCGCGCAACGAGGCATCGCGCGCGAGCTCCTGCAGCACGCGCCGCTCCTCGAATTCATTGAGTTCGTTGTCCACCAGGGCCGACAGCTGCTCTTTCATACCGCGTCACTTCTCCAGCAAGGGTTTGAGTTCGGCATCGATCGCCTCGCGCGCCCGAAAGATGCGCGAGCGTACCGTGCCGATGGGGCAATTCATGACCTCGGCGATCTCTTCGTAACTCAGGCCTTCGATCTCGCGCAGCATGATCGCGGAACGCAGGTCAGGCGGCAGATTCTCCAGGACGCGGCGTACGGTGGTGGCGATTTCGTCGGTAAGAAGATGTCGCTCGGGCGTCGCGCTGTCGCGCAGCAACTCCGCCCCCTCCAGCTGCTCGGCGGCGTCGGCCTCGACGTCCGTGCCGGGGGGACGGCGACCCTGGGACTCCAGATAGTTCTTGGCGGTATTCACTGCGATTCGGTATAGCCAAGTATAGAACGCGCTCTCGCCGCGAAAGGCCCCGATGGCACGGTAGGCGCGGATGAACGCCTCTTGCGTGACGTCCTCGATTTCGGCGCGATCGCGCACATAGCGCGCGACCAGTTTGGCGACCTTGTGCTGGTACTTGCGCACCAACAGGTCAAAGGCGCCCTTCTCGCCTTTCTGCACCCGGGCGACCAGCTTCTGGTCAATGCCGCGCTCGTTCATGGATGAATGGGCGCGCCGACTGACCCGTCGCTAGCGGTAACTGACCGCGCCAGCATCGGAAAGTTCGGCGCCGGGAGAGTGTTTTTGCGAGGCGGCACGCAGACTTAGGGAATCGGGGCCCTATGATAGGATATTGATTCGCACGCGCCTACCGTGGCCAGCGCCCCGCCCATGCAGACCCAGATCGACTCCGATGTCCTGATCATCGGCGGCGGTGCCGCGGGCCTGAGTCTCGCCCTCGAGCTGGCCGACAGCGCCGCGGTGACCGTGCTCACCAAGGCCGCCCTGACCGAGGGGTCCAGCCTCTATGCCCAGGGCGGGATCGCCGCCGTCCTCAACGGGCGCGAGGATTCCTTCGAGGCGCACATCGCCGACACGCTCGAGGCCGGCGCCGGGCTGTGCAAGCGCACCACGGTGGAGTTCGTGGTGCGCAACGGCCCGGAGGCGATTCGCTGGTTGATCGAACAGGGCGTCCCGTTCACGCGCGAGCGGCGCGAAGACGGCGCGGTCGGCTACCACCTGACACGCGAGGGCGGGCACAGCCACCGGCGCATCATTCATGCGGCCGATGCCACCGGCAAGGCGCTCGAGAACACGCTCGAGGCGAAGGTGCGACACCACCCCCGCATCCGCCTGTTCGAAGACCACCTGGCCATCGACCTCATTACGCGACAGAGGCTTGGCCTTTCCGGCGCCAATCGCTGTCTCGGGGTCTACGCCCTGCAGAAGGCCGATCACCGCGTGCTGGTGCTGAGCGCCCGCTTCATCGCGCTCGCCACCGGTGGCGCCTCCAAGGTCTACCTGTACACCAGCAACCCGGACACCTCGACCGGCGACGGCATCGCCATGGCCTGGCGCGCGGGCTGCCGCGTGGCCAACATGGAGTTCATGCAGTTCCATCCCACCTGTCTCTACCACCCGCGCGCCAAGTCGTTCTTGATCAGCGAGGCGCTGCGCGGCGAAGGTGCGCGCCTCACCCTGCCCGACGGCCGGCCGTTCATGCACGAGCACGACGCGCGCGGGGAGCTGGCGCCGCGCGACGTGGTGGCGCGCGCCATCGACTTCGAGATGAAGCGCCGCGGTCTCGATTACGTGCATCTCGACATCAGCCACAAGCCGGCCGAGTTCATCACCACCCACTTTCCGACCATCTATGAGCGCTGCCGCGAACTCGGCTACGACATCACGCGCGAGCCAATCCCGGTGGTGCCGGCCGCGCACTACACCTGTGGCGGCGTGGTCACCGACCTGCGCGGGCGCACCGATCTCGACGGGCTGTATGCGATTGGCGAATGTGCCCACACCGGGCTGCACGGCGCCAACCGGCTGGCCAGCAACTCGCTGCTCGAGTGCGTGGTGTTCGCGCAGGCGGCGGCGCGCGACATCCGTGCGCGTCTGCCGGGCGCATCAACCGAAGCCACGCCGTTGCCGGCCTGGGACGAAAGTCGCGTGACCGACGCCGACGAGGCGGTGGTGGTCTCGCACAACTGGGACGAGCTGCGCCGCTGCATGTGGGACTATGTCGGCATCGTGCGCACGACCAAGCGCCTGGAACGCGCCCAGCATCGCATCGATCTGCTCAAGGAAGAAATCCGTGACTATTACAGCCACTTCCGCATCACCAACGATCTGATCGAGCTACGCAACCTGGTATTGGTCGCGGAGCTGATCGTGCGTTGCGCCGCGCAGCGCAGGGAATCGCGCGGCCTGCACTTCACCCGTGACTATCCCCGTCCCGACCCCGCCCTTGCCCAGCACGACACCGTGCTCACGCCGCCTCGCGTCGCAGCCGCAGGCGGGCGCGCAAGCGCCGGAACGCGGACGGCTCCACGGCGTCGGCGCAGATCACCAGGCTGAGCGTGCCGCGCCGCGGCCGGCAGCGCACGCGCAGCACCACGACCCACGGGTGCAGCGCCTGGCTGAGCACCTGACAGCTCTGCCAGTCGGACGACCCCTTGAGTCGCAGCGACAGTTCCTGATCCGCCTCGAGCAGTAACGCCGTCACCGCGTCAGCACCCTGGCGGGTGGCATGCAGGCGCAGGCTGCGCACGAGGCTGATACCGATCAGGATCCAGACCAGCACGCGCACCGTCCAGGGCAGTGGCGCCATGCCCAGCGCGGCCGCCGCGCCAAGATGCATCATCGCCAGGGCGATGCCCAGACCCGGAGAACCATTTATTTGCAAGATCAGCCTATTGGCAAATCTTTCTGACAAGTTGCTTTAGTTCCGGTGAGGGGTCTTCTTGTCCCTGCAGGTAGGCAAGCAGCGTCGGGTCGGGGGTCTGCAGCAGCTGCGCGAACAGAGCGCGCTCGGCCGCCGTCAGGTTCGCGTAGTGCCGCTCGACGAACCGCCCGAGCAGCAGGTCGAGCTCGAGCAGACCGCGCCGGCAGCGCCAGCGCACGCGCGCCAGCTCACGTTCCGCGCTCACAGGACGCGTCTGGCGAGCAGCTGCTTGATGAGCCCTATGGCGTGTGTCGGGTTGAGCCCCTTCGGGCACACGTCGGTGCAGTTCATGATCGTGTGGCAGCGGAACAGGCGGTAAGGGTCTTCGAGATCATCCAGCCGCTCCTGCGTACCCTGGTCCCGGCTGTCGGCGAGGAAGCGCCATGCCTGCAGCAGCGCCGCCGGTCCAAGAAACTTGTCCGGGTTCCACCAGAACGACGGACACGAGGTCGTGCAACAGGCGCACAGGATGCACTCGTACAGGCCGTCGAGCTGCTCGCGCTGCGCGGGCGACTGCAGGCGCTCGATTTCCGGTTCCGGGTCGTGATTGATCAGCCACGGCTTGACCGTACGGTAGTGCTGATAGAACTGCGACAGGTCAACGATCAGATCGCGCACCACCGGCACGCCCGGCAAGGGGCGCAGCTCGATCGGCTGGCGCAGGTCCTTGAGCGGGGTGATGCAGGCCAGCCCGTTGCGGCCGTTGATATTCATGCCGTCCGACCCGCAGACCCCCTCGCGGCAGGAGCGGCGGAAGCCGAGGCTGGGGTCGGTCTGGCGCAGCAGCAGCAGCGCATCGAGCAGCATGATCGCGCCGCAGTCATCCGGCAGCTCGTACGCCTGCATGCGCGGCCGGCTGTCGGTCTCCGGGTTGTAACGGTATATCGAGAATCGCAGCGCCATGGCCTCGGCTCCGTCCTTGCTCGCTAGTAGACGCGCTCTTTCGGTGGGAACGCCTCGACCGTGAGCGGCTTCATGCGTACCGGCTTGTAGTCAAGCCGCCGCCCGTCGTGGCTGTACAACGAGTGCTTCAGCCAGCCGATGTCGTCGCGCGTCGGATAGTCGAGGCGCGAATGCGCGCCACGCGATTCCTGGCGCGCCGCGGCCGAGTAGATCGTGGCGAGCGCAACCTCCATCAGATTCTCGAGTTCCAGCGCCTCGATGCGCGCGGTATTGAACACCCGGCTCTGGTCGCGCACCACCGCATCCTGCAGGCGCGTGTTGAGCGCCTCGATCTTGCGGATACCCTCCGCCATCACCTCGTGCGTGCGAAACACGCCACAGTGCTGCTCCATCACGCGCTGCAGTTCGGCGCGCAGCGCGTCGACCGACTCGCCGTCCCCGGACCGCTCCCAGCGCGCGAGCCGCGCCAGCGCCTGATCGACGGCGCCCTGCGGGGCCGCCCGATGGTAGCGGTGCTCGGCCAGATACTCGAGCATGTGATTCCCGGCGGCGCGCCCGAACACCACGATGTCGAGCAGCGAATTGCCGCCCAGGCGGTTGGCGCCGTGCACCGACACGCACGCGCATTCACCCACCGCGTACAGTCCCGGAACCGCCTCTTCCGGTCCGGTCTGGACCGGCGTCACCACCTGCCCGAAGCGGTTGGTCGGGATGCCGCCCATGCTGTAATGCGCCGTCGGATAGACCGGGATCGGCTTGTCGATCGGATCAACGCCGGCAAAGCGCATGGCCAGGTCGCGAATGCCCGGCAGGCGCTGCTTGATGATGTCCGCGCCGAGGTGATCGACCTTGAGCAGCACATGGTCCTTCGCCGGTCCGCAGCCCCGACCCTCCTTCACCTCGGTGTAGATCGAGCGCGACACCACGTCGCGGCTCGCCAGGTCCTTGGCCTTCGGCGCGTAGCGTTCCATGAAACGCTCGCCGTCGGCATTGATGAGGTAACCGCCCTCGCCGCGCACGCCCTCGGAGATCAGCACCCCGATGCCGGCGATGCCGGTGGGATGAAACTGCACGAACTCCATGTCCTCGAGCGGCACGCCGGCGCGCAGCGCCATCGCCATGCCGTCGCCGGTATTGATGTGGGCATTGGTCGAGGTGCGGAAAATGCGGCACGCGCCGCCGGTGGCAAGCAGCGTCGCCTTGGCCTCGATCACCAGTGGCTCGCCGGTCTCGATCTCGAGCACCAGCGCCCCGAGGCACTCGCCGTCTGCGCCCATGAGCAGATCGACGACAAAGAACTCATCGAAGAAATGCGTGCGCGCCTTGAGGTTCTGCTGGTAGAGCGTGTGCAGCATCGCGTGCCCGGTGCGATCGGCCGCCGGACAGGTGCGCGCCGCCTGTTCGCCGCCGAAGTTCTGGCTCTGCCCGCCGAACTTGCGCTGATAGATGCGTCCGTTGTCGAGACGCGTGAACGGCACGCCATAGTGCTCGAGCTCGATCACCAGGCGCGCCGCCGCCTGGCACATGTACTCGATGGCATCCTGGTCGCCGAGGTAGTCGCTGCCCTTGACGGTGTCGTACATGTGCCAGTGCCAGTTGTCGGGCAGGACATTGCCGAGCGCGGCATTGATGCCGCCCTGCGCGGCGACGGTATGCGAGCGTGTCGGGAACACCTTGGACACCACCGCGACATGCGCCTCGCCCTGCGCCAGCTGCAGCGCTGCGCGCAGCCCCCCGCCCCCGGCGCCGATCACCAGGGCATCGAAACGACGCCGGGCGACGGCCTTCATGCGCCAGCCCCCGCACGCAGCAGGATGTCCGCCGCCCACAGCGCCGCGGCGACCAGCCCCAACGCCGTCACGAATGAAACGGCAAATCGCAGCCACAGCGGATGCAGATAATCGAGATAGATGCTGCGCATGCCGATCCAGGCGTGCACCAGCAACGAACCGATCGCCAGTGCCCACGCGAGCCGCACCGTTCCCGAGGCGAACCACGCCTGCCACGCGGCATGCTCGCGCAGCGGCGCGGCCAGCAGCCGCACCACGACATACACCACGAAGCCGGCCAGGTAGATTGCCGTGGCGCGCTGCAACAGCCATTGCACGAGACCGGCCTTTGCGCTGCCGGGCGAGCGCGGCGCGCGGCTCATAGGACAGACCCCGCTGCCACAATCAACGCCGCTGACAGCAGGAGCGTGATCCAGGCGCTGTGGCGCGCGCGCGTGCGGTCAATGCCGATGTCGAGATCGAGCAGCAGGTGCCGAACGCCGGACAGCAGATGCTGCAGGAACAGCCACAACGTAAGCAGCGCATTGAAGCGCCCGAGCGGTGAGGCGAAGTAGCGCGCGTAACGCGCGAAGGCCTCGGCGTCGCGCAGCGACTCCTGCAGCATGTACAGGAACAGCGGGATCAGCAGGGTCAGCAGCGCCCCGCTCACGCGGTGCAGGATCGACACCACGCCGCCGATCGGCAGGCGGATCTGGATGAGGTTGAGATAGACCGGCCGATTCTTGTTATGCCCCATAGCGCATAGTGTAGGCCCCGGGCGCAGGGCGTCTACCGGTTTTTTCCGCTCCGGGGTTTCGCTAAGATCGGGCCGGCCGGCGTGAGCATCGAGGCAATGCCCGTGAATCCTGAATGGAAATCCTTTCTTGCCGCGCGCGGCGCCCGCATTGAGGAGGCCGGACGGGCCGCATTTGGCGAGGCGCGCGCCGAGGTGCGCGCCGCCGCCCACGGGAATGTTGTGTGCGCGCTCTCGCACCTGTCATTGATACGGGCCCAAGGCGCCGATGCCCTGACCTTCCTGAACGGGCAGCTCACCAATGACCTGCGCCTGGTCGACGACAGCCGCAGTCAGCTGAGCGGCTATTGCACCGCCAAGGGCCGACTGCTCGCGGTATTTCGTATTTTTCAACGCGCCCAGGCCTACTACCTGATCGTTCCGGCCTCGTTGCAGGAGGCAACGATCAAGCGTTTGCGCATGTTCGTACTGCGCTCCAAGGTGGCGCTGGAGAGCGCCGACGATGCGCTCGTCTGTATCGGTTGCTCGGGCCCCGACATCGCGCCCGCCCTTGAGCGCGCACTCGGCGACCTTCCCCCGGCGGTGGACGGCTGCCGTTCGCACAACGACACGAGCGTGCTGCGCCTGGCCGGACCGCATCCGCGTTTTTTCGTGGTGGCGCCGGCGGCGCGCGCCATCGAACTGTGGCAGGCCATCGAGCCCGCGGCACAGCCGGCCGGCGCCGCGGCCTGGGCCTGGCTCGACATTCAATCCGGCCTGCCGAGCGTGCTGCCGCAGACCGTTGAGGAGTTCGTGCCACAGAACACCAACCTCGAGCTGATCGGGGGCGTCAGTTTCAAGAAGGGTTGCTACCCCGGTCAGGAGATCGTGGCGCGCATGCATTATCTGGGTAAGCCGAAGCAACGCATGTTCCGCTTGCATGCCGCGGCTGACGTGCAGGCCCACGCCGGTGATCGTATCTGTGCGCCGGACTTCCCCGGGCAATCCGCCGGCGTCGTGGTCGACGCGCAACCCTCCCCGGATCACGGCACGGACCTGTTGGCCGTGGTGCAGCTGAGCAGCGTGGCCGGGGGCGTGCTGCACCTGCGCGCGGCGGACGGGCCAGGCCTCGCAACGCAACGCCTGCCTTATGAGCTCGAACCCAAGTCCTGAGCGCCACAGCGCGTGCCTATGGCACGCATTAGGACGCCCCTATCCGCGCATCAAAACTTTATTGGGGTAGCGGCTTGTCACTGCCGGTTAGCTCTGCTTGAATGCGTGCGGCCGTCATCGAGGCGGTTCAGTATATAAGAATAAGCTGATGCAATAAGTCGGGGGATGAAACCTCCGCAACCGCAGTCGCAATCTCAACCCAACCCGGAGGAGTCCAATAATGATCTACACGAAGAAGACGCCCTGGACGCTGATTATTGGTCTGATCATGGTGGCCTTCGGCTACCTGGTGCAGGCCGGCGTCATGGAGCCGATGATCAAGTACTTCCACACCTCGAAGCTCACGGGCGAGATGATCGTCCTGAGCTACGTGTGTGGTGGCATTGCCGCCGTCGTGGGTCTGTGGCAGTTGCTCGCCAAGCCGAGCGAAGGCCAGGCGGACTACTACCTGTCGACGGTCGGCGGTTTGGCGTTCATCCTCATCGTCGCCTTCATCGTCAAGTGGGTGCTCGACCCGCAGATGGCGCAGTGGGGCAAGGCCGCGCAACCGGCACTTGGCTTCAACTTCGCCTCGGTGATGAACCTGAACTACGTCGTCATGGGCATCCTGGCGGGTATCATCATCGTCAACGTCTTCAAGGTTCCTTCGTGGGCGGAAAACGGTGTGCGCCTCTCGCGCCTCGGCCTGAAGACCGGTGTCGTGCTCCTCGGCGTGCTGTACAGCTGGGAAGAGCTGAAGGCGCTCGCCGGCCTGTCCATCGTGCTGATCGGCATCTTCGTGCTCGGCTCGGTCGGTCTGACCCTGTGGATGGGTGCGCGCCGCAACATCCCCAACTCCATGGGCGGCGTGCTGTCGGCCGGCCTTGGCGTGTGCGGTGTGTCGGCCTCGGTCGCGGCGGCGCCGGTGGTCAACGCCAAGTCGACCGAAATCGCCTATACGATCGGCACCATCCTGTTGTGGGGTGTGCTGTGCATGTTCATCTTCCCGGTGATTGGCAAGGCCTTCAACATGGGGTACACCCAGTTCGGCGCCTGGGCCGGTACCGGCATCCTGAACTCGGCGCAGGTCGCGGGCGCCGCCCTCGCCTACCAGCCGAACGGTATCGAGACCCTCAAGGTCGCGGAAATCTTCAACATCACGCGCATCCTGTTCCTGCCGATCATCGTGCTGTGGCTGGCGGTGTGGTACGTGAAGCGTGAAGCCACCGGTGAGAAGGTCAACGTCGGTCAGGTGATCTTCGCCAAGTTCCCGCTGTTCGTGCTCGGCTTCATCATCATGTTCGTGCTCGGTTCGACCGGCGTGTTCGCCCCGGCCCAGCACTACCAGGGCAAGTACTTCGACAACAGCGACAAGGTGTTGGTCAAGACCGACAAGGAAGGCAAGGTCACTGACAAGCGCCTGACCGATGAGCAGGCCGCCAAGCTGCAGTCGGAACTCGACAAGGTCCAGCGTGAAGACCAGAAGGCCGCGCTGCAGCGCCTGATCGAGAACCGCAAGCCGATGTCGATCGATCATGACACCGTGCTGCGCGGCATCGTCAATGCCAAGATCCTGTCGAAGGAATCCACCGAGATCCTGAAGAAGCAGCACCAGGCGGTCTACCACACGGCCAAGAAGATCGCGATGTTCCGCGACATCATTGCCTGGCTGTTCACCTTCGGCCTCACCGGCCTCGGCATGCAGATCACCATGGCGTCGATCAAGCAGGCGGGTGGTCAACCGTTGGTGATCGGTACCGTCGTGGGCCTGGTGAAGGCAATTGGCTCGCTAATCGTCGTGCTGCTGTTCGTGCACGAGACCATCTAATCCCGCAGGAGACTGAACAATGGCTGCCAAAGAAAAGTTTGATCGTGGTACGGCCCTGACGATCTTCAAGAGCGACCGCGCGGAGGACATGATCGCGCTGGCCATCTCTCTGGGTATCGCTTTGCTGGTATACTTGTTCGTCAAGTAGACGCAGCGCTGTCGCGGCCCGGTGGCGACGCAGGTTGCCACCGGGTCTTTTTTTGCGGTTCGCATCTCCGACGATGCACCCGATTTACTCATGCCACCCCTCAATCCGAAGCGCCTCCTGCTCGCCAGCCACGGTACCCGTGGCGCCGTCGCCGCCGAGAAGCTCGCCCTGGCCATGTGTGGTCCGACGGTGCGGCTCATCCACCTCGTCGTCGTGCCCGACTTCTGGAAGGGCATGATGGGTGATGACTGGTTGAACAGCGCCAAGGCGCGCGACATCTATGCGCGCTACGTGGAGACACAGCTCGAAGACGAGGTGCGGGCCCATTTCCGCCGCCTGGAACGCCAGGTCCGCAAGCGCCGCGCCCGCTACGAGCCCAAGCTGGTCTTCGGCAAGCCGGCCGAGTGCCTGCTCGAGGAACTGCGCCGTACGCGGGTCGACGTGGCCATACTGGGCTCGGTCCGCCCCCGGCGTGCGCCGGGGCTGCGCTCGCGCATGCTGACCGATGAGCTGCTGCGCGCGAGCCCGGTACCCTTGCTGATCGCTCCTTACCCCCGTGGCTGATCACGCCCCGCCCGCACCCGGGCAGACCCCGCGCCTGCCCACGGACTCGCAGGACGTCGCGTGGGTGATGATACCGGCGCCGCAGAGCCCGGAGGAGCTGGCGGCGTACTGCCGCGATGTCGAGGCACTGTTTCGCGTCAATCCCTACCTGTACTTCTCCGCCTGGCGCCAAACCGGGCCGGCCAGCTACCACGCCGAGTTCGAAAACCAGAGTAACGGACAAAAGCTCGCGGTCGATTTCGACGTCACCCCGGGGCCCGGCAGCGGGCTCACCGTCACTTATCGCCAGGGCATCAAGAAGCGCACATTCTTCACCATCGAGGCGCACGGCACCGGCAGTCGCCTGCTGGTGACCGACGACTACGAGGCACTGCCCGCCGCCGAGCGCGAGGCGCGCCTGCAGGAGGTCGACAAGAGTCTGAAGGCCTGGGGCGAGGCGCTGCGCGTGTACTTCGTGCGTCTGCGCCGCTGGTCGTGGGTACCGGGCTGGCGCTGGTACCTGCGCCGTGTGTGGATGCCGATGAAGCCATCGGCGCGGCGCATCGTGTGGCTGTTATTCCTGATTACGGTCGTGGAGTTCCTGTTTTTCCTGTTCGTCCTGCTGATCTACGTCATCGAGCAGAACAAGGGGCTCTGACCGCTAGGGAACGGCGCGCGCAGGGCGCTCGATCACCTGGTAGAAGACCTCGCCCTTCTTCACCATGCCAAGCTCACGGCGCGCCCGCTCTTCCAGCGCGTCGTAGCCGGATTTGAGATCGCTCACCTCGGCCGTCAGGGTCTGGTTTCGCTCGCGCAGTTGCGCGTTCTCGGCCTGCTGGATCCTGATCTCCTGCTGCAGCTGCCACAGGCTCACGATCCCGCCACTGCCGAACCACAGCGGATACTGCAACAGCAGTAGCAGCCCGCCGAGCGCGTAGAGGATTATCCGCACGCGCCTATTGTAGCGAACCGCATCCAAATGAGAACCGCCGGCCCCGTCACGTGCGGCGTGCCAGTGCCGCCAGACCCGGGTAAGGCGCCGCGCCGCCCAGCTCCTCCTCGATGCGCAGCAGCTGGTTGTACTTGGCGACCCGGTCGGAGCGCGACAGCGAACCTGTCTTGATCTGGCCGGTACCCGTGGCTACGGCCAGATCGGCGATGAAGGCATCTTCGGTCTCGCCGGAGCGATGGGAGATGACCGCGCCGTAGCCGGCCTGGCGTGCCATGGCAATCGCCTCCAGCGTTTCGCTCAAGGTGCCGATCTGGTTCACCTTGATGAGGATCGAATTGGCAATGCCGCGCTCGATACCCTTCGCGAGGATCGCGGTGTTGGTCACGAACAGATCGTCGCCCACCAGCTGCACCTGCTGCCCGAGGCGCTGGGTGAGCAGCGCCCACCCGTCCCAGTCGTTCTCCCCGCAAGCGTCCTCGATGCTAACGATCGGATAGCGCGCCAGCCAGCCGGCGAGCTTGTCGATGAACTGCGCGGCGCTCAGGCTCACCCCTTCCGAGTCGAGACGATAGCTGCCGCCCTTGTTGAACTCCGAACTCGCCACGTCCAGCCCGAGACAGATATCGGTGCCCGCGCGGTAGCCGGCCTGGTCGATGGCCTGCACGATCACCTGCAAGGCCTCTTCGTTCGACGGGAGGTTGGGTGCGAACCCGCCCTCATCGCCGACGGCGGTGCTCAGTTGCCGGCCCTGCAGCACCTTCTTCAGGACATGGAACACCTCGGTCCCGAAGCGCAGCGCCTCGGCGAAGGTCGCGGCACCGACCGGCAGGATCATGAATTCCTGAAAATCGATGTTGTTGTCGGCGTGCGCGCCGCCGTTGATGATGTTCATCATCGGCACCGGCATGCGCATCGGCACACCGCCGGCCAAACCGTTGAGGTGACGGTACAGCGGCTGGCCGGCGTCGGCCGCCGCCGCGCGTGCGCTGGCAAGCGACACCGCGAGCAGCGCATTGGCACCCAGCCGGCTCTTGGTCGGCGTACCGTCCAGCTCGATCATGAGCCGGTCGAGGCCACGCTGGTCGCGCGCATCGCGCCCGAGAAGCGCCCGCTTGATCTCGCCATTGACGTGTTCGACCGCGCGACGCACACCCTTGCCGCCATAGCGCTTGGGGTCACCATCGCGCAGCTCAAGCGCCTCGCGTTCGCCGGTGGAGGCGCCGGAGGGTACGGCCGCGCGCCCGAGCGCACCGGAACGCAATACGACATCGGCCTCGATGGTGGGATTGCCGCGCGAGTCGAGGATCTCGCGCGCACGGATATCGGAGATGACAGACATGGATGACTCGGTTGTTGGTCAGTTGTTTTTCAGATCAGGGTTTGGCCGGGGCGCCGCCCCGGCCCTGGCGGCCTGCCGATCGGCCGCGCGGCCCACAGGCAGGCCTGGCGTGGCGCCGGCACGGCTGGCCGCATGCCAGGCTCAGGCCCCTGCGGCCAACTCGGCGAAGCCGTGGCGCTTGACAGTGGCGTCGAGCTCCTTGAGCGTCTCCAGCAGCCGGCGCAGGCGCGGCAGCGGCCAGGCGTTGGGACCGTCCGACAGCGCCTTGTCGGGATCGGGGTGCGTTTCCATGAACAGACCCGCGACCCCGACCGCGATGGCGGCACGCGCCAGCACCGGAACGAACTCGCGTTGTCCGCCACTTTTCGTGCCCTGCCCGCCCGGCAGCTGCACCGAGTGGGTGGCGTCGAACACGACCGGACAGCCGGTCTCGCGCATGATCGCCAGCGCGCGCATGTCCGAGACCAGATTGTTGTAACCGAACGAGGCCCCGCGCTCGCACACCAGCACGCGCTCGCGCCCCCCGGCCGCTACGGCCTTGTCGACCACGTTCTTCATGTCGTGCGGCGCCAGGAACTGGCCCTTCTTGATGTTGACCGGCTTGCCGGCCGCCACGACCGCCTGGATGAAATCGGTCTGCCGGCACAGGAATGCCGGGGTCTGCAGGACATCGACCACCTGCGCGACCGGCTCGATCTCCGGAATATCATGCACGTCGGTCAGGACCGGTACGCCGATCTGGCGCTTCACCTTGGCCAGGATCTCGAGGCCCTTGTCCATGCCGAGCCCGCGGAACGACCGGTGGGAGCTGCGATTGGCCTTGTCGAAGGACGACTTGTAGATGAACGGGATACCGAGCGCGCCCGTGAGTTCCTTGAGCTCGCCCGCGGTCTCGAGCGCGAGCTGCTCCGATTCGATCACGCACGGACCGGCAATGAGAAAGAACGGGCGGTCGAGCCCGACCTCGAAACCGCACAGGTTCATCTACGCCATGGCCTCGCGCGGCGCCGTCACCCCCGTGCGCCGCTCGCGCGCCGCCTGGATGTATCCGGTGAACAGCGGGTGGCCGTCGCGCGGCGTGGACGTGAACTCCGGATGGAACTGCACGCCCACGAACCAGGGGTGGTCCGCGAGCTCGACAATCTCCACCAGCCTGCCGTCCATCGACAGGCCTGCAATGACGAGGCCCTTGTCCTTCAGCGCCTGCAGGTAGTTGTTGTTGAACTCGTAGCGGTGCCGATGGCGTTCGACGATGCTCTCGCGCCCGTACAGTTCAGCCGCGCGCGTGCCCGGAACCAGTCGACACTCCTGCCCGCCCAGTCGCATGCTGCCGCCGAGGTCATCGCCCGCGCTGCGCCGCTCGCGCGCACCGTCGGCGGTCGTCCACTCGGTGATCATGGCGATCACGGGATGCGGCGTCTTGGCGTTGAACTCGGTGCTGTGTGCCCCCTTGAGCCCGGCGACGTTGCGCGCAAACTCGATGACCGCGAGCTGCATGCCGAGGCAGATCCCGAGGTACGGGATGCCGTGCTCGCGCGCGTAGGTGATGGCCTTGATCTTGCCTTCGACGCCGCGCTCCCCGAACCCGCCCGGCACCAGTATCGCGTCGACGTCGGCGAGCAGCGCCGTGCCCTGCTTGTCGACCAGCTCGGAGTCGACATAGCGGATGTGCACGCGCGTGCGCGTCTGGATACCGGCATGCTTGAGGGCCTCGGACAACGACTTGTACGACTCCGTCAGATGCACGTACTTGCCAACCAGCGCGACCTCGATCTCGGCGGTCGGATGCTCCATTGCGTAGATGACCTCGTCCCACTCCGCCAGGTTGGCGCGTGGCGCGTTGAAGTGCAGCCGCTCCACCACGATCTCATCGAGCCCCTGTTCGTGCAGCAGGCGCGGGATCTTGTAGATGTTGTCGACATCGACGGCGGAGATCACGGCGCGCACCGGTACGTTGGTGAACAGCGCGATCTTGCGCCGCAGGTCCTCGGGCAGCAGCCGGTCGGTGCGGCACAGCAGAATGTCCGGCTGGATGCCGAGCGACAGCAGCTCCTTGACCGAATGCTGGGTGGGCTTGCTCTTGAGCTCGCCGGCGACACCGATGTAGGGCACCAGCGTCAGGTGCATGTACAGGACGTTGCTCGATCCGAGCTCCACGCCCATCTGGCGGATGGCCTCGAGGAACGGCTGCGATTCGATGTCGCCGACGGTGCCGCCGATCTCGACCAGCGCGATGTCGACGCCGGATGCGCCTTCCTGAATGCGCCGCTTGATCTCGTCGGTGATATGCGGAATCACCTGCACGGTTGCGCCGAGGTAGTCGCCGCGCCGTTCCTTGCGGATGACGCTCTCGTAGACCTTGCCGGTGGTGAAGTTGTTGCGCTTCGACAGCGTGGTGCGCACGAAACGCTCGTAGTGACCGAGATCCAGGTCGGTCTCGGCCCCGTCTTGCGTGACGAACACCTCGCCGTGCTGGAACGGGCTCATCGTGCCCGGATCGACGTTGATGTAGGGGTCGAGCTTTAGCAGCGTGACCCGCAGGCCGCGTGCCTCCAGGATCGCCGCCAGCGAGGCGGCCGCGATGCCTTTGCCCAACGAGGACACGACACCGCCTGTGACGAACACGTATTTGGTCATCTCTCTGGCCTGCTTCACGAAACCATTGCGGTTCCGGCCGCTCCGCTCACGACTCCCGCGCGGCCTGGCTGCAATCCTGGCAGCGGAACGGACCGGCAAGTTACCAGATGCGTGGGTTTTCCTCAACCGAAATATTTCCGCTGCGCGGGCGCGCGCACGCCTTGGTCAGGCGCCATCGACGCGCTCCAGCACCAGGCGCCAGGCCGCTTCCCCGGCGTGCGCGCGAAACGGTTCGCACACCCAGCGATCGCCAATGGCCGCAAGCGTACCGTCGACATATACCAGCGGCAGCGTCGCCCGCTCCCACGGCGGCACGCCACTGGCCTGCAACAGCTTCTTGAGCTTGGTGTGATGCTCGCGCCCGGCGAGCTGACAAACCTCCCCGCCCCGTCGCGAGCGCACCACGATCGAGCGCTGCGCCAAACGCGCGCGACTCAATCCCTCACCGACCGCCGCTACCGCCCGCAACCGCTGTCCGGGCAGCTCGAGTACGGTGGCCAGGTCCCAGCGCAGTGCGTACGCAGGCGTGGCGGCCTCACGCTGCGCGAGTACCAGCTGATCACGGTAGCGACGCACCACGCCATCCGCCCAGGCGACCAGGGCGGAGGCGCTTCTCGGCGCAGGGGCGAGGCGCGCCATGATCTGTGCCAGGACCCGTTCCGAGGGCACGCGCAGGCCGCGCGCGCGAATCCACGCGCGAATGGCGTTGCGGCGGCGCGCGGGCGACAATTGCAGCAGCCGAGGGATGTGCAGGCTGCCGCCTGATTCACCACACGCCTGCACATCGATCGCCGCGAGCTCATCGAGCAGTGCCGCCGCCTCGGCCATGTGCCGCGCCGTGCGCGCCAGGCCGTGGTTGGCCTGCGGCCAGCGGCGGCGCAGCACCGGCAACAGCTCGAGGCGCACATAGTTGCGCGCCCTGCGCACGTCGCGGTTGCTCGGGTCCTCGATCCATGCCAACTGCTGCGCGCGCGCGTAGGCGGCGAGCGCCGCGCGCGCCACGCCGAGCAGCGGCCGGGCGTGCTGTCCGCCGGCGAAAGCGGTCAGCGCCGGCATGGCGGCCAGTCCATGGGCACCGGCGCCACGCAGCAGCTGCAGCAGCAGCGTTTCGGCCTGATCGTCCTGGTGATGGGCAGTAAGCAGCACCTCGCCGCTGCCGATGTGGCGCGCCAGACAGGCATAGCGCGCGCGCCGCGCGGCCTCCTCCAGCCCGTGCACAGGACCGCCGACGACGTCGACCCGCTCGACGCGGCACGCGAGCGCAAGCCCGGCGCAGACCCGCTGACAATGCCGCGCCCATGCCGGCGAATCGGCATGCAGGCCGTGGTCGACATGAATGGCGCTCACGCCCCAACCGCGGTCCCGCAGCGTCGCGCAGGCATGCAGCAGCACGTGGGAATCAAGGCCACCGCTGTAGGCGACCTTGAGATGGCAACCGGGATGGAGCGCCAGCTCCTGCGTCAGGATGCGCTCGAGCGCCCGGGCGGAAAAAACGCTATCAATGTTCCTGCAACTCGCCGTAGTGCAGCAGCCGCTCGTAGCGGCGCTCGAGCAGGCGCTCGAGCGGTGTGCTGGTGAGCTGATCGAGCGCGCTCTTCAGCGCACCCTTGAGGGTCTTGGCCATGCTGTCCGCATCGCGGTGTGCCCCGCCGAGCGGCTCCGGCACCACCTCGTCCACCAGCCCCAGGCGCGTCAGGCTCTCGGCGGTGATGCCCATGGCCTCGGCCGCTTCGGCGGCCTTGTCCGCCGCGCGCCACAGGATCGAGGCGCAGCCTTCCGGCGAGATCACCGAATAGGTGGCGTACTGCAACATCAAAAGCCGGTCACACACCCCGATGGCGAGCGCGCCGCCCGAGCCGCCCTCGCCGATCACCACGCTCAGGATCGGTGTGCGCAGGTGGGACATTTCGTAGAGATTGCGCGCGATCGCCTCGCTCTGCCCCCGCTCCTCCGCGCCGATACCGGGATAGGCACCCGGGGTATCGATCAGCGTAATCACCGGCAGGCGAAAGCGCTCGGCCAGGCGCATGAGACGCAGCGCCTTGCGATAGCCTTCCGGCCGCGGCATCCCGAAGTTACGCCGGATCTTCTCGCGCGTGTCGCGGCCCTTCTGGTGGCCGATCAAGACCACGGGACGGTCGTCCAGCCGGCCGATCCCGCCGACGATCGCCGGGTCGTCGCCGAACGCCCGGTCACCGTGCAACTCTTCGAAATCCGTGAGGATGCGCGCCACGTAGTCGAGCGTGTACGGCCGCAGCGGATGGCGTGCGAGCTGCGAGATCTGCCACGGGGTGAGCGCGCTGAAGATCGACTCGGTCAGCTTGCGGCTCTTGGCGCGCAAGCGGCCGATTTCCTCATTGATGTTGAGATCGCTGCCCTTGCCGCTGTAGCGCAGGGCCTCGATCTTGGCCTCGAGGTCGGCGATCGCCTGCTCGAATTCCAGATAGTTCTGGTTCATGCTGTCCTTGAAGTTGGCCACCGTCCGCGTCACGCCATCCCGGTACGCTCAGTGGTAGTCCACCCGTACGTTGCTTTCACCGGCCAGCCGCGACAGCTCGTGGAGCACCGCCGCCGTGGGGCTGATCTTCCACTCCTCGCCGAGCGCGATTTCCGCCTCGGCCACGTCGCTCTGATACCGCAGGTACACCGGACAGCTGCCGCGTGCCGCGGGTCGCAGGATCTCGCCCAACTCGTTGACGAATGCACCACCCGCGGCGCGCCCGTCGATGCTGATTACGAGACGCTTGCCGAAGGCAGTGCGCGCTTGCTCGATATTGTACACCTTGTCCGCCGACATTTTGAAACCGCCGGTGTACTCGTCCACGCTCACCTGCCCCTCCACCACGAGCAGCGTGTCCTTGATCAACAACTCGCGACACTGGTGGTAGAGCTCGGAGAACACGGCCAGCTCGAGACGTCCGGTGCGGTCATCCAGGGTGACGAACGCCATGCGATCGCCGCGCCGCGTGTGCATGGTGCGCACGCCCACTACCAGCCCGGCAACGACCACGGTGCGATCCTTGGTCGGCTTGAGCTCGGCGATCGTGGCATCGGTGATGCGCGCGAGCTCCTCGGCATAGCGCGCGATCGGATGCCCCGTCAGGTACAACCCGAGCGTGTCCCGCTCGCCGTCGAGTCGCTGCTCCTCGCTCCACGGCGCCACCTCGACGTACACATGGGTCTCTGCCGGCGGTGCCGCTTCGCCAAACAGATCGGACTGTCCGGTCGCCTGCGTCTTGCTGTGCTGGTCGGCGACGGCCAGCGCTGCATTGAGCGACGCCAGCATGGCGGCGCGGTGCGGGCCGATGCCATCGAGCGCCCCGGCGCGGATCAGCGACTCCAGCACGCGCCGATTGAGCTTGCGCATGTCGACGCGCCGGCACAGGTCGAACAGGTCCGTGAACGGACCGCCGGCGCGGCGCGCGGCAAGCAGGGCCTCGATCGCGCTCTCGCCCAGCCCCTTGATCGCGCCCAGCCCGTAAAGAATCGTCCGCTCATCGAGCGGTACGAACGCGTATTCGCAGTGGTTGACATCGGGCGGGAGAATGCTGAGCTGCATGTCACGACACTCGGCGATCATGGTCACGACCTTGTCGGTCTTGTCCATGTCCGCCGACAGCACCGCCGCCATGAACGCCGCCGGATAATGCGCCTTGAGCCAGGCCGTCTGGTAGGCGATCAGGGCATAGGCCGCCGAGTGCGAGCGGTTGAAGCCGTAGCCGGCGAACTTCTCGATCAGATCGAAGATGTGAGTCGCAAGCTTTTCGTCGACGCCGCGCTCCTTGGCGCCCTGCACGAACACCGAGCGCTGCTGGGCCATTTCCTCCGGCTTTTTCTTGCCCATCGCGCGGCGCAGCAGGTCGGCGCTGCCGAGCGTGTAGCCGGCCAGCACCTGCGCGATCTGCATGACCTGCTCCTGATACAGGATCACGCCGTAGGTCGGCCGCAGGATCGGCTCGAGGCTCGGGTGCAGATACTTGATGGCGCTGCGTCCGTGCTTGCGATTGATGTAGTCGTCGACCATGCCGGACTGCAGCGGCCCGGGCCGGAACAGCGCCACCAGCGCCACGATCTCCTCGAAGCGGTCCGGTTGCAGGCGCTGGATGAGTTCCTTCATGCCGCGTGATTCGAGCTGGAACAGCGCCGTGGTGCGACACGACTTGAGCAACGCGAAGGTCTTGGCGTCATCGATCGGCAGTTCGTCGATCACGATCGGCGGCTCATTGCGCCGGGCGCGCTCGGCATTGATGGTCTTGACCGCCTTGTCGATGATGGTGAGGTTGCGCAGGCCGAGAAAATCAAACTTCACCAGCCCCAGCGTTTCCACATCCTTCATGTCGTACTGCGTGACGTACTGGCGGCTACCCTGCTCACAGTAGAGCGGCATGAAGTCGGTGAGCGCACTCGGCGCGATCACCACACCCGCGGCATGCTTGCCGGCGCTGCGTGCCAGACCCTCGAGGGCGCGCGCCGTGTCGATCAGCGCGCGCACGTCCTCCTCCTGCTCGTAGCGCTCGCGCAGCAGCGGCTCCTGCGCGAGCGCCTTGTCGAGCGTCATGTCGAGCTCGAACGGGATCAGCTTGGCGAGCTTGTCGACATAGCCGTAGGGGTGATCGAGCACGCGCCCGACATCGCGCACCACCGCCTTGGCCGCCATGGTGCCGTGGGTGATGATCTGGCACACCCGGTCCGCGCCGTAGCGTTCGGTGACGTAGCCGATCACGCGGTCGCGCCCTTCGATGCAGAAATCGATGTCGAAGTCGGGCAGCGACACGCGCTCGGGATTGAGGAAGCGCTCGAACAGCAGCTCGTACCGGATCGGATCGAGCGCCGTGATGCCCAGACAATAGGCGACCAGCGACCCGGCACCGGAGCCGCGCCCCGGACCGACGGGTACGCCGTTGTTACGCGCCCACTGGATGAAGTCGGCCACGATCAGGAAGTAGCCGGAAAACCCCATCTTGATGATCACGCCCAGCTCGAGCTCAAGACGCGCCTCGTAGTCCTTGCCCTGCGCCTCGCGTTGCGCCGCTGGCATCGCCTGCAGGCGGCGCGCCAGCCCGGCGCGGCTCTGCTCGCGCAACAGATCATCAATCGTGAGGCCGGCCGGCACCGGATAATCGGGCAGAAAGTAGCGGCCGAATTCGAGACGGAAATTGCAGCGCCGTGCGATCTCGACGCTGTTGGCGAGCGCCTCGGGGATGTCCGCGAACAGCTCCGCCATCTCCTGCGGCGAGCGCAGGTACTGTTGCGGCGTGTAGCGCCGCGGGCGGCGGCTGTCGGTCAGGATGCGCCCTTCCTGGATGCAGACACGCACCTCGTGGGCATCGAAGTCCTCGCGCCGCAGGAACACCACGTTGTTCGTGGCCACCACCGGCAGCTGCACGCGCGCGGCGAGCGCCAGTGCCGCGTGGTTATAGTCTTCCTGCGCCGCGTGTCCGGTGCGCTGCAACTCGAGGTAGTAGCGCTGCGGGAACAGTTCCTGGTAACGACGCGCCAGCTCCTCGGCCTGGCCAAGGTTACCGCTCAGCAGCGCCTGCCCGACATCGCCCTCGTGCGCACCGGACAAGGCGATAAGGCCGTCCGTGGCGCCGGCGAGCCAGGCGCGATCGACCAGCGGGCGCCCCGAATGCTGTCCCTGGGTGTAGGCGCGGGTCAGCAGGCGCGCGAGATTGCGATAGCCGCTGAGATCCTGGCACAGCAGTGCCGCCCGATACGGCTTGTTGGTGTCGGCCGGATTGGCCAGCCACACGTCCGCGCCGATGATGGGCTTGATGCCGGCGGCCAGCGCGGCGCTGTAGAACTTCACGGCCCCGAACACATTGCTGCGATCGGTCAGCGCCACGGCCGGCATCCCCTGGCCTTTCGCCGCCGCCACCAGCTCATCGATACGCACAATGCCATCGGCGAGCGAGTACTCGGAATGGACCCGAAGGTGGACGAAGGGCGTGTTCACGGGGCGCTATTTCACCGTATGTTCGGGTCGCGCAGAAGCAGTCCGAGACCCGGACGCGTATTCAAACAAAGTCTCAAAGACTTCTCTTAACCCACTGTATTTTATTAACAAAGTTACGCGGCGCCCAAGGATGCAGCGACCGGGCGAAACGACCGGCGGTGTGCCGGGCTCGGGCCCAGTTCACGCAGCAGCGCGCGATGTTCAGGCGTCGGATAGCCCTTGTGGCGGGCGAATCCGTACTGCGGATACAGCCGATCGAGCCGCCGCATCTCCGCGTCCCGGGCAACCTTGGCCAGAATCGAGGCGGCGGCGATCGCCGGCTCGGTCGCATCGCCCCGCACGATCGCGCGCGCCGGGCACGGCAAACGCGGCGTGTGCTTGCCGTCAACCAGGGCCAGTTGCGGGACCCGAGGTAGCCCCGTGAGGGCGCGCTGCATGGCGAGCAGGCTCGCGCGCAGGATATTGAGCGTGTCGATTTCCGCCACGCTCGCGCTCGCCACCGCCCATGCCCGGCTGCGCGCCTGGATGATGGCGGCCAGCTCCTCGCGCCGCTGCGCCGTCAGGGTCTTGGAGTCGGCCAGGCCGGCAATCGGACGCGCCGGGTCGAGGATCACCGCGGCGGCGTACACCGGGCCGGCGAGCGGCCCGCGTCCGGCCTCATCCACGCCGGCAATCAGCGTCACGCTCATCGCCGCGCGGCCCCGGGCGGCAGCAGTTCTACCACCGCCTGGGCGGCGCGCTCGGCCGCACCGACCCGCAGCGTGGCGCCAATCGCACGAAACTCGGCCAGCAGGGCCTGTACCTCGGCCGGGTGCGACAGGTAGTGCCACACCGCTGCACCCAGCTTTTCCGGCACCGCCTCGTCCTGCAGAAACTCCGGCACCAGCAGCCGTCCGGCCAGATGGTTCGGCATGGCGTAGCGCTCGAGATGGGAGAACAGGCGCACCAGCCACGAGGTCAGCCACGACACGCGGTAGGTCACAACCATCGGGCGGCCGATCAGCATGGTCTCGAGCGTGGCCGTGCCGGAGGCGCACAACACCACGTCCGCCGCGCCGATGGCGGTGCGCGCCCTTCCCTGCACGCACACGAGCGGCAGTTGCTGCGCCGCGCACCGCGCCACGGCCTGCTCGAACAGCTGTTGGGTGTGGGGCGTGACGAACGGGCTGACGAACTGCAGGCGTGCATCGCGTGCGTGCAGCCACTGCGCGGTCTGCACCATGCGATCGGCGAGCGCCTGCAGCTCGCTCACCCGGCTGCCCGGCAACAGCGCCACGGTCGGTGCGTCGCTGCGCAATCCGAGCTCGGCGCGGCAGGCACGCCGATCGTAGTCCGACGCGATCTCATCGGCCAACGGATGGCCGACGAAGGTCGCCGACACGCCGTGGCGCGCGTAGAAATCCGCCTCGAACGGGAACAGCACCAGCATGCGGTCGACGGCGCGCCGGATCTGCTTCACCCGCCAGCTGCGCCACGCCCAGACTTGCGGGCTCACGAAATGCAGTGTTCGAATACCGGCGTCGTGCAGCGCCTCCTCCAGGCCGAGGTTGAAACCGGGCGAGTCGACGCCGATGAAAAGATCGGGCGGCTGGCGGCGGAAGTGCGCGATCAGACTGCGGCGGATGTGCCTGAGCTCGCGGTAGCGTCCGAGGATCTCGGTCACCCCGACGACCGACAGCCGCTCCATCGGGAACAGGCCGGTGCAGCCCTCGGCCAGCATCTGCGGCCCACCCACGCCCTCGAACCGCACGCCCGGAACCCGCGCCTTGATGGCACGCATCAGGCGCGATCCCAGGGTATCACCGGAGATCTCACCCGCGACGATACCGACGCGGATGCCGGGGTGCGCGTCCAACACGCTAGCGGATGATGCCGCGCTGGGCGCTGCGCACGAATGCCACAAACTCGGCAACCTCGCGGTGCTGCTCTGCCAGTTCCTGCAACTGCGCAAGCGCGGCACTGACCGTGAGGCCGGAGCGGTAGACGGCCTTGTACGCGCTCTTGAGGGCCTCGATCGCGGCCGCCTCGAAGCCGCGACGCTTCAGCCCACGCACGTTGAGCCCGTGGGCCGTGGCGGTGTTGCCCTGCACCAGCAGGTACGGCGGCACGTCCTGCAACACGATGCTGCCGCCACCGACCATGGCATGCGCACCGACCCGGCAGAACTGGTGCACCGCGCTCAATCCCCCCAGGATCGCATAGTCACCGACCTCGACATGCCCGGCAAGGGTGGCGCTGTTGGCGAAGATGGTGCGATTGCCGACCCGGCAGTCGTGCGCGACGTGCGCGTAGGCCATGAACAGGTTGTCGTTGCCCACGCGCGTCACCCAGCCCCCGCCCTCCGTGCCGCGGCTGAGCGTGCAACACTCGCGGATGGTATTGCCGTCACCGATCTCCAGACGGCTCTGCTCGCCGGCGTACTTCAGATCCTGCGGCACCTCGCCGACCGAGGCAAACTGGAAGATGCGGTTGTTCTTGCCGATGCGCGTCGGGCCATTGATCACCACGTGCGGGCCGACCCAGGTGCCGTCGCCGATCTCGACATGCTCGCCAATCACGGAAAACGGGCCGATCGTGACGTCGCGCCCGATCACCGCGGCCGGATGCACGATTGCCTGGGGATGGATCACGGCACGTGGTCTTCAGACACCCTTGTAGGTACACATGATCTCGGCGCTCGCGCACAGGTCGTCGCCGACAAAGGCGCGGCTCTCGAAGAACCACACGCCCTTCATGCGCCGCTTGATGGACGACTCGAAGCGCACCTGATCCCCCGGCTCCACCGGACGCTTGAAGCGCGCATTGTCGACGCCCACGAAGTACACAATCGAGTTGCTCTCCGGGACCAGATCAACCGTGAGGAACGACAGCACTGCACACGACTGTGCCATCGCCTCGAGCAGCATCACGCCGGGCATCACGGGGCGATGCGGGAAATGGCCGGGAAAGAACGGTTCGTTGATCGTGACATTCTTGATGGCGGTGATCGACTGGCCCTTGGTGTAGTCGAGCACCCGGTCGATAAGCAGGAACGGATAGCGATGCGGCAGGCGCTTGAGGATTTCGTGGATATCGAGCTGGTTCAACTTCTCACTCCTTTTCTTGCGTCGGCACGTCCGCCAGCCGCTTCTCGATAGCCCGCAGACGCCGTGCCAGGTCATCCAGCTGGCTCAGCCGAACCGCATTGCGCCGCCAACGTTCCACCGGCTCTGCCTTGAGCGCGGCCGAATAGGTGCCCGGCTCGCGCAGCGAACCGGCGACCAGCGACTTGCCCAGGACATGCACGTCGTCGCCGATTTCGAGGTGACCTGCCACGCCGACCTGTCCGCCCAGCATGCAACGCTTGCCAATGCGCGTGCTGCCGGCGATCCCGACACAGGCGGCGATCGCCGTGTCATCGCCAATCTCGACATTGTGCGCAATCTGGATGAGGTTATCCAGCTTGACACCATCACCGATCCGGGTGTCGCGCAGCGCGCCGCGATCGATGGTGGTGTTCGCACCGACTTCGACGCGGTTGCCGATGCGCACCCCGCCGAGCTGCGGCACCTTCACCCACTGCCCGCGGTCGTGCGCGTAACCAAAGCCGTCGCTGCCGATCACGGCGCCCGGATGCACGATGCACTCCTCTCCGAGCACGCAGTCATGCAGGATCGTCACGCGCGCCACCAGGCGCGTCGCGCGCCCCAGCACGGAGCGGCGCCCCACGTGGCAACCGGGCCCGATCACCACCGCCTCGCCGATCACGGCATCGGCCTCGATCACGCAGTGTGCGCCAACCGTCGCGCTGGCGGCGATCCGCGCCGCGGGGTCGACCTGCGCACTTGCGTGAATGCCCGGGGTCGCCACGGGTTCCGGGTAGAGCCAGCTGGCGACGCGCGCGAAACCCAGGTGCGGATTGGGCACGACCAGGGCCGGCCCGTTGCGGTGCGGGAGCATCGCCTCCTCGAGGATCACCGCACCGGCAGCCGTGCTCTGGAGCGCCCCAAGATAGCGGGCCCCGACCACGA
This sequence comes from uncultured Acidiferrobacteraceae bacterium, assembly GCA_964629975.1. Taxonomy (GTDB): domain Bacteria; phylum Pseudomonadota; class Gammaproteobacteria; order Acidiferrobacterales; family Sulfurifustaceae. The sequence continues at coordinate 16,581 of CAZVUN010000009.1, read as the reverse complement.
ACGCCACGTCGTGCGGCCCGGCCGCCTCCAGGTCGTTGACCCCGGTAATGACCAGATCGGCGGGGCCGTGCAGGCGCGCGCCGAGGCGCTGCGCCAGCTCGCCGAGCGTGGCGCGGCGACTATTGGGGTGGCTTCTTTCCAAGCTTGCGCAGGATCTTGTCGGTGATGTCGATCTTGCCGCTGGCAAACAACACGCCCTCGTGCAGGATCAGATCGTAGCTCTCCTGGCGCGCGACCTCCTGGATTGCACGTTGCACGATCTTCTGCAGCGACGCCAGTTCCTCGTTGCGCCGCAGGTTGTAGTCCTCGCGAAACTCCTGCGTGGAACGGCGCAGCTCACGCTTTAACTGCACGATCTCGAGCTCCTTGGTGCGACGCTCCGGCTCCTTCAGTACGAGCGCGTTCTTGTCGAGCTCTTCCTCGAGCTGTTTGATGCGCGCCTGGGTCGCGACCAGTTTCTTGTCGCGCGGCCCGAACTCGGCCTCGAGTTTCTTGAGCGCCGCCTCGCCTTGCGGTGCCTCGTCGATCACCTTGGCGGCGTTCACATAGCCGATCTTCAACTCTGCGCCCACGGCGAGCGTCGGGACCAGCAGCAGGGCCAGGCCGAGCGATATGCTATTGCGTGTCATGTCCTGATATACCAGAGTACGAGCGAACCGCGACGTCAGCGCAGCGGAACGCCCAACGTGAACTGGAACCTCTCGATCTCGTCACCCGGCTTGTCGTTGAGTGGCCAGGCGTAGCTGAAGCTCAGAGGGCCTACGGGCGAGAACCAATTAAACGCCAAACCCGAGGAATAGCGCAACTCAGCGAGGTCGATGGGCTGGGACTGCGCGTACGCCATGCCGGTGTCGACGAACAGGCTCAGCCGCATGGCGCGATTCTCCGGCGTGTCACCCGGCATCGGGAACAACAGCTCGGCATTGCCGAGCAGGCGCTTGGGGCCGCCGATCGGGTCGTTGAGCTTCGGATCGCGCGGCCCGAGTGAACGACTGCGGAAACCGCGCACCGAGCTGCTGCCGCCGGCGTAGAAGTTCTTGTAGAACGGCAGCTCATCGGTGTCGAAATAGCCATCCCCATAGCCGAGCTCGCCGCGCATCTTGAAGGTAAGCGCCTCGGTCAACGGCCAGAACCGCCCGGCCGAGAAGGTCGCCTTGTAGTACTGCAGGTCGCTGCCCGGCACGGTCAGCTCGCCGCTCACCTTCAGGATGGAGCCGTCGGACGGATACAGGTAGTTGTTGAGCGAGTCGCGCGCCCACGCCACGGTGGTCTTCAGCACCGCGTTCGATTCGCCGTACTGGGCGACGAAGTCCTGCGCCACCTGGGCGCTGTCGACCGACGGCGTAATGCGCGCGCGCTCGACGTCAGCGCCGAACTGGATGCTGTGCAGCTCGCTCAGCGGCAGCGTCCAGAACATGCCGGCGCCCTGGGTCTTGCTGTTGTAGGCCGCGGCATTGGTCGCAGCGGCATCGAAGCTGGTGGAGTACAACTGCAGGCCCTGGCTCACGCCGTCCGGGGTCTGGTAGGGATCGACGTAGCGCAGGTTGAAGTTCGTGGTCGAGCGGCTGTTGTCGAAGGTGAAGGCCATCTCCTTGCCGGTGCCGAACAGGTTGCGCTGCGAGATGCTGGCATTGACCAGGAAGCCATCGGCGTCCGAGTAGCCGACACCGAGCAGCAGGTTGCCGGTCGAGCGCTCCTTGACCGTGACGTTGATGTCGACCTGGTCGGCGCTGCCCGGCACCGCCGGGGTCTCGATGTTGACGTCGTCGAAGTAGCCAAGGCGCTGCAGACGCACGCGCGAGCGCTGGATCTTTTCCGCCGAGTACCAGCTGCCCTCCGGCAGGCGCAGCTCGCGGCGCATCACCTCGTCGCGCGTGATGGTGTTGCCGGCGAAATTGATGCGCCGGATGTAGACGCGCTTGCCCGGATCCACGAACAGCGTGAACATCACCTCGGACTTTTCCTTGTTGATGTCGGGCACGGCATTGACGTTGGCGTAGGCGTAACCGTCGTTGGCCAGGCGGTCCGAGATGCGCTTGGTGTTCTCGGTCACCTGCTTGCGTGAGAACACCTGCCCCGGCTGCAAGGTCACGAGCGCGCGCAGTTCCTCCTCCGGCACCGGGAACTTGCCGGCGAGCTTGTAGCCGCTGATCGTGTACTTCTTGCCCTCGGTAATATTGACCGTCACGTAGATCTGATCGCGCTCGGGGGTAATCGACACCTGCGTCGAGTCGATGCTGAACTCGAGGTAGCCGCGGTCCTGATAGAAGTTGCGCAGGCGCTCGAGATCGCCGGCCAGTTTCTGCTTGGCGTACTGGTCGCGACTCGAGAAGATCGCCCACCACGGCGCCGGCCCGAGCGTGAAGGCGTCCTCGAGCTCGCTGTCGGAGAACGCCTCGTTGCCGATGATCGCCAGCTGGCGGATGCGCGCCGCGCTGCCCTCGGCAACATCGAGGGTGATGTTGACGCGGTTGCGTTCGATCGGGGTGACCACCGGACGCACCACCACCGCGTAGAAGCCGCGGCTGAAGTACTGCTGGCGCAGCTCCTGCTCGATGCGGTCGAGCAGCGACTTGTTATAGACGCGCCCTTCGGCCAGGCCGATCTCCTTGAGCGACTTCTTCAGATCCTCTTCGCTGATCTCCTTGGTGCCGTTGATCCTGATCTCGGCGATCGACGGGCGCTCGACGACACTCACGACCAGCACCTGACCGTCGCGCTCCAGGCGCACGTCCTTGAAGAACCCGGTCTTGTACAGCGCGCGCACCGCGTCCTGCGCCCCCTTGACCGTGAGCGTGTCACCGACCTTGACCGGCAGGTAGTTGAACACCGTGCCGGCCGCGATGCGCTGCAGGCCCTCGACACGAATGTCGCTGACCACGAACGGCTCGAACGCCGCACGCGCCGCGCCCACGCCGAGGGCGAGACACAGCAACACGAGCGTGCTGAGCGCCCTGGCACCGCGTGTCAGCCACAGGCGTCGGCGCATGCGCTAGCGAAACAGGCGGGTGAGGTCGTTGTAGAAGGCCAGCACCATGAGCAGCGCCAGCAGTGCAATGCCCACCTGCTGACCCCAGATGAGCACGCGCTCCGGCAGCGGGCGGCCGCGGATCGCCTCGGCCAGGTAGTACAGCAGGTGCCCGCCGTCGAGCACCGGGATCGGCAGCAGATTGAGCACGGCCAGGCTGATGCTGATGACCGCCAGGAACACAACAAACTGGTCGAGGCCGATGCGCGCCGACTGGCCGGCGTACTGGGCGATGGTGATCGGCCCGCTGATATTGCGCGTCGAGACCTCGAGCAACAACATCTTGTACAGCATGCGCAGCGTCAGCCACGACATCGACCAGGTGCTGTCGAGCGCCTCGCCCAGGCCCTCGAGCGGCCCGAAGCGCAGCGTGACGCGCAGCTCCGGCGGCAGCTCTGCCAGTCGGGGCCGGATGTTGAGGCGACCGACCGTGCGGCCGTCGTGCTCGACCGTATCCGGCGTGACCTCGAACACCTGGCGTGCCCCGTCACGTTCGGCCACGATGCGCAGCGTGCGGCCGGCGCTGTCGCGCACCCTGGCGCTCAGCGTATCCCACGAGTCGATCGGCTGACCGTCGATCTCGACGATGCGATCCCCGACCCGCAAGCCGGCGCGCTCGGCCGGTCCCGGCTCGAGCCCACCGATGATCGGCAGCGGCGGCGGCAGGTACGGCAGCAGCCCGATGCCGCGCTCCACCAGGCTCGCGCTCACCTCGGCCGGCGGAAAGTCCGCGAGGTCGATACGCCGTGTCCGCAATGTGCCGTCGCGCTCGCGCACCTCGACGTCGACCGTGCCGCGGTCGAGGGCGCGCTGGAAGAGGTACAGCCGGCGCTGATCCCAGCTCTGCACGCGCTTGCCGTCGACGCTCAGAATCGTGTCACCGGCGCGGAACCCGGCCTGCTCGGCGCGCGATCCGTCCAGCACGCGCCCGACCACCGGCTTGATGCCGTCCACGCCGGCGCTGAACACGGCCCAGTAGGCCAGCACCGCAAACAGAAAGTTGAACGCCGGGCCGGCCAGGACGATCGCCGCGCGCTTCCACAGCGCTTGGCGATTGAAGGCGCGCGCGCGTTCGGCCTCGGGCACCTCGCCTTCGTTCTCGTCCAGCATCTTGACATAGCCACCGAGCGGCAGCGCCGCGACCACGAGCTCCATCCGGTCCGGCCCGATGCGGCGCATCCACAACGGCTTGCCGAAGCCGATCGAGAAGCGCAACACCTTCACCCCGAGGCGCCGTGCCACCCAGAAGTGGCCGAACTCGTGTACCGTGATGAGGATGCCGAGCGCGACCACGAAGGCGGCGGCGTGGAACAGGAAGTCGATCATGGCCGCCCCGGCTGCTGGCGCGCGGCGCGCCCGCCCGCCGCCAGTCCCTGGATGCGCTCGCGCGCACAGCGCCGCGCCTGTGCATCATCGGCCAGAATCGCCTCGAGCGAGTCGGCGGCGTGCGTGCGGGTGCGGGCCAGTGTATCTTCGATCAGGCGCGCGATATCGGGGAAGCCGATCTCATAGTCGAGGAATGCCTGCACGGCCACCTCATTCGCCGCGTTGAGGATCGCCGGTGCCGTGCCGCCGGTGCGCGCCGCCTCATAGGCGAGCCGCAGGCACGGAAAGCGCGTCGTATCCGGCGTCGTGAAATCGAGATGCCCGATCTCGACCAGGTCGAGGCTGCGCACGCCCGAATCGATGCGCTGCGGCCAGGCGAGCGCATGCGCGATCGGCGTGCGCATGTCCGGATTGCCGAGCTGCGCGAGCACCGAGCCGTCGCGGTAATCGACCAGCGAGTGAATCACGCTCTGCGGGTGCACCACGACCTCGACCTGCTCCGGCCCGACCCCGAACAGCCAGCAGGCCTCGATCAGCTCGAGCCCCTTGTTCATGAGCGTGGCCGAGTCGACGGAGATCTTGCGCCCCATGGCCCAGTTGGGATGGGCCACTGCCTGCTCCGGCGTGGCGCTGGCGAGACGCTCGGCCGGCCAGCTGCGAAACGGACCGCCCGAACAGGTGAGCAGAATGCGCCGCACCTCCGCGCGCCCGTCACCGGCGCGGAAACCGGCGGGCATGCACTGGAAGATGGCGTTGTGCTCGCTGTCGACCGGCAGCAGCTCGGCCCCGCTGCGCCGTGCCTCGTCGATGAAGATGCCGCCCGACATCACGAGCGGCTCCTTGTTGGCGATGAGCACGCGCTTTCCCGCGCGCACCGCCGCGAGCGTCGGCAACAACCCGGCCGCGCCCACGATCGCCGCGACCACGATCTGCACCGAGGTCAGGGCCGCGACCGCCGCCAGTGCCTCGGGCCCGGCCGCGACCGCCACCGGCAGCCGCGCGGCGCGCAGCTTGTCCGCTAGGCGCTGCGCCGCCGCGGCGTCGAGCATGACGGCCTGCTCGGGGCGAAACTGCCGGCACTGCTCGAACATGCGCTCCACCTGGCTGTTGGCGGTCAATGCCACCACCCGGTAGCGCTCGGGATGGCGCGCAAGCACATCGAGCGTGCTCACCCCGATCGAGCCGGTCGATCCGAGCAGCGTGACCCCGAGCGGTGCGCCGTGCCCGGATGCGCGCGATGTACGGTCCGCCGTCATGGCAGCCTCGCCGGCGCCTGGAACAGCACGATCCACCCGAGCAGGAACACCGGCGCCGCCGCGGTGAACGCATCGATGCGGTCGAGCACGCCGCCGTGACCCGGCAGGATGCGGCCGCTGTCCTTGGCGCCCGCCAGGCGCTTGAGCCGGCTCTCGTTCAGGTCGCCGACCACCGAGAACAGCATAGTGACGGCCGCGAGGGCGAGCCATGCCGCCAGGTGCGCGCCCCCGAGGTCCTTGAGCGCGGCACCCCACAGTGCCGCGAGCAGCAACACCGCGCCCAGTCCGCCCAGCAACCCCTCCACCGTCTTGCCGGGGCTGACCGCCGGGGCAAGCTTGGTGCGACCGAAACGGTGACCGGCAAAGTAGGCAAACGAGTCCGCCACGCCCACCAACAGCAGCACGAACAACAACAGGCCGGGACGCTCGGCGTCGTGCGCATGCAGGTAATAGGCGGCGCACCACGGCGGCAGCAGCGTCACGGCGCCGACCAGCAGCCGGCCGGCGCGCGCGGCGAACAGGCCGCAGGCGCGCGCGCCGCAGCGCGGCAACTCGATCACGGCCCACAACCACCACAGGGCGGCGAGCAGCAGCACGTACCAGATGAGGGTTGGGTGCGCGTGCAGTACGGCGATGGCCAGGCCACCGAGCAGCACGAGCGCACCGGCATAGGCCAGACGCTGCGCCGGTGAGGACAGCCCGGACAGGGCCGCCCACTCCCAGGCCGCCACCAGCGTAATCGCGGCAAACAGCGCCGCCAGCGCGAGCGGCGGCAGGAAGAACAGCGCCGCGATCAGCGGAACCAGCAGCGCGATGGCGGTGACGATACGCTGCCTAAGCATGGCGGGCGGCGTCGATCTGCTCACCGGTATGGCCGAAACGGCGCTGCCGTCCGGCGAACGACACCAGCGCGGCTTCGAACTCGGCGCGATCGAACTCCGGCCACAGGGTCGGGGTGAAGTAGAGCTCGGTGTAGGCCAGCTGCCAGAGCAGGAAGTTGCTGATGCGCTGCTCGCCGCCGGTGCGGATGAACAGGTCCGGCTCCGGCACGCCGTACAGGCTCAGGAACGGCTCGAGACTGTCGGGCGTGATGCCTTCGGGGTCGATCTCGCCGCGCGCGGCGCGCCGGGCAAGCGCCTGCGCGGCGCGCGCGATATCCCAGCGCCCGCCGTAGTTCGCGGCGATGGTCAGGTGCAGGCGCGTGTTGGCGCGCGTCAGTTCTTCCGCCTCGCGAACCGCGGCCGCGAGCGGCGCCCCGAGGCCGTCGACGTCACCAATCACGCGGAAGCGAATGTCGTTGCGGTGCAGCTTCTTCACCTCGCGCTCGAGCGCCGTCATGAACAGCTCCATCAGCAATCGCACCTCCTGTTCCGGGCGGCGCCAGTTCTCGCTCGAGAAGGCAAACAGCGTCAGGTACGCCACGCCCTTCTCCCCGCACGCCGCCACCAGGTCGCGCACGCGCTCGACACCCTTGCGATGCCCGGCAACGCGCGGCAGCCCGCGCGCCTTGGCCCAGCGGCCGTTGCCGTCCATGATCACGGCGACGTGCTGCGGCACGGTGCCGGACGGCGGCAGGCGGGCGGGTGGGGTGCGGCGGGAGGCGGTCATGACGCGCAGTGAGCGGCGGCGCGCGCGTCAGATCTGCATGATCTCTTTTTCTTTGGCCGCGACGAGCTTGTCGACCTCGGCGATGGCCTTGTCGGTCGACTTCTGCACCGCCTCCTCCGCGCGCTTGTCGTCGTCCTCGGTGATGAGCCGCTTCTTGAGCAGTTCCTTGAGGTGCTGGTTGGCGTCGCGCCGCACGTTGCGGATCGCCACCTTGGCGTTCTCGCCCTCGCCGCGCACATGCTTGCCGAGCTCCTTGCGCCGCTCCTCGGTCAGCGCCGGCAACGGCACGCGCACCACGCCACCGGCCGCCACGGGATTGAGGCCGAGGTCGGATTCGCGAATCGCCTTCTCGACGGCCGGTCCCATGGCCTTGTCGAACGGCGTCACGGTGAGCGTGCGCGCATCGGTGGCGGCGACGTTGGCCACCTGGTTGAGCGGGGTCTTGGCGCCGTAGTAGTCGACGCGGATGCTCTCCAGCAGGCCCGGGTGCGCGCGACCCGTGCGCACCTTGGCGAGATCGCTCCTCAGCGTTTCGAGCGACTTGGTCATGCGGGCCTCGGCGTCTTGCTTGATTTGATCAACGGTCAGTGCCATGGTCAGTCTCCGCCCTTGACGAGAGTTCCTTCGGCTTCGCCCGCCAGGATGCGCAGCAGGCTGCCGGGTTTGGTGATGGCGAACACGCGCAGCGGCATGTTCTGGTCGCGGCACAGCGCGATCGATGCCATGTCCATGACCCCGAGGCGCTTCTCCAGCACCTCGGCGTAGGTCACGGTGTCGTAGCGGCGTGCATCGGGAAACTTCTTCGGATCGCGGTCGTAGACGCCGTCGACCTTGGTGGCCTTGAGCACCACCTCCGCGCCGATCTCCATGGCGCGCAGGGCCGCGGCGGTGTCGGTGCTGAAGAACGGGTTGCCGGTGCCGGCGGCGAAGATGACGATACGCCCGCGCTCGAGGTGGCGCAGGGCGCGGCGGCGCACGTACGGTTCGACCACCTGGTCGATGCGCAGCGCCGACTGCACGCGCACCGCCACCCCCTGCTTCTCGAGCGCATCCTGCAGCGCGAGTGCGTTCATGACCGTGGCGAGCATGCCCATGTGGTCGGCGGTCGACCGATCCATGCCCTGGGCACCGGCGGCGATGCCGCGGAAGATGTTGCCGCCGCCGATCACCACCGCGCACTGCACCCCGGTGGCCGCCACCCCCTTGAGCTCGGCCGCGATGCGCGTGATGACCTCGCGGTTGATGCCGTAGGCATCGGCGCCCATGAGCGCCTCGCCGGAGAGCTTGAGCAGCACCCGGCGATAGGCCAACCCCGTGGGCGCGGCGTTCAAGGGCTAGCCTCCCTTGACGGTCGCCATGACTTCGGCGGCGAAGTCGCTCACCTTCTTCTCGATGCCTTCGCCCACTTCGTAGCGGATGAAGCGCCGCACCTTGGCGCTCTTCGAGTTGATGAGCTTGTCGACGCTGATGTCGGGGTCCTTGACGAACGGCTGGCCGAGCAGCGTGATCTCGCTCAGGAACTTGTTGATGCGGCCTTCGACCATCTTGTCGATGATGTTGGCGGGTTTGCCCGACTGCCGGGCCTGCTCGACGAAGATCTCCTTCTCCTTGGCGATCCGCTCGGCCGGCACCTCTTCCCGGGTCACGTATTCCGGGCGGCTTGCGGCCACGTGCATGGCGAGATCGCGCGCCAGCTCGACGCTGCCGCCCTCGAGCTCGACCAGCACGCCGATCTTGCGGCCGTGCACGTAGCTGCCAATCAGGCCGCGGCTCTCGATGCGCTCGAAGCGGCGCACGGCCATCTTCTCGCCGAGCTTGGCCACCAGCGCCTCGAGGCCCTGGGCCACACTCGTGGCCGCACCGTCCTGCAGCGGCAGCCTGAGCAGCGCGTCGAGGTCCGCCGGGTTCGACCGGGCGATGCGCTCCGCGACGCGGCCGGCGAAGGCAAGGAAATCCTCGCCCTTGGCCACGAAGTCGGTTTCGCAGTTCACCTCGACCATCGCGGCGAGCCTGGCATCGGCACTGCTGTAAATGGCAATGGCGCCATCGGCCGCGGTGCGCCCGGCCTTCTTCTCGAGCTTGGCGCCGGCCTTCTTGCGCAGCAGTTCGGCCGCCGCCTCCATGTCGCCGCCGGTCTCCGTGAGCGCCGCCTTGCATTCCATCATGCCGAGTCCGGTGCGCTCGCGCAGTTCTTTCACCATCTGTGCCGAGATTGTCATGACTGCTCCCGTGAGTTCGCGTGGCTCCGAATAAGGCCAAGGGGGCGAAGCCCCCTTGGTTTGTTGCGTCGTGGCGCCTATTCGCTGGCGGTTTTCTTGCCGCGACCGCCGGCCGGCTTGGCCTTGGGTGGTGCGCCGGCCCCCTTCTCCGGCTCAGCGCCCGCCGCCTCACCGCTTGCTGCTTCGCCGTCCGCGCCGGCGCGCTTCTTTGCCACCACCTTGACCTTCGGCTCTTCCTTCACTTCGACGAATTCCTCGTCGGTCGCCGGCATGCTGGCGGCGCGCGCCGCGCGCCCCTCGAGCACGGCGTCGGCGGCCGTCTCCGCGTAGAGACGGATGGCACGAATCGCGTCGTCGTTGCCCGGAAACATGTAATCGACGCCGTCCGGCTTGTTGTTGGAGTCGACCACGCCCACCACCGGGATACCGAGGCGGTTGGCCTCGGCCACCGCGATGTACTCGTGACCGACATCGATGACGAACAACGCGTCCGGCAGCGAGGTCATGTGCTTGATGCCGCCCAGGCTCTTTTCGAGCTTCTCGCGCTCGCGCTCGAGCGTGAGGGTTTCCTTCTTGCTGAGCTTGCCGAGGCTGCCCTCGTTGAGAATGCTGTCGAGCGTCTTCAGGCGCTCCATCGATTTCTTGATGGTGCGGAAGTTGGTGAGCATGCCGCCCAGCCAGCGGTGACTGACGTACGGGCAGCCGGCGCGCTGTGCCTCCTGCTCGATCGTCTCCTGCGCCTGGCGCTTGGTGCCGACGAACAGCACGGTGCCGCCGTTTTCCGAGAGCTTGCGCAGAAACGCCATCGCCTCATTGAACAGCGGCAGCGTCTTCTCGAGATTGATGATGTGGATCTTGTTGCGCTCCCCGAAGATATAGGGGCGCATCTTGGGATGCCAGAACCGCGTCTGGTGGCCGAAATGCACACCGGCCTCCAGCATCTGGCGCATGCTGACTTGTGCCATAGGGTCTCCTTCGGGTTTTTCCGCCGCGATCCCCATGCGCCAACCCCGGCCGCGTGTAGCGAAGACGGAGCACCCGGGCGCACGTGACGAACCGCGTGTGGGTTGAGTTTTCGGGGCGCCTTTATAACACAGGGGTCCGACAACGACAATCGATTCAAGGAGTTCGGCACAAGACCCCAATGTTTCGGCCTTTTTTCCCAGGTCACGATCACGGACAATACCGGCCTGCCCGTCGCCGCCGCCCGCCATGCCCATCACCATCAAGTCCCCGGAGGAAATCGAGAAGATGCGCGTGGCCGGCCGCCTGGCCGCCGAGGTCCTGCAGATGATTCGCCCGTACGTGCAACCGGGCGTCACCACCGGCGAGCTCGACCGGCTGTGTCACGACTACATCGTCAATGTGCAACAGGCGGTACCGGCCCCGCTCAACTACAAGGGCTTTCCCAAGTCGATCTGCACCTCGGTCAACCACCAGGTGTGCCACGGCATCCCCGGCGACAAGAAGCTCAAGAAGGGCGACATCATCAACATCGACGTGACGGTCATCAAGGACGGCTATCACGGTGACACCAGCTGCATGCTGTTCGTGGGCGAACCGTCGATCCAGGCGCGCCGCCTGGTGCAGGTCACGCGCGAGTGCATGCTGCTCGGCATCCAGGCGGTGCGGCCGGGCGCGCGCCTCGGCGACATCGGTCACGCCATCCAGCGCCACGCCGAAGCGCACGGCTTCTCGGTGGTGCGCGAGTACTGCGGCCACGGCATCGGGCGCGAGTTTCACGAGGACCCGCAGGTCCTGCACTACGGCCAGCCCGGCACCGGGATCGAGCTCGTGCCCGGCATGACCTTCACGGTCGAACCGATGATCAATGCCGGCAAGCCCGACATCAAGCTGCTGCCCGACAACTGGACGGTCGTGACGCGCGATCACTCGCTGTCGGCGCAGTGGGAGCACACCGTGCTGGTGACCGAGTCCGGCTACGAGATACTGACACGCGCCCCCGGCGAAGATCCCTGAGGTGTCCGTGACGCCGACGCCACCGTGGAAGAGTCGCGACAGCGTCTTTGATGACGCGGGCTTCGCGCGCGCGCTCGCGCCGAGCAGCCAGCCGCTCGCGGTGTTCCGCGCCGCGCTCAAGAGCGGGCGCGACACGTTGCGGCAGTTCTTTCTCGCCAAGCCCGATGCCGTCAAGTCGGTACAGTGGCAGGCCTGGCTCGTGGATCGGCTGCTCGAACAGGCCTGGGCGCTGCACCAGCGCCGCCTCGCGCCCAAGACGCATGCCGCCCTCGTGGCCGTGGGCGGCTATGGGCGGGGGGAGCTGCATCCCAGCTCGGACATCGACCTGCTGTTCCTCGTCGAGCGCGACCGCGAGGACATCCGCACTTTCGTCGAGACGCTGCTGCGCTTCCTGTGGGACATGGGGCTCGAGGTCGGCCACTCGGTACGCACCCTCAAGGAATGCGTGAAGGAGGCCAAGGCCGACATCACGGTCGCGACCAATCTCATGGAGGCGCGCTGGCTGTGCGGCGACCGCGCCCTGTGCGAGCGCATGCTGCACCAGAGCGACCCGGCGCACATCTGGCCGGCGCCGAAGTTCTTCGCCGGCAAGCTCGCCGAGCAGCAGGAGCGCCACCACCGCTTCGACGACACCGCCTACAACCTCGAACCCAACGTCAAGGACGGTCCCGGCGGGCTGCGCGACGTGCAGATGATCGCCTGGGTGGCGCAGCGCCATTTCGGCACCGGCGCGCTGCATGAGCTGGTCGAGCACGCTTTCCTGAGCGATGCGGAGTACCGCGCGCTCGTGCGCGGGCGCAATTTTCTGTGGCAGGTGCGCACCGGCCTGCACTACCTGGCGGGGCGGCGCGAGGACCGGCTGCTGTTCGACCACCAGCGCGCCCTCGCCAAGCAGTTCGGCTATCGCGACAAGCCCGGCATCCTCGCGGTCGAGCTGTTCATGAAGCGCTACTACCGCACCATCAAGGAGCTCGCGCTGCTCAACGAGATCGCGCTGCAGCACTTCCAGGAGACGCTGCTCGCCAAGGGGCGCCCGCGTATCCGCCCGATCAGCCGGCGCTTCCAGGCGCACAACGACTTTCTCGAGGTGGCGCACCCGCGCGTGTTCGAGCGCGCGCCCTTCGCGATGCTGGAACTGTTCCTGGTGCTGCAACAGCATCCCGAACTGAAGGGCGTGCGCGCCAACACCATCCGCGCGCTGCGCAGCAACCTGCGCCGCATCGACATGAAGTTCCGCCGCGATCTCGCCTGTCGCAGCCTGTTCATGGAGATGCTGCGCCACGGGCAGGGCCTCACCCACGCGCTGCGGCGCATGAACCGCTACGGCGTGCTCGGCGCCTACCTGCCGGTGTTCGGCAAGATCGTCGGGCAGATGCAGCACGACCTGTTCCACGTCTACACCGTGGACGAGCACATCCTCATGGTGGTGCGCAACCTGCGCCGTTTCACGGTGCCGCAGTTCCGTCACGAGTTCCCGCTCGCCAGCGAGATCATCCAGCGGCTGTTCAAGCCCGAACGGCTGTACATCGCGGGTCTGTTCCACGACATCGCCAAGGGGCGCGGCGGCGATCACTCGGTGCTCGGCGCCGAGGACGCCGAGCACTTCTGCCGCCTGCACAACCTGAGCGAATACGACACGCGCTTCATCGCCTGGCTGGTGCGCCACCATCTGCTCATGTCGATGACCGCGCAGCGCCAGGACATCTCCGATCCGGAGGTGGTGCGCGCCTTCGCGCAGCAGGTCGGCGACCAGGAACGGCTCGACTTCCTCTACCTGCTCACGGTCGCGGACATGCGCGGCACCAGCCCCAAGGTGTGGAATGCGTGGAAGGGCCGGCTGCTGTCGCAGCTCTACAGCGAGACCGCGCGGGCGCTGGCGCGCGGCGTGGCGCAACCGCTCGACGTCGAGGAGCACGTGAGCGACCTGCGCGCGGCGGCGCGCGCCATCCTGGAGCGCAAGGACTTCTATGGCGAGCACGTCGCGCACTTCTGGGACGGCATGGACACCGAGTACTTCCTGCGCTACGACGCCGACAGCCTCGCCTGGCACGCCGAGGTCATTGCCGGCGCGGCGGCCTCGGACCTGCCGCTGGTGGCGACGCGCTACAGCGCGGAGCTCGGCGGCAGCGAGTTCCTCATCTACAGCCCCGATCGCGACGACCTGTTCGTGATCCTGACCGGCGGCTTCGACCGCATGAACCTGTCGATCATGGACGCGCGCATTCACACCACCCGCGCCGGTTTCGCGCTCGACACCTTCGTCGTGCTCGACCACGCCGGCCAGCCGGTCACCGAGCCGCGCGCCCTCGCCCAGCTCGGGCAGGCGCTGCGCGCCCAGCTGCTCCACCCCGCGCCCGCCCCGGATCGCACCAGCGCGCTCGTGCCGCGCCAGCTCAAGCACTTCCCGATCGAGACGCGCGTGACGTTCACTTCCATACCGGGCAAGCCGCTCAGCATCATGGAGGTGGTGGCCCAGGACCGTCCCGGACTGCTGTACCAGGTGGCGCTCACGCTGCAGGAGTGCCGCGTCAACCTGGTGGCGGCCAAGGTCTCGACCTACGGCGAGCGCGCCGAGGACATCTTCTTCGTCAACACGCGCGATGCGCACCAGCCGCTTACCGACCCGGCGCAACAGCGCTGTCTCGAGCGCGGCATCGTCGAACGCCTCGGCGGCGCCCTTGCCACGCCCACGGCAATGGCGGTGTAGGCCCTACCCGCCCAGGTAGGCGGCCCGCACCGCCGGATCGCTCAACAGGCGCGCCGCCAGGTCGGTGCGCACGATGCGCCCGCTCTCCATCACGTAGCCGCGCTGCGCCAGCGCCAGCGCCAGGCGCGCATTCTGCTCGACCAGCAGCATGCTCACACCGTCGGCGGCAATGCGCCGGAGGATGTCGAAGATCTTCTGTACCAGGATCGGCGCCAGCCCCATGCTCGGCTCATCGAGCAGCAGCAGACGCGGCCGGGCCATCAGCGCGCGCCCGATGGCGAGCATCTGCTGCTCGCCACCGGAGAGCGTGCCGGCGAGCTGGTGGCGGCGGCCGGCGAGCTGCGGGAACAGACTGAACACGTGCTCGAGATCGGCGCCGATCGCCGCGTCGCGGCGCGTGTAGGCGCCGAGCTGCAGGTTCTCGTTCACCGTCAGGCGCGCGAAGATGCCGCGTCCCTCCGGCACCAGCGCCAAGCCGCGCCGCACCAGCACATGCGCCGGCTTGCCGGTGATGCCGTGGCCGTCGTAGTAGATGTGCCCGGCGCTCGGCCCGAGCATGCCGGCGAGCGCCTTGAGCGTGGTGGTCTTGCCGGCACCGTTGGCGCCGATCAGGCACACGAGCTCGCCGGCGCGCACCGTGAGATCGATGCCCTTGACCGCCTGGATGCCGTCGTAGCTGACCGCGAGGCCCTTCACCTCGAGCAGCGTCATGCGAACCCCTCCCCCAGGTAGGCGGCGATGACCTCGGGGTGACGCCGGATCGTGGCCGGCAGGCCCTCGGCGATGCGCTTGCCGAAATTGAGCACCGCGATGCGGTCGCACACGTCCATCATCAGCCGCATGTCGTGCTCGATGATCAATACGGTGACGCCGTCGTGCCGGATCGTGTGCAGCAGCGACTTCAGGCGCGCCGTCTCGTTCTCGTTCATGCCGGCCGCCGGCTCATCCAGCGCCAGCAGGCGCGGGTCGGTGGCCAGCGCCCGGGCGATCTCGAGCCGGCGCTGATCGCCATAGGACAGGTGCTTGGCGAGCGCCCGTGCGTGCGTGCCGATGCCGACGTAGTCGAGCAGCTCGTGCGCGCGCCGCGCAATCGCCGCCTCTTCGGCGCGCGCCACACGGCTGCGCACGATCGCGTCCCACACCCCGGCGCGCGTGCGCACGTGCCGGCCGACCATGACGTTTTCGAGCGCGGTCATGTTGGCGAACAGGCGGATGTTCTGGAAGGTACGCGCCACACCGTGGGCGGTGACCTGATGCGGCGTGAGGCGCTCGATCGGCTCACCGGCCAGCAGCACCTGGCCGGTCTCGGGGGTGTACAGCCCGGTGATGCAGTTAAACAGCGTGGTCTTGCCGGCACCGTTCGGGCCGATCAGGCCGTAGATCTCCCCGGGGGCGATGCTCAACGAGACGTGCTCGAGCGCCGCCACGCCGCCAAAGTGTTTCGAGACGCCGATGACCTCGAGCAGCGGCGGTGCGGGGGCGGCCATGGGGTCAGCGCTTGGCATCGTAGAGTGTGGCCTGCTCCACCGCGGCGCCCGGCGGCGCACCGAGCTCGCGTCGGCGCCGGCGCGAGGGCAGCAGGCCGGCCGGGCGGAAGATCATGATCACCACCAGCGCCAGACCGAAGACCAGCATGCGCAGGTCGGCCGGGTCGACGATCAGCGCACCGAACAGCAGCTGCTGCAGCTCGCCCAGGTAGCGCAGCGCCTCGGGAAAGGTCGTGAGCAGGATCGCGCCGAGGATCACGCCCGGGATGTTGCCCATCCCGCCCAGCACCAGCATGCACAGCACGATGATCGACTCGAACAGATTGAAGCTCTCCGGGCTGATGAAGCCCTGGAAGCCGGCGAACAGCCCGCCGGCCACACCGCCGAACGAGGCGCCCATGGCGAAGGCCAGCAGCTTGATGTTGCGGGTGTTGATACCCATCGCCTCGGCCGCCACCTCGTCCTCGCGGATCGCCACCCAGGCGCGCCCGATGCGCGAGTCCTCCAGGCGCCAGGACACGAACGCGATCGCCGCGGCCAGCAGCAGGAACAGGTAGTAGTAGAGATACACGCCGGGCACGCTGATACCGAGCACCACCTGCGTCTGGCTGAAGGAAAAGCCGCCGAGCGCGATCGGGTCGATCAGACTCACGCCCTGCGGGCCGTTGGTGATGTTGACCGGCGCGTTGAGGTTGGTGAGAAAGATGCGGATGATCTCGCCGAAGCCGAGCGTGACGATGGCGAGATAGTCGCCGCGCAGCTTGAGCGTCGGCGCCCCGAGCAGCGCCCCGAACAGCCCGGCGAGCGCGGCGCCGAGCGGCAGCAGCAGCCAGAACGGCAGATGCACGCCGAAGTGCGGCGAGGCGAGCAGCGCATACAGGTAGGCGCCGACGGCGTAAAAGGCGATGTAGCCGAGATCGAGCAGGCCGGCATAACCGACCACGATGTTGAGCCCGAGCGCGAGCATGAT
>CAZVUN010000008.1:0-43907 GCA_964629975.1 uncultured Acidiferrobacteraceae bacterium | reverse complement strand
CGTCGTCGAGCGTGCGGAACACGGCGATGTCGCCGCCCGCACGCCGCACCACGCGTGCGCCCTGGCGCGGGATATCGTCGAGCGTGCCGATCTCGATCCACTCCCCCGTCTTCATCTTGATCACTGCTTGCATTTGGCGTTCTCCAGGATTCGCGGGCGCTCAGGCGACGACCTTGAGCGGGATGAACTCGTGCCTGTCCACGCCCTGGGCGCGCTCGGCCCACGGGTCGATCTGCGCGAAGGTTTGCGAATGGCGGAAGCGTTCGGCGAGCGCCTTGCGCCCGGTCTCGTCCTCGACCACCCGGCTCTTCACGTAGGCAAGCCCCACGCGCTCCACCCACGGGGCGGTGCGTTCCAGGTAATGCGCCTCCTCACGGTAGAGCTGCAGGAACGCGGCGCAGTACTCCAGCACCGCCTCGGGCGTCTTGACCGCGCACAGGAAGTCGGTGGCGCGCACCTTCACGCCGCCGTTGCCGCCGACATGCAGCTCATAGCCCGAATCCACGCACACCACGCCGAAGTCCTTGATGGTCGCCTCGGCGCAGTTGCGCGGGCAGCCCGAGACCGCGAGCTTGACCTTGTGCGGCATCCAGGAGCCCCAGGCCATCTTTTCCAATGCGATGCCGAGGGTGGTGGAATCCTGCGTGCCGAAGCGGCACCAGTTCTTGCCGACACAGGTCTTCACGGTGCGGATCGCCTTGCCGTAGGCGTGGCCGGAGACGAAGCCCGCGCGGGAGAGATCACCCCACATGGCCGGCAGTGTCTCCTTGGGCACGCCGAGAAAATCGATGCGCTGGCCGCCGGTGATGTGCACGGTCGGCACTTTGTATTTCTCCGCGATCTCGGCGAGCGCCCGCAGCTCGGCCGGCGTGGTCTCCCCGCCCCAGATGCGCGGCACGACCGAGTACGTCCCGTCCTTCTGGATGTTGGCGTGCACGCGCTCGTTGATGAAGCGCGACTGGTTGTCGTCGACGTATTCGCCGGGCCAGGCCACCAGCAGGTAGAAATTGAGCGCCGGGCGGCACTTGTTGCAGCCGTCCGGCGTGCCCCAGGCCAGCATGTCCATGACCGCGCGGATGCTCTTGAGCTTGTGCTCGCGGATGGCGGTGCGGATCTCGTCGTGGCTGTGCTCGGTGCAGGGGCAGAGCGGCTTCTTCCTGGGCGCGGTCGAGTAGTCGCCGCCGAGGGTAGCGGCAAGCAGCGCCTCGACCAGTCCCGTGCAAGAGCCGCAGGAGCTCGATGCCTTGGTGTGCGCGCGCACCTCTTCGAGCGTGAACAGCTTCTTGCCGGTGATGGCCTTGACGATCGCGCCCTTGCACACGCCGTTGCAGCCGCAGATCTCGGTCTCGTCCGGCATGGCCGCCACGCGCGTCTTGATGTCGCCGTGGCCGGCGTCACCAAGGTGCGCCTGGCCGAACAGCAGCCGCTCGCGCAGGTTCGAGACGTCCGTACCCTCGCGCATCAACTGGAAATACCAGGCCCCGTCCAGGGTGTCGCCGTACATCACCGCGCCCTGCACGCGGTTTTCCTTGAGCACGACCTTCTTGTACACGCCGCGCCCGGCGTCCTTGAGCACGATCTCCTCGCAGCCCTCGCCGCCCTGGAATTGCCCGGCCGAGAACAGATCGATGCCGGTGACCTTGAGCTTGGTCGAGGTGACCGAACCCTCGTAGCGGGCGAAGCCCAGTTCGGCCAGATGGTTGGCGCAGACCTTGGCCTGCTCGAACAGCGGCGCCACGAGCCCGTAGGTCTGGCCGCGGTGCTGCACACACTCACCCACGGCGTAGACGCGCGGGTCGTAGGTCTGGAGCGTGTCGCTCACGACGATGCCGCGCTCGCAATAGAGCCCGGCCTTTCTGGCAAGCTCAATGTTCGGACGGATGCCGACCGCCATCACCACCAGGTCGGCGGTGAATTCGCGGCCATCCTTGAGGCGCACACCCTGCACGCGCTTCTTGCCGATAATCTCTTCGGTCTCGCCACCGAGCACGAATGTGAGGCCGCGCTCTTCAAGCGCTTTCTTCAGCATCTTCGCCGCCGGCGCGTCGAGCTGGCGCTCCATCAACACCTCCGGCAAGTGTACGACCGTGACCTTCATGCCCTGCTTGAGTAAACCGTTTGCGGCTTCGAGGCCGAGCAGGCCGCCGCCGATCACAACGGCATGCCGATATTCCCTGGCGGCCGCGAGCATGGCCTCGACGTCGCGCAGGTCGCGGAAGCCGATCACGCCTGGCAGGTCCTTGCCCGGAACCGGCAGCAGGAACGGATTGGAACCGGTGGCGATGAGCAGGCGGTCGTAATGGGTAACTGTGCCGTCCGCCGCCTTCACGTACTTCTGCTTGCGGTTGACCTCGACGACGATCTTGCCCTTGTGCAGGGTAATGCCGTTGGCCGCATACCAGGCATCGTCGTTGAGCACGATGTCGTTGAACTGCTTGTCGCCGGTTAGCACCGGCGACAGCAGGATGCGGTTGTAGTTCGGATGCGGCTCGGCCCCGAACACCGTGATCGCATACTTGTCGGGCGCGAGCTTGAGCAGCTCCTCGACCGTGCGGATGCCGGCCATGCCGTTGCCGACGACGACGAGTCTTTGCTTCCTATTCATATCCCTCTCCCGTGTGCGATCAGGCCGCCTGGTCTTGCGGCCGGTGCTGACGTTCGTACAGGAACCGCATTACTTCGCCACGCGCATGCACGTACGCCGGGTCCTCGGCCAGTGCCAGACGCTGGCGTGGACGCGGCAGGTCGACCGCCAGGATCTGGCCGATGGTGGCGGAGGGGCCTTCGGTCATCATGACGATGCGGTCGGACAGCAGCACCGCCTCGTCCACGTCGTGCGTGACCATGATCGCGGTGGTGCCGGTATCGGCCACGATGCGCAGCAGCTCGTCCTGCAGCTGCGCGCGGGTGAGCGCATCGAGCGCGCCGAGCGGCTCGTCGAGCAGCAGCACCTTGGGCTCCATGGCGAGCGCCCGTGCGATGCCCACGCGCTGCTTCATGCCGCCCGAGATCTCGTGCGGCATCTTGTGCATGGCATGGCGAAGCCCCACGAGCGCGAGTGCCGCCTCGGTCCGCTTGCGCAGCGACTCCTTCTTCTCCCGGCCGCCAAAGACCCGCTCGACCGCCAGGTAGACATTGTCGAAGCAGCTCATCCACGGCAGCAGCGAGTGGTTCTGGAACACCACCGCCCGGTCCGGCCCGGGTCCGGCGACCTCGCGCCCGCCGCACAGCAGCACCCCGCGGGTCAAATCGGTCAGGCCGGCGATGAGATTGAGCAGCGTCGATTTGCCGCAGCCCGAATGGCCGATGATGGACACGAACTCGCCATGGCGCACGCTCAAGCTGACGTCGCGCAGCGCCACGAACCTGCCATGCCGGGTGTCGAACACCTTCTCAGCGTTCTCGATCTGGACGTAACGATCCATGGCGATCTCCTAGTATTGAAAGCGCCGAGCGAGCAACAGCAGCGAATGCTCGAGCAGCAGGCCAACGATGCCGACCACGAAGATGGCGACGAGGATGTGCGCGACGTTCAGGTTGTTCCATTCGTCCCACACCCAGAAGCCGAGACCGACGCCGCCGGTGAGCATCTCGGCCGCGACGATCACCAGCCACGCCGCCCCGATCGACAGGCGCACGCCGGTCATCAGGTACGGCAGCACCGCCGGGAACAGGATCTTGGTGAACACCTTCCATTCCGACAGCTTCAGCACGCGCGCGACGTTGAGGTAGTCCTGCGGCACGCGCGTGACGCCGACCGAGGTGTTGATGATGATCGGCCAGATGCAGGAGATGAAGATCGTCCACACCGCCGCGGGCTGCGCCTCCTTGAACACGTACAGCCCGATCGGCAGCCAGGCGAGCGGCGATACCGGGCGCAGCAGACTGATGAGCGGCGCGGTCATGCGGTGCAGGAATAGGAAGCGCCCGATCAGGAAGCCGAGCGGGATGCCGATCAGCGCCGCCAGCCCGAAGCCCATGCCAACACGCGACAGCGATCTCAGGATGTTCCAGCCAATGCCCTGGTCGTTCGGACCGCGCTGGTGGAACGGATCGCTGAAGAGTTTCGCGGCTGCCTCCCAGGTCACCGCGGGCGAGGGAATCCCGCTCGCCTTCGCAACCTGGTCCCAGACGACGAGCAGCACGACGATGCCAAGCAGCGGCGGCAGCGCGTGGCGCACGGTCGCCGCCGTGGCGACCGCGAGACGCCGACGCCAGCGGCTCGCCGCCGTATCGGCGACGACCGGCGGTTGCTCGCGCGGTTCGGTGCGCGCGGCGGTCGCGGGCGCGACCGTTGCAACGGGCGGCGCAGGTGTATTCAGGCGCACGACGTTCATGGCGAGTCCCCTTAGACCTTGATCTTGAAACCGGCGGCGTAGCCCTTGGCATCCTTGCCATCCCAAAGCACGCCATCGATCAGCCTGGCCGAGCGCATCGGGTCGGCCGGCACCGGCACCTTGGCGGCCGCGGCCGCCTGCTTGTAGAGCCCGATCTGGTTCACCGCCTTGGCGATGGCGAGGTAGTCGACGTCCTCCTTGAGCAAGCCCCAGCGCCGGTGCTGGCTCATGAACCACATGCCGTCCGACAGATACGGAAAGTTCACCTTGCCGTCGCTGTAGAACTTCATGTAGTTGGCGTCTCGCCACTTCCTGCCGATGCCGTTGTCGTATTCGCCCTTCATGCGGCCCTCGATCACCGACGCCTCGGTATTGACGTAGGACTTGGCGGCGATGATCTGCGACACCCTGGGGCGGTTGCTCCGGGTGTCGATGAACTTCGAGGCCTCGAGGATGGCGGCCACCATGGCGCGCGCGGTGTTCGGGTACTTCTGCACGAACTCCAGGCGCGTGCCGAGCACCTTCTCCGGATGGTCCTTCCAGATGTCCTGGGTGGTCACGGCCGTGAAACCAATGGAGTCGAATATCGCGCGCGCGTTCCACGGCTCGCCGACGCAGAAGCCGTCCATGTTGCCGACGCGCATGTTCGCCACCATCTGCGGCGGCGGCACCACGATCGCCTTCACGTCATGGAAAGGATGAATGCCGTTGGCCGCCAGCCAGTAGTACAGCCACATGGCGTGCGTGCCGGTCGGGAAGGTCTGGGCGAACGTGTACTCGCGCTTCTCCGATGCAATCCGCTTCTTGAGGGCGGCCCCGTCGGTGACGCCTTTGTCCTTGAGCTTGTTCGACAGGGTGATGGCCTGACCGTTGTGGTTGAGACTCATCAAGACGGCCATGTCCTTCTTCGGCCCGCCGATGCCCATCTGCACGCCATAGATGAGCCCGTACAGCACGTGCGCGGCATCGAGCTCGCCGTTGACCAGCTTGTCGCGCACCGAGGCCCAGCTCGCCTCCTTCGAGGGCGTGAGTCTGAGACCGTACTTCTTGTCGAAGCCCATCTCTGCGGCGATCACGACGCTGGCGCAATCGGTGAGCGGGATGAAGCCGACTCTGACCTCAGGCTTCTCCGGGGCGTCCGAGCCCGCGGCGTACGCGGCGTTACGGACGCCACTGGGCACCGTGCCAAACACGCCGGTCGCGGTCAGGCCGGCCGCCATGCCGGCCTTGAGAAACTGCCGGCGGGACGGCTCGGATGGCGGTTGCGCTTCGGACCCCTGTTGCGTCTCTTTCGACTCCCTCATTGCACACCTCGGTTGCAGTTGGCCACAAAAACAGAAACGGCGCCCGGTCTGCGGCCACAGGGCCACAAACACGGACGCCGTTGTCCGGGCGGCGGGCCGACACGACCCGCCTCGATCCTCTTGCGACTCGCGACCCGCCGTTGGGCCGCGCGCCTTACTTCAATTCGTAACTCCCGGTCACGAGGTCAACAACTTCGCCATGGCGATGACGTTCTCTGCCACCTGCGCCAGGCGCTCGTTGCGATCCATCGCCAGTTTGCGCAGCAGTGCATAGGCCTGCTCCTCGCTGCAGCCACGCTGCTTCATGACAATCCCCTTGGCGCGCTCGATCCGCTTGCGCTCGGTGAGGCTCGCGCGCGCCGCGGCGAGCTCCTGCTTGAGCGCCTGCGATTGCTCGAAGCGCGCCACCGCCACCTTGAGGATCGGCCGCAGGCGCTCGGCCGCCAGTCCGTCCACCACGTAGGCGCTCACGCCCGCCTTCAGCGCCGCGCGGATCATCGCGCCCTCGCGGTCCTGCGTGAACATCACGATCGGGCGCGGATCGTCGCGCGTCACCAGGCACACGTGCTCGAGCGTGTCGCGGTCCGGCGAGTCGCGGTCGATGATGACCACGTCCGGCGCCGTGTCGCGCACGCGCGCCAGCAGATCGGCCGCCCCGCTCACGTGCGCGACCACTTCATATCCCGCCGCCCGCATGGCCTGCTTCACGGTTTCGGCGCGATCTGCGTCGTCGTCCACCAACAGCACGCGCAGTGCCACGTTGCTTCGCCCTCGCTTCGGTCATGATCCATAGCAACCGGCGTGCCGTCCACGATTCCCGAATGACTACAGGGTGTTAGCCGCGACCACGGTGGCGCGCGGCCCTTCCGTTGCACCAGCATCGATCACGCACCGGCGTGTTGCGCCCCTGTGGGGTGCGCAGCGTCCGCCCGGCGGCGGCGCGAGGCCGATGAATCAAGTGTCGACCGCGGCGGCGCGGCAACACGCACGCGCTCGCGCCGGCCCGTGGGCAGCGCGGCGCGAACGCCAGGCGGTGTCATCAACGTGTCATGCGGCCCGATGCGCGGGCTGCCGCGGCGGCGCGCAATCGTGATAGGCTTGCTGCGACGCACTGGCGTTGGCGTCTCGCAACGTCGGACTCACACGCAAACGCTCGATTCATTGGAGGCCGCATGGCAAGGACCAAGACCACAGACACCAATCCGACCCGCACCGTCAAGCGCAGCCGCGCACCGAAGCGCGCGGCGGACACGACACCGACCGCCACCCCGGTGTCGGCGGAAGAGCGGCGGCGCCTGATCGCGGAGGCCGCGTACTACCGCGCCCTCGAGCGCAATTTTCAGGGCGGTGACCCGACGGATGACTGGCTGCTGGCCGAGCGTGAGGTCAACCAGCGCCTGCTGGATGCGCCATCGCCGTAGCCGTTGCAGTATCCGCCGGTGGCCTCCGGCAACGAGCGGCTCGCGGTCGTCGCGTAGTCGCGCTCGCTAGTCGATCAGGCCGCCCGGGCCTGACGCGCGGCCACGCCGCCCGCCTGAGCGCGGCAGCGGCGAATTCCCTCACGGTGCAGCGCAGATCGCCGGGGGCGCCTTTACTCCGGTAGAATTCGCCCTCGAGTCCCGCTCGCATGCCCTTGCCTGACACGCCCCGTGCGCACGCCCTATCACGACCGCCCGCCTGAGCGCGGCAGCGACTGGAAGACGATCAAGTCCCTGCTGCCCTACCTGTGGGAGTTCAAGGGGCGGGTGCTGTTCGCGCTTGCGTGCCTCGCGGCCGCCAAGGTGGCAACCGTGGCGGTGCCGCTCCTGCTCAAGGATATCGTCGATGCGCTCGATCCGAGGCAGGCGCCGCTCACCCTGCCGCTCGCGCTGCTCGTGGCCTACGGCGTGCTGCGCCTGGCCTCCTCGCTGTTCGCCGAGCTGCGCGACGTGGTCTTCGCCAAGGTCACGCAACGCTCGATCCGGCGCGTGGCGCTCAAGGTGTTCGAGCACCTGCATGCGTTGAGCCTGCGCTTTCACCTGGAACGGCAGACCGGGGGCGTGTCGCGCGACATCGAGCGCGGCGCCGCCGGCATCCGCTTCCTGCTCAACTTCATGCTGTTCAACATCCTGCCGACCCTGCTCGAGATCGGCATCGTGGCGGCGATCCTGCTCCTCAAGTACAGCCCGTGGTACGCCATCATCACGCTTGGCACGCTCGTGGTGTACGTGGCCTATACGCTGTGGATCACGGAGTGGCGCATGGTGCTGCGGCGCAACATGAACGAGATGGACTCCAAGGCCAACACCCGCGCCATCGACAGCCTGCTCAACTACGAGACCGTCAAGTACTTCGGCAACGAGCGCTACGAGGCGGCACGCTACGATGAGACCCTGGTGAAGTGGGAGGCGGCCGCGGTGCGTAACCAGACCTCGCTGTCGATCCTCAACGTCGGACAGGCGTTCATCATCGCCATCGGCGTCACGCTGCTCATGATCCTCGCCACCCAGGGGGTGGTGGCCGGCAGCATGACGGTCGGCGATCTGGTGCTGGTCAATGCCTTTCTCATCCAGCTGTACGCACCGCTGCACTTCCTCGGCTTCGTGTACCGCGAGATCCGCCACTCGCTCGCCGACATGGAGCGCATGTTCGGCCTGCTCGGCAAGCACGAAGAGGTCAAGGACAAGCCCGGCGCGCCCGCGCTGCGGGTCAGCGGCGGGGAGATCCGCTTCGAGCACGTCGCCTTCGGCTACGAATCGCGCCGCCAGATCCTGCACGACGTGACGTTCACGGTGCCGGCCGGCCACAAGGTGGCCGTGGTCGGCGCAAGCGGTGCCGGCAAGTCGACGCTGTCGCGCCTGCTGTTTCGCTTCTACGATGTCACCGCCGGACGCATCCTGATCGACGGCCAGGACATCCGCGACGTGACCCAGGCGAGCCTGCGCCGGGCGATCGGCATCGTGCCGCAGGACACGGTGCTGTTCAACGACAGCATCTACTACAACATCGCCTACGGGCGCCCCAACGCCACCCGCGACGAGGTCATCGCCGCCGCCAAGGCGGCGCACATCCACGAGTTCGTCGAATCGCTCCCCGACGGCTACGAGACCATCGTCGGTGAGCGCGGCCTGAAGCTCTCGGGCGGTGAAAAGCAGCGCGTGGCGATCGCGCGCACCCTGCTCAAGCGCCCGCCGATCCTGGTGTTCGACGAGGCCACCTCGGCGCTCGATTCACAGACCGAGAAGGCGATCCAGGCGGAATTGAAGGACCTGGCGGTCAACCACACCACGCTGGTGATTGCGCACCGGCTCTCGACCATCATGGACGCCGACCAGATCCTGGTGATGGAAGGCGGCCGCATCGTCGAGCGCGGCACGCACACCGAGCTGCTCGCGCACGCCGGCCTCTACGCCCGCCTGTGGGCGCTGCAACTGCAGGAGGAAGAGGCGCCCGCCCTGCGGGCGGTGGGCGCCGGCGCGACGAGCTGACTGCCTGCCCAGGGGCGTGCGCCGCGCACGTCCTAGACGAGCCCGAGCCAGGTCTTGGCCACGTCCAGGCTCGTGAACACGATCACTGACATTTGCGCCTTGCGCTCGTACTGGCGCGCCAGGTCGAAGCCCTCGACGCTCGGTACGACGATCGCGGTACGCGAACCGGGCAGCAGCTCGGGGCGCTGGCGGTCGAGCTCGACGATGCGATCGAACAGCTCCGGCGTGATATCCCCGACGCGTGCGGCCGTGGCGTCGACCAGCTCACGATAACCCGGCTTGATGCGGGGATCGGCGAGGAACTGTCGCGCGTAGTCCAGAAAATCCTCGGCATTTGCCGTGTCGCGCACCGTGGCGTACACCACGTTCCGCTCCTCATCGACGACGTAGCTGATCGGCATCCCGCGCTCCTTCGCCCTGTGCCGGCTGTCGGGGCATTCCGCGGCTTACGCCGCCGGCGCCGACAGCCGGCGTAGTACCCGGTCAACGACGGCGCCGCGCGCCACCAGCTCGCTCGCCCCCGCCGCCCTGGCCGCCTTGAAGGCCTCGCCGTCGACGTGCGGGCCGAACGCCAGGATGTCGACGTCGGGGAACTCCGCGCGCAGCCGCCCAATGTGCGCGAGCGCATCGCGCGCCGTGAGATCCACGACCACGTACTCGGGCCGCTCCGGATCGTTCTTCCTGAGTACCTGCGCGCCGGCCTGCTTCCAGGCCGACTCGATGCGCACGCGACTCATCAGATCGTCACACCACAACAGAACCTTCATGCGCTCGCCGTCTCCTTCGGTACGTCCCCACGCCGGGCGGCGCGCCCGGCAGGGTCATAGTTCAATCTGCGTGCCGAGCTCGACCACGCGGTTCGGCGGAATCCGGAAGAACGCGGTGGCGCTGCCGGCGTTACGCATCATGCCGATAAAAAGCTTCTCGCGCCATAGTGCCATACCCGGGCGCCGGGTGGGGATGAGGGTCTCGCGCGACAGGAAGAAGGAGGTATCGAGCATGTTGGTTTCGATGCCGTGGGCAGCGCACAGCTCGAGCGCGCGCGGGATATCCGGGATATCCTTGAAACCGTAATTCACGAACACCTGGTAGAAGTTGTTGCCCAGCGGCCGGACGTCGATGCGCTCGCTCTCGTCCACGTGCGGCACGTCCTGGAACACCGCAGTAAGGATCAACACCCGCTCGTGCAAGACCTTGTTGTGCTTGAGGTTGTGCAGCATGGAGTGGGGAACGGCATCGCGCTTGGTGGTGAGAAATACCGCGGTGCCGGGCGCCCGCATCGGGGGACGCCGGGCGATGCTGTCGAGGAAGGGCTCGAGGGCGATGGCGAGCTCGCCAAGGCGCTCGCGCATCAGGTCGCGTCCGCGCTTCCAGGTGGACAGAAGCGTGAACACGACGATCGCGATCACCACCGGAAACCAGCCGCCGTGTACCAGCTTGGGCAGGTTAGCCGAAAACAGCGACAGATCGACCACGAGAAAACCCGCAGTGGCGGCACCGGCAAGGATCCGGTTCCTGCCCCAAAGACCGCTGACCACGAAGTACGCCAGCATGGTGTCGATCGACATGGTCGCCGTGACTGCAATGCCATAGGCGGCCGCCAGGCTGTTCGACGACTGGAAACCGAGCACCAGCGCAATGACGCCCGCGAGCAGCATCCAGTTGACGAATGGCACATAGATCTGGCCGATGTAGCGCTCCGACGTATGCACGATGCTCATGCGCGGCGCGTAGCCGAGCTGAATGGCCTGGCGGGTGATGGAGTAGGCGCCGCTGATCATTGCCTGCGAGGCGATCACGGTTGCCACCGTGGCGAGCCCGATCATGGGATACAGCGCCCAGGCCGGGGCAAGCCGGTAGAAGGGGCTTTCGACCGCCGCCGGATCGGCCAGCAATAACGCGCCCTGGCCGAAATAGTTGAGCACCAGTGCCGGCAACACGTAGCTGAACCACGCCACGCGCAACGGCCGCTTGCCGAAATGGCCCATATCGGCGTACAGACCTTCGGTGCCGGTGACCGCCAGCACCACGGCGCCGAGAATGAAGAAACCGGCCCAGCCGTGTTCCAGAAAGAACACGATGCCATGCCAGGGATTGAGGGCCGCCAGCACCTGCGGATTCATGGCGATGCCGCGGATGCCGAGCACGGCGAGCACGGCGAACCACAGCAGCATCAAGGGGCCGAAAAGGTTGCCGACGCGCGCGGTGCCGAACCTTTGCACCACGAACAGCCCGATCAGGATTACCAGGGCGAGCGGGATCACGTACGGCTGGAAGACCGGCGCTGCAAGCTGCAGGCCCTCCACCGCCGACAGCACCGAAATCGCCGGCGTGATCATGCCGTCGCCATAGAAGAGCGCGGCCCCCACGAGGCCAAGCGTCATGAGCAGCCAGCGCAGGCGCGCCTGCCCCTCGGTGGCGCGCTGCACCAACGCCATCAGGGCCATGATGCCGCCCTCGCCCTTGTTGTCGGCGCGCATCATCAGGCCGACGTATTTGACGGACACGACGATGACGAGCGCCCAGAAGACGAGCGACAGCAACCCGAGCACGTTGGTCTGGGTGATGGCGAACGCATACGGCCCCCCAAACGCAAGCTTGATCGTATAGAGGGGGCTCGTGCCGATGTCGCCATACACCACACCGATCGCACCAATTACCAGTGCGGCGAGGCCGCCGGCGGCGGGATGGCCGGGAACAGGCTTTACGGCGCTCATGGCGAGGGGCGGCCTGGGCCGCGCGTGCCCGGCACCCGTGCGCACAGGGCAACGAACAGTAGTGCCAGTTGCGGCGTAGTCACGGGTCTCGGGTTGCGGCCCAGCCCTCAGGGCCAGGCGGGCGCGAATTCTCAACCCAAACCCTCAAAAAAGAAAGCCCTTGCCTGACAGGTCAGGCAAGGGTCGGAAAGTCTGGGACCGACGCGGGGACCCAGGAGGAGTCAGCGCAGGACTACGTGCGGATTTGGTGCTTTTCCATCAAGCGATAAAGCGTGACGCGCGACACCCCGAGCACGCGCGCGGCGCGCGAGACGTTGCTGCGGGTGTGCTCGAGGCTCGCGGCAATCGCCATTTTCTCGGCATACTCGCGCGCCTCCTTGAGTGAGGTCTGCCGGCGCAGCATGCCGGCCATGTCGGCCGCATGATCGAGCGAGAACAGCAGCCGGTTGATATCGGCCGGCAGCGTATGGCTGTCGAAGCAGGCATCCGCCACCAGCCGGGCGATGCCCGGGCTGCGCAGCACGGCCGGGTCGGCCATGGCCACCCATTTCATGCGTCGGCCGCCGGCCAGGAGTGCCCGCAGCGTGTCATCATTCCCGGCCGACGGCTCGAGGCGCACCAGCCCCACCGAGTAATCGTGCTGCTTGAGCAGCTCCTGTGCCTCGCGCGCGCTGTGCACGACGCGGGCGTTCCACCCGCCGTCGCGCAACATGGGCGCCAGCGATTCGGCCTGAGCCGCGGGATGCAAATACAAAAGGTCACGCATTGACATGTCGAATCCCCCTACGTCTGGAAGCGGTTGTTGTTTGGCCCGATACCGGACCCCCGCCGAAACACGGTTGTGACGGGCCCCTGCCCGCCGCTGGCCGCGCGCTCCCTGGCGATTTACCCCTGCGGTTCCTGGTCGTTTCGGCTTGTTGCTGCGGCCCATTCTGGTGGGGTAACCGGTTTGGTGCTGTGAAAAATGTCACAAATCCAGAACGATACGCACGCGCGACAGTTGCTTGCCACGCCGCAGTGGGTAGCCGCGCCGGCAAGTGCTAAACTAGCGCATTTACAAGTACTTATACGCACGCCCAAGAGGTAATATGCGCCCGGCACTGATCATGGCGATCCTGGATCGCGAGTTCCAAAGCGCCCGCAGCGGGCATCACACACCGGTAATGCTGTGGGGCCCGCCGGGAGTCGGCAAGTCGCAAATGGTCGCGCAGACCGCCGCGCGCTACGGCGTGCCGATGATCGATGTGCGGCTGTCGCAGATGGAACCGACCGACCTGCGCGGCATTCCGTTTCGCGTCGGCGACCTGGTCGAGTGGGCCGTGCCCGCCATGCTGCCGGATGCGCTGCGCCATGGACCCGCGGGAATACTGTTCCTCGATGAGATCACATCCGCCGCGCCGACGGTGTCGGCTGCCGCCTACCAACTGATCCTCGACCGGCGTCTCGGCGAATACAAAGTGCCGGAAGGCTGGTCGATCTTCGCCGCCGGCAATCGCCAAGGCGATCGCGGCGTGACGTTCACCATGCCGGCGCCGCTCGCCAACCGCTTCTCGCACTTCGAGGTCGAAACGCATCTCGATGACTGGGTGGCGTGGGCGTATCGCTTCGGCATCGACGAGCGTGTCATCGCCTTCCTGCGCTTTCGCCCGGAGCTCTTGTTCGACTTCGATCCGGCGCACAACCCGGTGGCGTTTCCGAGCCCGCGCTCGTGGGAGTTCGCGCACCGCGCCTTGCAGAAGTTTCACGAGCAGCCCGACCTGCTGCTCGGTGCGCTGCAGGCGTGCGTCGGGCCGGCGGCCGGCATCGAGCTCAAGGCCTTCATCGACAACCTCGACAACCTGCCTGACATCGACGCGATCGTGCGCGGCAACCCCGGCCCGGTGCCGAAGGAGACCGACCTGCAGTACGCGGTCGCCTCCGCGCTCGTGGGGCGTGCGATCCGCGCCAAGGGCACGCCCGAGGAGACCACGGTGTACGGGCACATCCTCGACTACGCCGGGCGCTTCCCGAGCCGCGAGATGGGCGTGATGCTGGTGTCCGACATGCAGCGCGCGGTCGGCGACAAGCTCTTCAGCGTGCCGCAGTTCCAGGCCTGGGCCAAGAACATCGCCGACATCATGCTGTTCGATGCCTGGAAGCCGGCGCGCAAGGCGGCACGCTGACGGCATACGATGGACCGCGTCGACATCGAGACCAAGCTCGCCGCGGCGCGCACGCGCCTGGTGCTCGACAAGCCCTTCCTCGGCGCGCTCGTGCTGCGCCTGCCGCTGATCGCCGCCGACCCCGCGTGGTGCAAGACCACGGCCACGGATGCGCGCGGGCTGTTCTACAACGCCGCGTACATCGATGCGCTCGACCTCGAGCAGACCAAGTTCGTGCTCGCGCACGAGGCGCTGCACTGCGCGCTGTCGCATTTCAACCGCCGCGGGCATCGTGACAAGCACCGCTGGGACATCGCCTGCGACTACGCCATCAACCCGCTGCTGCTGGCCGACGGGCTGAAGGCACCGCCCGGTGCGCTCGCGCTCGATGAGTACGCGGGCATGACAGCCGAGGAGATCTACCCGTTCATTCAGGAAAACACCGACGAGCAGACTCTCGACCAGCACCTCTACGACAGCGAGGACAGCCGCTCGGAGTCGGGACAGCAATCGCCGCCATCGGGCGGTGGCCAAGGCGAGCAGCCCAAGCAGGACCCGCAGGATGGGGGCAAGGGCCAAGGCGAGGTCGACCCGAACGCCGGCGGCGCGCCGCAGCCGCCGCCGCTGTCGGCCGGCGAGCGCGAGGCGCTCGCGGTGCAGTGGCAGCAGCGCCTGGCCGGCGCCGCACAGCAGGCGCAACAGGCCGGCAAGCTCGGCGGCTCGCTCGCGCGCCTGGTCGATCACCTGCTGCAGCCGCAACTGCCGTGGCGCATGCTGCTGGCGCGCTACATGACCAATGTGGCACGCGAGGACTACAGCTTCCAGCGCCCGTCGCGGCGCGAGGGCGCCGCCATCCTGCCGAGCCTCAAGAGCACGCGCCTCGACATCGCCATCGTGCTCGATACCAGCGGTTCGATCGACGATGACGAGATGCGCGAGTTCGTGAGCGAGGTCAACGCCCTCAAGGGCCAGCTCTCCGCGCGTATCACGCTGCTTGCCTGCGACGATCACCTGGCCGCGGGCGCGCCGTGGGTGTTCGAACCGTGGGAGGAGGTCAGGGTCCCCGACAAGCTCGAGGGCGGTGGTGGCACGAGCTTCGTGCCGCCGCTCGCCTGGGCGCAGGCGCAGGACCGCGCGCCCGATCTGCTGGTCTACTTCACCGACGCCGAAGGCACCTTTCCCGAGCGCGAACCGCCCTACCCGGTGCTGTGGCTGGTCAAGGGCAAGGCCAAGGTGCCGTGGGGCCAGCGCGTGCAGCTGAACTAGCACACCCCGCTCGCCCTGCCGACATCCGCCCCGTGGAACTCAGCGCCGAAGACCTGCTGCGCCTCAATGTGCTGCTCGCGCAGGACTGCGAGGCGATCCGCATCGACGAACCGGCCATGACCGTGTACGCGCTGGCCCACGGCCAGGAGGCGTGCGTACCGCTGCACCCCAATTGCCGCGCCGAGCAGTACCTGCGCCGCGTGCGCGAGTTCCTGTCGTCCTTCGCGCTCGGCTCCCCCGGCGGCTATCCGGTGTTCCTGCAACGCTGGACACGCATGGGGCAAGCGAAGGGCGGGCAGCTCGACCGGCTGCTGCTGCTGGGCGAGCCGGAGGCGATCGTGGCGGTGGCCGGTGCGCCCGAACTGACCGACGAACTGGCGCGGCGCGTATGGTGGTGCCAGCCGAGCGCGGACAATGCGCGCCGCATGCTCGAACGCCCCGCGGTCGTGGCGAGCGACACCGGCCGGCAGCTCGCGCAGTATCTGGTGGAGCATCTGCCGTTCGAGACCGACCCGCTCACCGTGATCACAACGGTGCGCCTGGTCCTGCAACCGGGACTGATCGACGCCGATACGCGCCAGCACATCTGGCGTCGCGGCACGCACCGCAACGCCTACCATCTGGGCTTTCTCGATGCCGATCCGGACGCGCTGCCGCAACCGCTGCCGGCCCGCGCCGACTATGCCGCGCACCGCGCAACGCTCGAGGCGCTCTCCGCGGGCGGCAACACCCCGGCCGCCCTGCTGGCGCGTTTGCTCGCAAGCCCGGGGCAGACGTTTCTCGCTGTGTCCGAAGACCAGATGCGCCACCCGCTCGACAAGTTCACGGCCGCCCACCTGTTCGAGATCATCGCCAGCTATTTCGCGTGCATGCGGTCGTGGCTGGCGGCGCCGCCCGACCTCAACGTGGTGCTGGCCGCAGCGCGCGCGGCGGTCGAGGCGCCATCGGGCGAGCTCGCGGCGTTACTGGCGGCAGCGCCGGCACTGCGCCGCGAGGTGCAGGCGATGCTGGTGCTCGGGCAGGCGCGCGAGGCGCTGATCACGCCGATCATCGCGCAGACCTCGGCAACCGGGACACTGCTGCGGCGCAAGCTCGAACCGGTGACCGGACCGCTGCTCGCGGAGTACGCGGTATTGCGCGGCGCAGCGTCGCGCTAGCGCCCCTGCGCGCCGGCCTACTCGTCGGTGCCCGACTCGGGGTTCTTCGACCGGCCGATCTTGTTTATCGACACGACGTTGGTGGTCTGCGGCTCGTCGATGTAGTGCGGCCGCATGTCCTGCGTGACGCCGGCGGCCTGCGCCAGCTCGCGCTCGCGCGCGGTGATCAACACCAGGCACTGGCGGATGTTCTCGATGCTGCGGTCGGACAACGGGTGCTTGAGACCCGGGGCCGTGGCGGTGTCCCTGACGACCCCGGTCAGGGTGGTCTTCATGGCCTGCAGGATCTGGTATTCCTTGCTGTCGCGCAGGCTGGCGCTCGCGTCATCACTCATGGGCGTCTCGGTGGCTGTGGCGCCGGTCGCTGCAACCGGCGCGCTGTGAAAGAGGCGAGGTTACCGAGAACCGTGGCGCGAGGCAAACGCGCCTAGGAATTGCTCGAATAGTGGCGCTTGTACTTGAGCACCTTGCGCACGTACAGCTGCGTTTCCTGGTAGGGCGGGATGCCCTTGTAGCGCACCACCGCGTTCTCCCCGGCGTTGTAGGCGGCGATCACCAGCGCCTGCTTGTTGTTGAACATCGCGCTCAGGTCCTTGAGATAGCGCGTGGCGGCACGGATGTTCTCCTGCGGGTCATACACGTCGTGCGTGCCGTAGCGCCGCGCCGTCTCCGGCAGCAGCTGCATCAGCCCGAGCGCACCCTTGTGCGAGACCGCGTACGGGTTGAACGCGGACTCCACGTGCATGATGGCCTTGACCAGCGCGAAGTCGAGCTTGTTTTCCTCCGCCGCCTGACGGATCAGGTGATCGTAGGCGTCGGGCTTGGCGCGGAACAGCTGGCGGTCGCGGCTGGCGACGAGCTGGCCCACGCCGCGCGTATCGCGCCCGGTGCGTACCAGCCGATAGTGCTTGTTGTTGAGCGCATGGTCGCTGACCAGGCGCGAGCCGTCCGGCAGCTCATACACATACAGGACCGCCGCCATCGCCATGTCGGCGGCCATCAGCAAGGTCGCGGCGGCGCCCGCCACGATCGTCCGTCTGGCCACTTCCGCAAAGCTGCTCTGCACCGCTTCCCCCGGCATCTGCGCGATATCCGGCTCGGTGGGTGCACATCCTGTGCCAGCGCGATGCCGCCGCAAGAAACCGTGCTAAGTGCTTATTGCCACGAGGCTTTCTGGCACAGCGGGTCCCGCCGGCCGCGGCCAGGGCGCGCCAAATCCGCCGCCGTCCGGCGGCAGACCGAACACGCCATGACCGGGCGGCGCAGCCCGCATCACCCCGGCGGGCCGCCCTCGACCGCCCCGGGTCTCGGGCGGCATGCGTGTTTCCGTGCCGCACGCCGGCATCCAGCGGCTTCGCCGCGGCCATCCCGGCTTTGGCTTCGCCGCGCTGGCTCATCGCGACGACCGCAATGCCCGGCGTCGAATCGCCGCTCCTGCCGGGATGAGGTGTTCCGAGGTTCCCCTACCGGACGAGAAGCTCAGTGTCGCCATGCGCGTACGCCGGGGCGCAGGCGCACAGGAGTTTCAGCTCCGTCGCGCCGGTGTTGGCGATGCAATGCGCCGTACCCGGCGGGATCAGGATGGTGTCCCCCGCCGCCACATCGAAGCTCTCCACGCCCAGCGTCATGCGCCCCTGCCCGGCGGTGATGTGATAGATCTCTTCGGTGCGCCGGTGTCGATGCAACTGGGTCGCCTGCCCCACCGGCACCGTCGCCTCGGCCAGACTCTGCATGGCATTGCCATGCACCGACGGATGCATCAGCTCGCGGATGATCGAGCCGTCCTTGGTCTGGTATGCCGGTACCTCGCTGTAGCGGGTTTTCACTTCGCGCACCTCCGTTACTTGCGTGTGGTGGCCGTGGGCTCATCCGCCACGGCATCCGCAGCGGCGTCAAGCCAGACCTCGACGCCGCCCGGCGGCGTGATGTGGCGCGCCGGGATGTCCGCGCCGGCGCGCCACGCGCGGACTGCGCTGCGCTTGTCGGCACCGCTCACCAGGAAGAGCACCGCGCGCGCACGGCTCAGGCGCGAGGCCGACAGACTCACCCGTTCGGGCGGCGGTTTGGGTGCGGCGCGCACGGCCAGCACCTCGGCGCCATCGAGCGGCGCCCCGGGGAAGAGGCTCGCGGTGTGGCCATCTTCGCCGAGGCCGAGCAGCACCAGATCAAACGACGCGATCGGCTGCACCACGGCCGCATAGCGCCGCGCGCCCTCGTCCGGGCCCCGCTCGGCGGGGATGCAATGGATCTGCCCGGCCGGCACGCCCGCGGGCGCGAACCACGCGGCGCGCGCGGCGGTGTCGTTGCGCGCGGCATCGCCCACCGGGCGACAGCGTTCGTCGCCAAAGTAGATCTGCCAGCCCGCCCAGGCGGTCACCGTGCGCGCCAGCTCCGCGTAGGCGGCGAGCGGCGTGCGTCCTCCGGCCAGCACGATGCGAAACACGCCCTGCGCCTCGCGCGCCGCGCGTGCCTCGGCCAGAATGCGTGCCGCCGTGGCGCGGGCGAGCGCCGCGGCGTCGGGGAATACCTGCCAGCGCGCGGCCTGCGGCACGCCTAGATTTCGTTGCGCCAGAACTGGTCCTCGCGCTCGAACAGGCGGTTGGCCTCGCGCGGGCCCCAGGTGCCGGCGGGATAGGTGGCGATGAACTCCTGCGCGCCCTGCCACGCGCGCAGGATCGGATCGACCACGCGCCACGCCCATTCGACCTCGTCGAAGCGCAGGAACAAGGAGCGGTCGCCCTCGATCACGTCGAGCAGCAGCGTCTTGTACGCCTCCATGGTGGTGGCGTGGGTCTCGCGGTACGAGGCATTGAGCCGCACGATGCGCGTGTTCATGCCGAGCCCCGGTTCCTTGGCATGCAGCTCGACGTGCATGCACTCGGTCGGCTGCAGGCCGAGTGTCACCCAGTTGGGATCGAGGTGCGGCGTGCCGGCCTCGTGGAACAGCAGCTGCGGCGGATGGCGGAAACGGATCGCCACCAGCGACACGTTCTCCGCCAGGCGCTTGCCAGTGCGC
This sequence comes from uncultured Acidiferrobacteraceae bacterium, assembly GCA_964629975.1. Lineage (GTDB taxonomy): Bacteria > Pseudomonadota > Gammaproteobacteria > Acidiferrobacterales > Sulfurifustaceae. The sequence continues at coordinate 24,502 of CAZVUN010000008.1, read as the reverse complement.
AGATAAAACGGCACGCCGCGCCAGCGCCAGTTGTCGATGAAGAACCGCACCGCGGCGTAGGTTTCGGTGACCGAGTCGCGCGCCACCCCGTCTTCCTCGCGGTAGCCACGCACCGACTGGTTGGCGACCCGACCGGCGGCGTACTGCGCGCGCACCGCGTTGGCCGCGACCGCCTGCGGCGCGAGCGGCCGGATCGAGCGCAGCACCTTGACCTTCTCGTCGCGCAGCGCATCGGCATCGAGCATGGCCGGCGGCTCCATCGCCACGAGCGTGAGCAGCTGCATCAGATGGTTCTGCAACATGTCGCGCAAGGCACCGGCGCCGTCGTAGTAGCCGGCACGCGTTCCGACCCCGTCGGATTCGGCGACCGTGATCTGCACGTGGTCGATGAAATTGCGGTTCCACACCGGTTCGATCAGGGTATTGGCAAAGCGGAACACCAGCAGGTTCTGCACCGTCTCCTTGCCGAGGTAGTGGTCGATGCGAAAGATCTGCTCCTCGTCGAAGTGCCGATGCAGGCCGCTGTTGAGCGTGCGCGCGCTGTCGATGTCCTCGCCGAACGGCTTCTCCACCACGATGCGATGGCGGCCGTGCGCGCGGCTGATGCCGACGGCGCTCAGCTGCTCGATCACCGGCATGAAGTCGGCCGGCTTGATCGCCAGGTAGAACACGATGTTCTCGCACACGCCGGGGCGCGGCTTGCTGAGCTCGTCCATCAGGCGGCGGTAGGCCTGCGGATCGCGCAGGTCACCGGCAACGTAGTCGAAGCGGTTGGCCAGGCGCTCGAAGACCGGCGCCTCGCAGGCCTTACCGATGTGGGCATCGATGCTGGCCTTGAGCTGCCCGAGCCAGTCGCTGCGCGACCATTCGCGCCGCGCGAAGGCGAGCAGGCGCAGGTCCGCGTGCAGCCTGCCGGCCGCCTCCAGCTGGTACAGCGCCGGCAGCAGCTTGCGCGTGGCGAGGTTGCCGGTGGCGCCGAAGATCACGAAATAGCACGGTCCAATGTCGGCCATCGCGGGTCAGTCCTTCTTCGGCTCCACGGCGTGACCGCCAAAGCCTTTGCGCATCATGGCGAGCAGCTTGTCGGCGTATTCACCCCTGCCCTGACTGGCGAAGCGCATCATGAGCGCGAGGCTCATGACCGGCGCCGGCACGCCCTGCTCGACCGCCTCGAGCGCCGTCCAGCGGCCCTCGCCGGAGTCGGCCACGAACGGCTTCACGTCCTCGAGTTCCTGATCCTTCGCCAGGAACTCGGCGCTGATATCGAGCAGCCAGCTGCGCACCACGCTGCCGTGGCGCCAGGTCTCGGCAATGGCGGCAAGGTCGAGATCGAAATCGGTGCGCGCGCGCATGAGCGCGAAGCCCTCGGCATAAGCCTGCATCATGCCGTACTCGATGCCGTTGTGGATCATCTTGACGAAGTGCCCGGCCCCGACCGGACCGCAGTGCAGCCAGCCGCGATCCCTGGCCGGTGCGAGCACCTCGATCGCGGGTCGGAGCTGCTCGATCGCCGCGGCCGCGCCGCCCAGCATGAGCGCGTAGCCGTTCTCGAGCCCCCACACGCCACCCGACACGCCGGCGTCGACGAAGTGCAAGTCCTTGGCCGCGAGCGCGGCGCCGCGGCGCATCGAGTCTTTATAGTAGGAGTTGGCCCCGTCCACGAGCACGTCGCCCGGCTCAAGCCGCGCCGCGAGCTGTTCGATATGCGCCTCGGTCACCTCCCCGGCCGGCAGCATCAACCACACGATGCGCGGCGGCGCGAGCGCATCGACCAGCGCCGCGACACTGTCGGCGGCGCGCAGGCCGGTCTCGCGCGCCAGCGCCTCGGCGACGTCGCGGTTGCGGTTGTGGGCAACGAGCGCGATGCCGCCGCGGCGCAGGCGCCGCGCCATGTTCGCACCCATGCGCCCGAGTCCGATCAACCCCATTTCCATTGTGGCTGCCTCCGTCGTGCCCGGGATCAACGAGCGCCCGACCTTAGCACGGCACGGGCGCAGGCGTTAAGCACCGGGTGCGGCACGCGGATCAGTCGCTGCGCTGCAGACGGAAGAACGCGAACGCCTGTTCCTTGCCGGCGGGGGTCCGGTGCCGCTCCGCGCGCTCCTCGAGCAGCCGGTAGCGCGCGCCGAGCAGCGCCTGCACGCGCGCGGCGTCGTATTGCACGATGTCGAGCCCGCTGCACTGCGTCGGCCCGCCGCGTGCGAACGCCGCGAGGATGACATGCCCGCGTGCTGCGAGGGTGCGCTCCAGGGTGGCGACGTAGCGCGCCTGGTCCGCGGGGTCGGTGAGGAAGTGCAGCACCGCGCGGTCGTGCCACAGCACGAACGGCTGCGGCGCGACGAAGCGCGTGACGTCCGCCTCGAACCACTGCACGCGCGCAGCGGCGTCCCCGAGGCGCGAGCGCGCATGCGCGAGCGCAGCGGCCGACAGATCGAGCACCGCCACGCGTGTGTGCCCGGCGGCGAGCAGGCGGTCGACCAGCAGCGAGGCACCGCCGCCGACATCGATGAGCGCATCGTCGGGACCGACGCCCGAGCGCCGGATCAACTCGAGCGACAGCGCCGGCTCGCGCTGATACCAGCTCACCTCGAGCGGCGACCGGGTCGCGTACACATTTTCCCAGTGCTGTTTTCGGTCCACGCGCGAATGCTCGACCGGCACGCACCGGGCGTCAAGGCCCTGGATCGGGGACGGCCCGGTCAGCCGACCCAGACGCGCGCGTTGCGGAACATGCGCAGCCAGGCGCCGTCCTCGCCCCACGCGTCCGGGCGCCAGGAATTGGCCACCGCGCGGAACACGCGCTCCGGATGCGGCATGAGGATGGTGAAGCGCCCGTCCGGCGTGGTGAGCCCGGTGATGCCGTGCGGCGAGCCGTTCGGGTTTTCCGGATAGCGATCGGTGAGGTTGCCGCGATTGTCGACGAAACACAGCGCCACCTGCTTGTCGAGAATCACGCGCTGCAGATCCTCATCGCTGCGGAACTCGGCACGCCCCTCGCCGTGCGCCACCACTACCGGCAGGAGCGAACCCTGCATACCGGCGAGAAAGATCGACGGGTTCTGCGGGATCTGCACCATCACCACTCGCGCCTCGAACTGCTCGGAGCGGTTGCGCACGAAATGCGGCCAGCGTTCGGCGCCGGGGATGATCTCGTGCAGGTTCGACATCATCTGGCAGCCGTTGCACACGCCGAGCGCAAAGCTGTCGGAACGGGAAAAGAACGCGGAGAATTCGTCACGCGCGCGGGCGTTGAACAGGATCGACTTGGCCCAACCCTCGCCGGCGCCGAGCACATCGCCGTAGGAGAACCCGCCGCAGGCGGCCAGGCCGCGGAAGTCCCGCAGCGACACCCGCCCGTCGATGATGTCGCTCATGGTGACGTCGATCGCCGCGAAGCCGGCGCGGTCGAAGGCCGCCGCCATCTCGAGCTGGCCGTTGACGCCCTGCTCGCGCAGGATGGCGATGCGCGGACGAATCCCGCGCGCGATGTAGGGCGCGGCGATCTTGTCGGCCGGGTCGAAGGTGAGCTGCGCCGTGAGGCCCGGGTCCTGCGCGTCGAGGAGGCGGTCGTATTCCTCCTGCGCGCACTCGGGATTGTCGCGCAGGCGCTGGATCTGGTAGCTCGTCTCCGCCCAGGCGCGCTGCAGGTTGACGCGCGAGTCGTAGAAGATCTCCTTCCTGCCGTGGCGGATGCTGACGATGTCATCGCCGGTGGTCGTGCCGATCACGTGGGCGTGGCGGATGAGGCCGGCCTTCTTGAGCGCCCCGAGGATGCCGTCGCGCCGCGCGCGCGGCACCTGCAGCACCGCCCCCAGCTCCTCGCTGAACAGCGCCGCGATCGGATCGCTGCCGAGGTTGGTCAGGTCGATGCTGACCCCGGTGCGCCCGGCAAAGGCCATCTCGCAGACGGTGGCGAGCAGCCCGCCGTCGGAACGGTCATGGTAGGCGAGGCAGAAGCCGAGCTCGTTCAGCGCCTGGATCACGTGGAAGTACAGGCGCAGCACGCGCGGATCGTCCACGTCCGGGGCCTCGTCGCCGACCTGCTTGTACACCTGCGCGAGCGCCGAGCCACCGAGGCGATGGCGGCCGCGCCCGAGGTCGACCAGGATCAGGTCGGTCTCCCCGGCGTCGGTGCGCAGTTGCGGCGTGAGCGTCTTGCGCACGTCGAGCACCGGCGCAAACGCCGAGACGATGAGCGACAGGGGCGCCGTGACCTCGTGCCGCCCGGCGTCATCGCTCCACACCGTCTTCATCGACATCGAATCCTTGCCGACCGGGATCGAGATGCCGAGCGCCTGGCACAGCGCGCTCACCGCGCGCACCGTGTCGTACAGCGCCGCGTCCTCGCCCGGGTGGCCGGCCGGCGCCATCCAGTTGGCCGACAGCTTCACGTCCGGCAGCGCGCGGATGCGCGCCGCGGCGAGGTTGGTGAGCGCCTCGCCGACCGCCATGCGCCCGCTCGCGGGTGCGTCGATCAGCGCGAGCGGCGTGCGCTCGCCGAGCGCCATGGCCTCGCCGGTGTAGGCGTCGTAGCCGCTCGCGGTCACGCCGCAATCGGCCACCGGCACCTGCCACGGGCCGACCATCTGGTCACGGCACACCAGCCCCGTGACGCTGCGATCGCCGATGGTGATGAGGAAGCTCTTGCTCGCCACGGTCGGCAGGCGCAGCACCCGGTAGATCGCCTCGCGCAACTCGATGCCGCGGGTCTTGAACGCCGGCAGCCTGCGCTTCACGTGCTTGACGTCGCGCAGCATCCGGGGCGGCTTGCCGAGCAGCACCGCGAGCTCGAGATCGATGGGTGTGGCCATGCGCGCGGCGAGCGCCGGATCGGCCGCCGGCGCGTGCGCGAAGCGCGCATCGCTCAGCAGCAGTTTCGCCTCGGCCGTTGCCTCGCCGACCACGGCGTACGGACAGCGCTCGCGCTCACACAGCGCCTGGAAGGCATCGAGCCGGTCGCGCGCGATCGCCAGCACGTAGCGCTCCTGCGCCTCGTTGCACCAGATCTCCATCGGGCTCATGCCCGGCTGGTCGTTGGGCACACGGCGCAGCTCGAAGCGCCCGCCGCGCCCGGCGCCGTGGATGAGCTCCGGCAGGGCATTCGACAGGCCACCCGCGCCGACGTCGTGGATCGACAGGATCGGGTTGGCCTCGCCCAGCGCCCAGCACTGGTCGATGACCTCCTGGCAACGGCGCTGCATCTCGGCGTTGGAGCGCTGCACCGAGGCGAAGTCGAGCTCCTCGTGGCTGGTGCCGCTCGCCATGCTCGAGGCCGCGCCGCCGCCCAACCCGATGAGCATGGCCGGCCCGCCCAGCACCACGATGGGACTGCCGGGCGGGATGTCGGCCTTGTGGATGTGCTGCGCGCGGATGTTGCCGATCCCGCCGGCCAGCATGATCGGCTTGTGATAGCCGCGCACCTCGCCGGCGACGGTCTCCTCGAAGCTGCGGAAGTAGCCGGCGATGTTGGGCCGGCCGAACTCGTTGTTGAAGGCGGCGGCGCCGAGCGGGCCCTCGATCATGATGGCGAGCGCGGAGACGATGCGCCCGGGCCTGCCGTGATCGGTCTCCCACGGCCGCTCGGCGCCCGGGATGCGCAGGTTCGACACGGAAAACCCGGTCAGGCCGGCCTTGGGCTTGGCGCCGCGCCCGGTCGCGCCCTCGTCGCGTATCTCCCCGCCCGCGCCGGTGGCCGCGCCCGGAAACGGCGAGATCGCGGTCGGGTGATTGTGCGTCTCGACCTTCATCAGGATGTGCGTGTCTTCCTCGTGCGTGCCGTAGGCATGCGCCACCGGATCGGCGAAGAACCGGCCGATGCGCCCGCCCTCGATGATCGCGGCGTTGTCCTCGTAGGCGACCAGTGTGCCGCGCGGGTTGGCCGCGTGCGTGCGCCGGATCATGCCGAACAGGGAGAGGTCTTGCCGCCTGCCGTCGATGATCCAGTCGGCATTGAAGATCTTGTGGCGACAGTGTTCGGAGTTGGCCTGCGCGAACATCATCAGCTCGACATCGGTCGGATCGCGCTTGAGGCGCATGAAGTTCTCGAGCAGGTAGTCGATCTCATCACCCGACAGCGCCAGCCCCCAGTCGCGGTTGGCGGCCTCGAGCGCGGCCCGCCCGCCGGGGAGCAGCGCCACGGTGCGCAATGGCGCGGGTTCCGCCTCGCGGAACAACTGCGCCGCCTGCGCGAAATCCGGCAGCACGTTCTCGGTCATGCGGTCGTGAATGAGCGGCACCAGTGCCTCGCGCTCCGGGGCGGTGAGCGCCCCGCCGTCGGCGCGCGCAATGCGCCAGGCCACGCCGCGCTCGATGCGCCGGACCTTGCCGAGGCCGCAGTGCTGCGCGATGTCGGTGGCCTTGCTCGCCCACGGCGAGATCGTGCCGAGACGCGGGATCACGAGCAGCAGGTCCCCGCTCGCAGCGCCCGCGGCCTCCTCGCGGCGCGGGCCGTAGGTGAGCAGGCGCTCGAGCACCGCACGCTCCGCCGCGTCGAGGTCGGCGGCCAGCGCCACGAAGTGCCAGTAGCGCGCCGCGAGCGCCGACACCGCCGGCACGCGCGCGCGCACCTCGCGCAGCAGCCGCTCGCGCCGGAACGCCGACAGCGCCGCGCTGCCCGGCAGGTCGATGACCGCATGCAGGCGCGCCGCCGCGCCAAAGGACGATGGGGATTGACTGTCTGACATTGCGGCCCGGAACTCCCGTTTACACCATGCGGCTGAGCTCGCGCCAGCCGAGCCCGTCGTCCTGATCGGCGACCGCGATGTCGCGCCGCGCACAACCGAGCACCTCGGCGAGCGCCGCGCGCGCCAGCTCGGGCCTGTTGTTCTTGCGCGAGAGGTGCGCCGCCACCACGTGCCGCAACGCCGAGCGCTCGAGGCGCGCCAGGATCGCCGCGGCCGTGCGATTGTCGAGGTGGCCGTGCTCGCCGCGGATGCGCGCCTTGAGCGACGCCGGGTAGTCACCGCGCTCGAGCATGTCGAGGTCGTGATTGCACTCGAGCACCAGGGCATGGCAACCGCTCAGGTGCGCCTCGACGTGCGGCGTGCTCATGCCGATGTCGGTGAGGAACCCCAGGCGCACGTCACCGTTGCTGAACACGAACTGCGCCGGCTCGTGCGCATCGTGCGGCACCGGGAAGGGTTGCACCTCGATCGCGTCGATCGCGAAGGACTGATGCGGGCTGAAGAAACGCACGTCCGCAAGGGCGGCGGCGTCATGCCCGAGCGCCGCGTGCGTGCCGCGCGTCATCCACACCGGCACGTCGAAGCGGCGCGCGCATGCCAGCACCCCGCCGACGTGGTCGGCGTGCTCGTGGGTGATGACGATGGCGCTCAGCTCCTCCGGGTCGCGCGCCAGGCGCGCCAGGCGCACCGTGGTCTCGCGCGCCGAGAAGCCGCAATCGAGCAGGATGCACGTGTCGCCGCTCTCGATCAGCGCGGCGTTGCCGCTGCTGCCGCTGCCGAGAACCGAGAAACGCAGCCGGCCGTTGGTGGGGCGCGTCGCACCGCGGCGGGTCGATGCGGAGCGGGTGGGCGCGTGCAGTGGTCGCCTGCCTTACTTGAGCTGCTGGTACAGCAGATTGAGGATGCGCTCGCCGGCCTTGGAGCGCTCCGGCTCGCCGGCGCGATCGAGCACCACCACCTGCGTGCCGGCCTCGACGCTGCTGAGCGCGATCTGGTACTGGTCCTCGCTCTTCTTCTTTTCGCTGCTGAACCAGCTCGACTTCTGTTCCTGCTCGGGGTCGATGTAGCGCACATAATAGATGCCCTTGGAGCGGTCGCGGTCCTCGACCGTGAAGCCGAGGCGGTCGAGCGACAGGCCGACGCGCCGCCAGGCGCGATCGAGGCTCTCCTGCACGCGCAGCAGGTTGCGCCCCTGCTCGTCGCGCGTCAGGCTGGCACGCGCCGGCTGCTGCACGATGGCCGCGACCTTGGTCTGCGCCTCCTCCGGCTTGGCGCCGAGATACACCATCAACATGCGCAGCATCTCGACCTCGAGCTCGGGATCGGACGGCCGCGGCTGCCACACGAAGCGCGTATTGACCCCTTCGGTATAGACCTCCTCTTCCATGCCCTGGTGGGCCAGGAGGATCTCGCTCGTGCCCGGCTCCTCACCGCGCGCCAGCCGGATGCGGTAGCGATCACGCGTCCCGGTGGAATAGACACTGCCCAGGTACTTGGCCATGGCGCGCTGGTAGGCGCTGCCGATCCTGGCGCGGTTCTCTGCCCAGTCGGTCTCGATCACACCGGCCTGCGGGTTCTCGCGCGCGATCAGCAGGCCGGTGGCGACCACGAATTGCGTCAGCTTCGGCCACAGGGCATCGGGCGTGGCCTTCACCTGCAACCAGTGCTGGTTGCCGGCGCGTACCACGCGCATGTCGGGAAACTCCGGCAGCAGATCGGCAATCGCAGCCGCCGGGCGCGTTTCGCGGGTCTTGGCGGTCTCGGCGCTGTAGGCCGAGAACGACGCCGTGCCGCCGGGGGCAACGTCCGCGCCCGGTGTCTTGGCGAGCTCGGGCGGCGCCGACAGGTCCGGCGGGACATTGAGCGGCGGCAGGGTACGCGTCGACTTGTAGTCGATCTTGCGCGCTTCATCGAGCGTGCTGCACGCCGTGAGACCGGCGAGTAACGCGCCGACGACGACCCAACGCACGGGCAGAGACAATCCGCTGCGTGACATCCGCGAGGGCATCAGACGTTGATGCCCGCCTGGCGCATGGCCGCACGCAGCGGTTCGTGGCACCGGGGCGCAAGCGGTGTCAGCGGCAGGCGGATCCCGCCGCGGATCAGGCCCATGGTGGCGAGTGCCCACTTCACCGGGATCGGGTTGGACTCGCAGAACAGGTTCTGGTGCAGGCCCATGAGGCGCTCGTTGATGGCGCGCGCTTCGCGCTCGCGCCCGGCGAGCGCGAGCGTGCACATCTCGTGCATCAGACGCGGCGCGACGTTGGCGGTCACGGAGATGTCGCCCTGGCCACCGAGCAGGATGCAATCGAGCGCGGTGGCATCGTCGCCGGAGTACAGGGCGAACCCGCTGCCGCAGCGGCGCAGGATGTCGCGCGCACGCTCGAGGTTCCCGGTCGCCTCCTTGATACCGATAATATTGGGCACCGCGGCCAGACGCTCGACCGTCTCGGGCTGCATGTCGACACCGGTGCGCCCCGGGACGTTGTACAGGATCTGCGGAATCGCCACGGCCTCGGCCACGGCCTTGTGGTGCCGGTACAGCCCTTCCTGGGTTGGCTTGTTGTAGTACGGCGTGACCAGCAGGCAGGCGTCGGCCCCGGCCGCCTGCGCGCAGCGCGTGAGCTCGATCGCCTCGCTGGTGGAATTGGCGCCGGTGCCGGCGATGACCGGGATGCGCTGGTGCGCCGCCTGGACCGTCAGGCGGATCACCTCGCAGTGCTCGTCCATGTCGAGGGTCGGCGATTCGCCGGTGGTGCCGACCGCGACGATCGCGTCGGTGCCGTTGGCGAGGTGAAATTCGACCAGGCGTGCGAGCGCCTCGCGGTCGAGGGAGCCGTCGTCGTTCATGGGGGTGACCAGGGCCACCATACTGCCGCGGAACATATAGCGTCGAGCCTGCCGGCGAGGGGAAAACTGAACGCGCATGGTACTTTCGCGCGCCCGCCCTGACAAGGCGCGGACCGCGCGTTTATGGGCAAATCAGCGGTTTTTGCTCGCTCCCGCGCCGCGTGCGGCGCTAGATTGACGCACCACCGGGAGGAACCGAGCCATGACGACCGAAGCCAAGGCGGTACGCGAGATCCGCATCAACCCGATCGTGCCGAGCGAATCGGTGCTGGTGGCGACCGCGCGCTCCATGCGCCCGAAGAAGGCCGAGGCGCCGGCCCCGCGCGACACGCGCACGCACGTCGACACCTGCCCGTTCTGCACCGGCAACGAGCACATGACCCCGCCGCAGATCGCGGTCTATCCACCCGAGGGTCCGTGGGCGATCCGCATCGTCGAGAACCTCTACCCGGTGCTGGGCGACGATCGCGAGAACCCCAACCTCGTGTTCGGGCTGCAACAGACCATCGACGGCTACGGCCGCCACGAGGTCATCATCGACCACAACGCGCACGGCGTCGCCATCCACGAGATGAGCGAGTCGCACCTGGCACTGCTGCTCGGCGCCTACCGCGAACGCATGGCGCAGCTGTACCGCTCCAATCCGCGGCTGCGCTACGTGCTGGTGTTCAAGAACTTCGGCCCGGCGGCCGGGGCGTCCATCGCCCACACCCACAGCCAGATCATCGCCACGCCGGTGATCCCCGACAACGTACAGGCCGAGGTCGCGCAGAGCCGCGCCTTCTACCAGAAGAACCACCGCTGCATCTTCTGCTCGCTCATCGATGAGGCGCTCACCTATGAAGCGACCATCTACGACCGCGAGTCGGGCGAGATCCACCGCAAGATCAGTGTCGGCCAGTACGTGATCGAGCGCGGCAAGAAGTTCATCGCCATCAAGCCGTTCGCCTCGCGCTACGAGTGGGAGGTGCACATCCTGCCGCTCGCGCACCAGGCCGACTACCTGCGCATCGGTGCGGACGACTATGCCGATCTGGCGCGCGTGCTGCGCCGCACCATGGCGCGGCTCGATGCGGTGCTCGGCGGGGCGCAGTACAACTACTTCCTGCACTCGCTGCCCCACGATCCGGGCTGCGAGGAGTGCGACGCGAGCTACCACTGGCATCTGGAGATCACCCCGCGCACCTCGATCCCCACGGGCTTCGAGCTCGGCTCGGGCCTGTTCGTCAACACCGTGGCGCCGGAGGTCGCGGCCGAAAAGCTGCGCGCGGTGCAACTGGATTAAGTAAGATAGCGGCCGTCTGTCACCACGCCGGAGGCCGCCATGCTCGACACCCTGCCGCGCGCGGTGCTGCTCGGCGCGTTGCTGCCGGTCGGCGCGCTCGCTGCCGCCCCGGCGCCCTGCCCTGACCCGGCGGCCAACGCACCGATCCCGGACATCGCGCTTGCCGAGGTGGCGAGCGGGCTCAAGAATCCGGTGCACATCGCGCACGACGGCACGGCGAATCGGCTGTACGTGGTCGAGCAGGCCGGCGTGATCCGCATCATCGAGAAAGGCCGGCTCCTGCCGGAACCGTTCCTCGATATCCGTGAGCGCGTGGACAGCGGCGGCGAGAAGGGCCTGCTCGCGGTCGCCTTCCATCCGCGCTATGCCGACAACGGCCTGCTGTACGTCAACTACACCACGCGCCGCGCCGGCAAGCTGTATACGCACGTGTCGCGGCTGCGGCGCGCCGCGCGCAACCGGGCGGACCGCGGCGCCGAGACCGTGCTGCTGCGGGTCGAGCAACCGTACAGCAACCACAACGGCGGGCAGCTCGCCTTCGGACCGGACGGTTATCTGTACATCGGCCTGGGCGACGGCGGCGCGGCCAACGATCCGCACGACCACGCGCAGAATCTCGGCTCGCTGCTCGGCAAGATCCTGCGCATCGACGTGGACCGCTCGACCGATGCCCTGCCCTACGCGATCCCGCGCGACAATCCGTTCGTGAACCGCACCGGCGCGCGCGGGGAGATCTGGGCCTACGGGCTGCGCAACCCCTGGCGCTTCGCGTTCGATGCCGCCAGCGGCCGGCTGTACGCGGCGGATGTCGGACAGAACGCGGTGGAGGAGATCGACGTGATCGAGCGCGGCGGCAATTACGGCTGGCGCATCATGGAAGGCGACATTTGCACGCCGGCGTTCGGTGCGGATTGCGAGCGCCGCGGGCTCACGCCACCGATCCATGTCTACCGCCATCCGCAGGGTTTCTCGGTCACCGGCGGCTTCGTGTATCGCGGTGCATCCGTGCCCGGGCTGTGCGGGGTGTACCTGTTCGCCGACTACGTGACCCAGCGCCTCTGGGGCCTGCGCTACGACGGCGCGCGCGTTGCGGCACATCGCGAGCTCCTCGGCCCCGCCGCGCTCGAGCGGCTGCTCGGGCGGCTGCGCCTCGGGTCGCTGCAGATCTCGAGCTTCGGCGAGGACGCCCGGCGCGAGCTGTACGTGGCCGACCACGGCGGCGGGCGCGTGCTCAAGATCGTGGCCGCCACGCGTCCATGAACGCGCTGCGCGAGGCAACGCTCGATGAGAAGGTCGCCGCGCTGCGCGATCCGGCGAGCTACCCGGGTGCGGGTGCGGTCCGCCGCGTCGAGCCGATCGAGACGCACATGTCGTGGGTGTTCCTCACCGAGACCCACGCCTACAAGCTCAAGAAACCGGTGCGCTACGCCTATCTCGACTTCTCCACGCTCGAGGCGCGCGCACGCGCCTGCGCGGAGGAGCTGCGGCTCAATCGCCGCCTGGCCGCGGAGGTGTATCTCGCCGTGGTGGCGCTCGCGCGCACCGCAAGCGGCCGCCTCGCCGTCGAGGCCGCGGGTGAGCCGGTCGAGTGGCTGATCAAGATGCAACGGCTGCCGGCCGCCGACATGCTCGATGCGCGCCTGCGCGCGGGGGCTGTCGCAGCGCACGAGATCGCGGCGCTTGCCGCGCGCCTGGCGCGCTTTCACCGCGAGGCGCCGCGCATCGCGCTGAGCGGAACCCAGTACCGCGCCCGCCTCACCGCCCAGCTCAAGGAGCAGTGCGTGGCGCTCGGCGAACCGGGGCTCGGGCTCGCGCCGCAGCCGGTGCACGAGGTCTGCGCCGCCCTCGAGGCGCTGCTCGCGCGCGCGGGCGCCGCGGTCGAGGCACGCGCCGCGCTCGGTCGCATCGTCGAGGGTCATGGCGACCTGCGCCCGGAGCATGTGTGCCTCGCCCCGCAGCCGCTGGTGATCGACTGCCTGGAGTTCAACCGCGAGTATCGCATCGTCGATGCGCTCGATGAGCTCGCCTTCCTCGCCATGGAATGCGACCGCGCCGGGGCACCCGGCGTGGGCGCCTCGCTGCTCGCGGCGTATGCGAGCGCGGCCGGCGACACCGCACCGCAGGCGCTCGTGCAGCTCTACAAGGCGCTGCGCGCCCTGCTGCGCGCGAAGCTCAGCCTCTGGCACGTGCGCGAGCTCCCGCCCCCCGAGTGGCCGAAGTGGCAACAGCTCGCCCGCGATTACCTCGCGATCGCCGGGCGCGAGGCGCGCTCAGCCCTCGAGCAGCTCGGTCAGTGAGCCGCCCCGGTGCAGACGCTCGATGGCCGCGGCGACAAGCCCCGCCACCGGCAGGACCTCGAGCTTGTCGCGCGCCGGGCCCGGGGCAAGCCGCGGCGCCACGCTGTCGGTGATGAGGATGCGCTCGAGCGCCGCCTCGGCGAGATTGGCCGCGGCGTCACCGGCGAAGACGCCATGCGCGGCGGCGGCGTACACGCGCTGCGCCCCCGCGGCGCGGCAGGTGCGCGCCGCGTGGGCGAGCGTGCCGCCGGTGCTGATGAGATCATCGACAATGACAGCGGCGGTATCGCGCACCTCGCCCACCAGCCGCCCGGGGCTCATGACCCCGCCGCCGCGCGCCTTCTCGAGAAATGCAAGCCCGACCTCGCGCCGCAGCAGCGCAGCGAGCGCGCGGCGCAGGCGCTCGGCGCGCTTGTAGCCGCCCGGGTCGGGCGACACCACGGTCACGCGCGAGCCGGGGCCGAGGCGTTGCGCAAAGTAGCTCGCGAACAGGCGCGTCGGATGAAGGTGCTCGGCGCGGCAGCGAAAGGCATTCTGGAACGCCGACACGTTGTGCACCTCGAGCGCGACGACCCGGTCGGTGCCGACGGCCTCGAGCAGCTGCGCCACGTAGCGCGTGCTGAGCGGGTCGCGCGGCTGGGTGCGGGCGTCCTTGCGCGCGTAGGCGAGATACGGCAGCACGGCGGTCACGCGCGCCGCGCCCGCATCGCGCAACGCGCCCAGGAAAAACAGCAGCCGCACCAGCTTGTCGTTGACGCTCTGACCGGCCTCGCCGTAGAGCGACTGGATCACGTAGACATCCGCCTCGCGCACGCTCACGAGCGGGCGCGCCTTGTGCTCGCCGTCCTCGAAGTCGCGCTCCTCGTGCGCACCGAGCGCGACGTCGAGCTCGGCGGCCACGCGCTCGCCGAGCGCGCGCGTGGCATGGAGCGCAAACAGCGCGAGCGGCGCGGCCGGCTGCTGCCCTCCCCGACCCTGCGGCTGGCCGCTCACGGCACCGATACCACCGTGTAGCGGCTCACGCGCAACGTCGGCGACCAGTATTCCGCCGGCAGCCCGGCCTTGCGCTTCAGGTGGCGCACGAACTCGCGCGGCTCCGACAGGTGCTCCCACACCGCCGGCAGGAAGGTACCGCGGTGGAGGCCCTCCTCCAGCACCAGGCCGTCGATGCCGGGACGCAGCTGCGCGAGCAGCTCGGCCTCGGATGCCACGGCCATCGGCTGCGGCTCGCTCAGCACCGAGATGTGCAGATCGAGCACCTGGAACTCCGCGCGTGTCAGCGCCGGAAAGCGCGGGTCGCGGAAGGCGGCGCTCCAGGCGTTGCTCACGACATCGGCAATGAGTGGCCGCTGCGCCTCGAGCGTGCCGATGCAGCCGCGCAGCTCGCCGTGCACGTGCAGCGTTACGAAGCTTGCCGCGTGCGCCTGCAGCGGCGGCGAGAACTCCCCGGGCCGCACCGTGAGCCGCCCGCCGGCCAGGCCGCGCGCGATCGACCGTTGCGCGAATTCGAGCAGCGTCTGCCGGTCGGCGGCCGCGAGGCCGGTGGCCGTGTCAATGGAAGGCGTAGGCGCCATAACCGACGACCTGGCTGCGCGGGCCGGCGGTGTCGCCGGAGTTGCGCAGGTCGATGATCCTGCCGTGCAGTCCCCGGCGGCGCGCCACGTACAGCAGGCCGCTCACCGGGATGCGCCCGCAGGCATCGTCGTACCCGATGTCCTCGTAGCGGAGCTGTTCGATCGCGCGCGAGGTGGCGGCGTCCATGCGCTGCGCCGTGGCGTAGTCGTGGTAGTGCGACAGGTCCGAGCTCACCACGATCAGGGTTTCCGGGCCGCCCCACAGGCGCTCCAGCACTTCGCCCACCTCCTCGGCGCGCGCCTCGCCCACGACCAGCGGCACGAGCGTGAAGTGATCGAGCACCGTTTGCAGGAACGGCAGGTGCACCTCGAGACTGTGCTCCTCGGCGTGCGCGCGGTCGAGCACCCGCACCTGCGGCAGGTCCTTGAGGGCCGCGGCGGCTTGCTGATCGAGCGCGATATCACCGAGCGGCGTGCGGAAGCGCGCGGCGCTCGACAGCGCGAGCCCCGCGAATGGCACGCGGTGCGAGGGCCCGAGCAGCACCACGCGCGTGATCGTGGCACGCGCCGGCGCAAGCAGCGCGTACACCCTGCCGGCCACCGGCCCGGAATAGACGTAACCCGCGTGCGGCGCAATGATCGCCTTCGGTACCGCCGCGGCGGGCGGCGCAACCTTGAGGAATTCACTCAACATTGCGCGCAGTTCGCGCGCATCGTCCGGGTAGAACATGCCGGCCACGGCCGGCGGGCGCACGTTCAGCATGGTCAGCTACCTCTGTCCTGATGCCTAAAAATGATCCTCTCGGTGGGTATTTTCAAGCCGCGCGCGCCGGCGTATGGTGAAAATGTTGATCAATTGTGCGTCCGGCCGCATGGATCAGTCCTATGGAAGCCGAAATCTTCAGCGACACGGTCCCGACCAAGTACTGGCACACGCTCCCCGACGGGCGCGTGCAGTGCGACCTGTGCCCGCGCTACTGCAAGCTGCACGAGGGCCAGCGCGGGCTGTGCTTCGTGCGCGCCAACCAGGGTGGCGCGATCGTGCTCACCACCTACGGGCGCTCGAGCGGCTTCTGCATCGATCCGATCGAGAAGAAGCCGCTCAACCATTTCCTGCCCGGGACCCCGGTCCTGTCGTTCGGCACCGCCGGCTGCAACCTGGCGTGCAAGTTCTGCCAGAACTGGGACATCTCCAAGTCGCGCGAGATGGACACGCTCATGGACCAGGCCACGCCGGCCACGATCGCGCGCGCCGCGCACGAGATGGGCTGCCAGAGCGTCGCCTACACCTACAACGACCCGATCATCTTCATGGAATACGCGATCGACGTGGCCAAGGCGTGCCGCGAGTACGGCATCAAGTCGGTCGCCGTGACCTCCGGCTACATGTGCGAGGGCCCGCGCCGCGAGTTCTATGAATACATGGACGCGGCCAATGTCGACCTGAAGGGCTTCACCGAGGACTTCTACTTCAAGATCTGCGGCGGGCACCTGCAGCCGGTGCTCGACACGCTCGTCTACCTCAAGCACGAAACCCGGGTCTGGTTCGAGCTCACCACGCTGCTGATCCCGGGGCACAACGATTCGGATGCCGAGATCGAGCAGATGACGCAATGGGTGGTGAGGAACCTCGGCCCCGACGTGCCGATGCACTTCACCGCGTTTCATCCGGACTGGAAGATGCTCGACGTCCCGCCGACCCCGGCCGCGACCCTGACGCGTGCGCGCAAGATCGCCCTCGCCAACGGCGTGCGCTACGCCTACACCGGCAACGTACGCGACGCGGCCGGCCAGAGCACCTATTGCCACCAGTGCGGTGGCAAGCTGATCGGGCGCGATGGCTACGACATCACCGCGTGGAATCTCGACGCGCAGGGCCGCTGCCAGCAGTGCGGCAGCGCCTGCGCCGGCGTGTTCCAGCCGCGCCCGGGCGACTGGGGTTCGCGCCGCCAGCCGCTGCGCCTGCGGCAGTTCGCCGCCTAGCCCCGCCGAGCGGGTTGTTGCAGCCATGTAACGCCCTGCCCCGGCGCGCGGGTCATTGATGCCTGTCAAAGTGGTGCGATCACACGCATGCGATAGTAGCTTCATGCTGGAGGGCACAACCAACCTCATTGAGCTCGCGCCCCTGCGCAATCGCGCCCCGGTGTTTCGCGACCGCGCCCATGCCGGCGAGGTCCTGGCCGAGATGCTCCGCGCATTCGCGGCGGGCGATGCCCTGGTGCTGGCCATCCCGTGCGGTGGCGTGCCGGTGGCCGCCGCGCTCGCGCGCAAGCTCGATCTGCCGCTCGACGTGGCCGTGGTCAGCAAGATCACGCTCCCCTGGAATACCGAGGCCGGCTACGGCGCGGTCGCCTTCGACGGCAGCGTGCGCCTCAACCAGGAACTGATCGCCAATCTCGCGCTCGGCGAGTCCGTGGTGCAGAACGGCATTGCGCTCACGCGCACCAAGGTACAACAGCGCGTGCAACGCCTGCGGCGCGGCGCGCCGCTGCCGGCGCTGGCGCCGCGCCCGGTGATCCTGGTCGATGACGGCCTGGCGTCCGGTTACACCCTGGGCGCGGCGGTCGAGGCGCTGCGCGCCCACGGCGCGCGGCGCATCCTGGTGGCGGTGCCGACGGCGCACGGCGAGGCGGCGCGGCGCCCGAGGTCGAGGCGCTCTATTGCGCCAACCTGCGTGAAGGCCGCCGCTTCGCCGTGGCCGACGCCTACGAGCAGTGGGCCGATGTGCCGGAAGACACCGCCGTTGAGCTGCTGCGCGCGGCGCAACCGGCCGCGTTGGTGAGCTGACATGGCCGCGCGCTGGGAGCACTACGCGCATGGCGCGGACATGGGCGTGCGCGGCATCGGCGCCACGCCCGCCGAGGCCTTCGAGCAGGCCGCGCTTGCCATGACCGCGGTCATTACCGACCCGGCGCGCGTGCAGGGCCGCGAATCGGTCGACGTCAGTTGCGAGGCCCCGGACCTCGAGCTGCTGCTGGTCGACTGGCTCAACGCCCTCGTCTATGAGATGGCGACGCGCAAATGGCTGTTCGGCCGCTTCGCCGTGCGCCTCGAGGGCAACCGCCTGCAGGGGCTGGCCTGGGGCGAGCCGGTCGACATCGCCCGCCACCAGCCGGCGGTCGAGATCAAGGGCGCGACCTATACATCGCTGCGGGTCGCGCAGGAAAATGGCGCGTGGGTGGCGCAAACAGTGGTAGACGTTTAGAAAGGCACTGCGAAGTGATGAGTGCTGAGTGTAGGAGGCCATCTGGCGATGGCAACGATTGGTTAGAGCTGCAAACGGCTATTCGCCACCCTCTTCCTCCACTCAGCACTTAGACCCTGACGCTCAGCACTGATTTCAAGACATGGATCTCGCTCTCGTCAAACGCCGTTCCGAGTACGCCTGGGAGATCGAGCCGCACGGCGCGATGCGCGTGCCCGGCATCATCTACGCGACCGAAGAGCTCATGCGCGAAATGGACCACAAGGTCTACGAGCAGGTGGTCAACGTCGCCACCCTGCCCGGTATCGTCAAGGCCTCGTACGCCATGCCGGACGCGCACTGGGGCTATGGCTTCCCGATCGGTGGCGTGGCCGCGTTCGATCCCGATCAGGGCGGCGTGGTGTCGGCCGGCGGTGTCGGCTTCGACGTGTCGTGCGGTGTGCGCTGCCTGCACACCGGGCTCACGGTCGAGGACATCATGCCGGTGCAGAAGGCATTGGCCGACATCCTCTATCACAAGATCCCGGCCGGCGTCGGGTCGACCGGCGCGATCCACCTCAACGAGGAACAGATGGACGCCATGCTCAACGGTGGCGCCAGGTGGGCGGTGGAAAAGGGCTGGGGCACGACCGCGGACCTCGAGCGTATCGAGGAGCACGGCCAGATGATGCACGCCAGGCCCGGCAACGTCTCGGCGCACGCCAAGAAGCGCCAGCGCGACGAGATGGGAACCCTCGGCTCCGGCAACCACTACCTCGAAGTGCAGAAGGTCGCGCGCGTGTTCGACGCCGAGACCGCGCGGGTGTTCGGCCTGAAGGAAAGCGACGTGGTGGTGAGCATCCATTGCGGCTCGCGCGGTCTCGGCCACCAGATCGGCACCGATTTCCTGCGCAAGATGGCGATCGCCGCCGGGCAGTACGGCATCGTGCTGCCCGACCGCGAGCTCGCCTGCGCACCGATCAACTCGCCCGTGGGCGAGGAGTACCTGGGCGCGATGCGCGCGGCGATCAACTGCGCGCTCGCCAACCGCCAGATCATCACCCACCTGGTGCGCGAAGCCTTCGCGCACATCCTCCCCCAGGCGCGCCTGCCGCTCCTCTACGACGTGTCGCACAACACCTGCAAGGTCGAGGAACACGCGGTCGACGGCCGGACGCGCAGGCTCTACGTGCACCGCAAGGGCGCCACGCGCGCCTTCGGTCCCGGGCATCCCGACGTCCCCGAGCCGCTGCGTGCCGTCGGCCAGCCGGTGTTGATCGGCGGGTCGATGGGCACCGGTTCCTACGTGCTGGTCGGCACCCGGGATGGCGAGGCCCGCTCCTTCGCTTCTGCCTGCCACGGGGCAGGGCGTGCCATGAGCCGCCACCAGGCCTACCGTACCTGGAAGGGCCGGCAGGTGATCGATGAGCTCGCCGCGCGCGGAATCCTTATAAGGAGTCCGTCGTCGCGTGGCGTGGCCGAGGAAGCCCCCGGCGCCTACAAGGATGTGTCCGCGGTGGTCGACGCCGCCGACCTCGCGGGGCTCGCGCGCAAGGTCGCGCGGCTCGAGCCGCTCGTTTGCGTGAAGGGCTGAAGGCCGGACCGCGCGCGGTGCGCGCGGTCCGCCGCCCCTCTCAGCGCGGCAACTCCTCGAACACGTTGGTCCAGACGTTCAGCACCTGGCCGGCGCCCGGCAGGCCACCCGGGGTGTTGATCATCCCCACCACCAGCAGGTTTTCCATGTCGAGCTTGTAGAGCGCGCCGTCCTTGTCATTGGAGACATAGCCGTAGCGGCCGTCCTTGGTGAAGGCGATGTGGCCCATGCGGCCGGTGCCGATCGGCATCTGCTTGATGATCTTCATCTGCGTCAGGTCGATCACGCTGATCACGTTGTTGCCGTAATTGGTGATGACCGCGCGCTTGCCGTCCGGGGTGTTGTAGGCGTGGCCGATACCGCTGCTCTTGGTCTCGAGCCGGGTGACGAGCTTCTTGGTGGCGGCATCGTACACCGCGACCTCGTTGCCCGTGAGGGCCTTGCCCGGACCGCGGTTGAGCGCGAGGAAGCGCTTGCCGTCCTGCGTGAAGTTGCCGTGGTGCGCCTCCACCGCCGCCTGACCCTGCAGCGGCATGTCGAGCTTGGCCTTCACCGGCATGCCGGCCTGCGTGAGGTCGTAGACCACGATGCCGGGCTTGCCGCCTTCGAGCACCAGCCACAGCTCCTTGCCGTCGGGCGAAGGCACCGGGTAGTGCGGCACGCTGTCGACCGCGAAGGAATTCACCGACCAGTCCTTCATATTGATCACGACCAGCTTGTTGCTGATCCGGTCGAGGGTGAAGAACTTCGATGAGTCCACGCTCCAGGCGTTGTGCATCGAGGCGAGCGCCGTGGAGGCGGGATCGGCGACGGTGAGCTCGATCACCTTCGCCACCTTGTCGGTGGCGGTGTCAATGAAGCTCACGCGCAGCTTGCCGTTGTCGAGGCCCCAATGGTTGACGCCCACCCACTTGCCGTTGGGGCTGACGAGCCCGTGCTTGGGACGGTTGCCGGTCTCGATCCGGCCGGTCACGGCCTTCTTTCCGAGATCGACCACCACGACCGTGCGCTGCCCCTCTCCCGCGCCGCTGATGTAGACCTTCTTGCCGTTGGGCGTGGTGCTGCCGAGGGTACCGCCCTTGACGGTCGCCAGGTCGGCGACCACCGCATCGGTCTTGGGATCGACGAGATACGCGCGCCCGCTGCCGTGCAGCAGGATCATCAAGTCCGGCCAGGTGACCGCGGCGTGCGCGACCGCGCAGGCGGCGAGCAGCGCGATGGCGCCGGCCGCGGCGTGTAACGGATGTGCAGATAAAAGCGTCTTCATGATGGCCTCTCCTCGACTGTCGTGGTTCGTTGCTGTTCCGGGCGCGCCCACTGCCTCGACGCGGACGCGCCCGCCGGCGAAACAACATCCCTGCGTGGGGAGTCGCGCTGCTATGCGACTCGTTGTCCTCGACATCTTACGGCGGGTGATGCGCCCGGTGCGGGGCATCCGTGCGGGCGGCGGGGCGAGCCGGACGGGACCGGGGATGGCGGCCTCCCCCGCCCAGCCGCACCGAGGAGGGGGCTTCCCACGAGCCGGCGCCTGTTCACCGGCCACCTGCGCCCACTATCATCTGGGCGCATGATTGCCGATCGCCCGTGCCATCGCAAGCCGCGCGCACGGCGCCCGCGCGTGTCCCGGGATGGCCGTGACGCGGACGGGAACGCGGCCGATCGACGCCGCCGAGGTCGCCGGTCCGCGCATGGTGGCCCGGCAGGAACCGCTCGTGTGCGAAGGGGTAACGTACTGATGGATGCGGCCAAACCGACCGCGCGCGAGGTATCGACGGCATTGCGCCGGCACCGCGACCCGAAGAATGCGCTCCTGCCGCGCTTGCTCGACGATCACGCCGCCATAGCGCGCAGGATGCTGCGCTACGCCACCGCGCGGCTGCCCGCCACCGTGCGCACGCGCTGTCTGCAAAGGCCGGCGTCGTGACGCGTCGTGCGCGTGCGCCGCGCGCCGCCGGCCGCTCCCAGCATCGCACCCCGGCAACCGCTTCCGGCGCTGCCCCGCCGCCTGCCTCCAAGCAGCCCTCGCACGCCACGCGCGAGCGGCAGGGACGCGGCCGTGCCGCGCAAGACAGGAGGCCGGAAGCGGCGCCGTCCCTGTACGTCGGCACCAGCGGGTGGAATTACGACTCCTGGCGCGCGGGCTTCTACGCCGGCGTGCGCAAGCGCGACTGGCTGCGCTTCTGCGCGGAACGCTTCACGGGGATCGAGGTCAACGCGACCTTCTACCGCCTGCAGAGCAAGGAGACCTTCCGGCGCTGGCGCGCGGAGACGCCCGCAGGCTTTCGCTTCGCCATCAAGGCCAACCGCTACCTCACGCACAACAAGAAGCTCGCCGATCCCCGGCCTGCGATCCAGATCGAACGCGAACGCGCCGCGGGTCTCGGCGAGAAGCTCGCCGCGGTGCTGTGGCAGTTGCCGCACAACTTCCACAAGAACCTGGAGCGCCTAGAGGGCTTCGCGCGGGCGCTACACCGCTGGCCCCGGGTGCGCCACGCAATCGAATTCCGCCACCCGTCCTGGTTCGACGAGGAGGTCGCCGCCTGCCTGCGCGCGCACGGTATTGCCGTGTGCCAGTCGGACGCCGCCGACTGGCCGCTGTGGAAGGCGGTCACCACCGACATGGTGTACGTGCGCCTGCACGGCCATGACCTCACCTACGCCTCGGGCTATTCGGAAGGGCAACTGCGCGCCTGGGCCGCGAAGGTGCGCCGCTGGCTCAAAGAACGGCGCGACGTGCACGTGTACTTCGACAACGACGCCTTTGGTGCGGCACCGTTGAATGCGCTGCGGCTCGCCGAGCTCGTGTACGCACGGCTCTGAGCGCCCCCCCCGAAAAAAAGCGACCCCCGCGCGGGGCGGGGGTCGGATTGCACGAAGGGCCCGAAGGGCTATACGTCGCTGCGCCAGGCGAAGCGGAAGCCCTGGCCGCCGAACTGGTAGTACACGCCAATGTAGGTGGCGTTGTAGTGATCGCTGCCCAAGTAGTTGTAGTAGAAATCCTCGCCCGACAGGTCGATCGAAGTATCGATCGTGGCGTTGCGACCGGACCAGCGCGGATAATGCTGCCCCGTAGCGCCGGTCTTGCCGTCCCAGTCGCCGATCGAGAAATCGAAGCCGCCGATAAGGCTCTGCACCATGGCGAGATCCACACCGCTTATCTCGACATAGGCCGTGCCGTCCCAGCGGTACCATTTGATTGCGACGCTGTTGATCTTGTCGCCATCGGTTGTCGGGCTGGTCGTCAACTGCAGCGCAGGCACGAACACGATCGGCTTGCCGCTGCTGTCGATCGGGTTGGCGAGGCGGAACTCGAAGCGCCCGATCTCGATGCCGTCGCGGCTGAGCACCCAGTCGCCCGCGGGCATGGTGCTCGTCAGCTCGCTCGGCCTGTCGCCCGTGATGAACTGCAGCATCCAATCCGTCCAGGTCGTGCCGTTGCCATTCTTGGACAGAAAGGTGTTGTTCTTGCCGCAGGTCTTCTGGGCACCGCCGTTGCGGTCTTCCACGGTGGCGGAGCCCGCGCCGGTCGACATCGGGTTCGTGGCGTTGTAGGTCGTGCCGTTGACGGTCACGTTGCCCGGAGGAGCGAGCGTGTACACGCGCGTCCCGTCGCAGACCGCATCGAAGTCCGTCGTATCGAAGTAGTCATTGACGTCGAAGTAGAACTGGTAGCCCGAGTAATTCACCGCGGGATCGTAGCCCGAGGTGAGCTGCGCGTAGTCGCCCATGAAGACGAACGACTGGCGCGCGGACTTGCACTCGCCAGTGGAGATGTCGCAATTGCGGATGATGTCCTTGAGCGCCTGCATCACGTCGTCGGCGCGGGCGAGGGTCTTGATCGAGTCGCTCGACAGCGTCGTCTTGTCGGTCATGACGTCGGTCGTGGTCTGCGCCGTACCGTCGGCGGCGACGCTGCCCAGCTCGAGCGTGGTGCTCGCCTCAGCGAATCCGCTGATCGGCAGCGCGTAGAGGTCGCCGTAACCATTGCCCTCGCCGAGCCGCACCTGGCTCACGACTTTAACTGGATTGGTCGAGGTATCAACGGTAACCACGAGCCAGTCGACGTCGAATGCGTAATCGTCCGGGACGCTTTCGTCGATATCGACGTCCGGGACGAGCGCCCTCACCTCGCCGGCCGTGATGGTCTTCGGCAAATCAAATTCAAAGCTGCCGTCGGCAGGCAGCGGGGTGGTCTTGCGCAGCTTGAGGTTGATCGGACTGATATTGGCGCCCTGCATTTTGGCGATCGGGATCGCCCAGACCTCGTTGGCGCTCGCCGCCTGCGGGGAATAGCGCGACTCCATTCCCGCCATCATTCCCGAACCGCCGCTTCCCGCCACCGTCCCGGTGAGCAGCACGCCTGCGGGTGGTGTACCTCCGCCTCCACCTCCGCTACCACTGCCGGCCGCACCACCGCCGCCACCGCCGCAGCCGGCGAGCATGCCACAAAGAACCAGGGAAAATACCGATGATTTGAAACCACGCATAACCGATCTCCTCGAATGTCTGAATTGCCACCTGCCTTCCCGATTGGCCGCTTGTGCGCATCGACCGCGCCACGCGTCATTGGCGCTTGCATCAGCAATCGCGCCACGCCCGGTCACGTGCCGAACAGCGACGACCCAATCCCCGGGGCGCCAAGCAAAAGGCAAATTTCATTCCGCCGGCTCACATCACCATTCGCTCCTGCCGGCGCGCGGCGGTCGTGACGGTGACGCCATACGGTTAGCCGGGTTATCGGCACGGCATTTGGCTGACTTGAAGGCGCTGGACCGGAAGGCGGCTGCGCGGGTCCCGCGGAGCGACGAAGTCCCGTCGCGGCCGCGTCGAATTCACGTCAGCCGCTCCCGGGCCGCTTCGACCACAGGGGCGCTGCGATCTGGATCTCCGCGGAAGCGCCGATTGAACAAGGCCGCTGCGCCTTGCTCAGTGCTTGCCCGCGATCTCAGGGACCGATACAGGCTGGTCGCGGCAACACGGCGGCGCGCCGCGCACTTCGAATTCGGTCTGGTCCAGCAGGACGCCGTGGCGATCC
>CAZVUN010000007.1:0-44567 GCA_964629975.1 uncultured Acidiferrobacteraceae bacterium | reverse complement strand
GCCCTGATCGCAGATCGGACAGTCGAGCGGATGGTTGATGAGCAGGAATTCCATCGTGCCCTTCTGCGCCTCGCGCGCGATCGCAGAGCGCGTATACACCTTCATGCCGTCGGCCACCGGCGTGGCGCAGGCCGGCAGGGGCTTGGGCGCCTTCTCGACCTCGACCAGGCACATGCGGCAGTTGGCCGCGATCGACAGCTTCTTGTGGTAGCAGAAGCGCGGAATATAGATGCCGGCGGCGTCGGTGGCCTCGATCAGCATCGCGCCCTTACGCGCCTGCAACGGCCTGCCGTCGACCTCGATGGTCACCGTGTCGGCGCTGGTGGGCGGGGTGGCGGCGCTCACGCGTGACTCCCGCGCGTGCCCGGCAGGCAGCGCCGGTACTCGATGTGGTAGGCGAACTCCTCGCGGAAATGCCTGATGAAACTCTTCACCGGCCAGGCCGCGGCGTCACCGAGCGCGCAGATCGTACGGCCCTCGATGCGCGAGGCCACGTCCGTCAACAGATCGAGGTCCTCGGGTCGCCCCTGGCCGTGCTCGATGCGGTGAATAACGCGCGCCATCCAGCCGGTACCCTCACGGCAGGGCGTGCACTGGCCGCACGACTCCTCATAATAGAAGTGCGCGATGCGCGCGAGCGCCCGCACCATGCAGGTGGTCTCATCCATCACGATCACCGCCCCCGACCCGAGCATGGACCCGGCCTTGGCGAGCGCGTCGTAGTCCATGGTGAGATCCATCATCACCGGCCCGGGCAGGATGTTGGCCGAGGAGCCGCCCGGGATCACGGCCTTGAGCTTGTGACCGTGGCGCACGCCGCCGGCCATCTCGAGCAGCTGCGCGAACGGCGTGCCGAGCGGTACCTCGAAGTTGCCCGGGCGGTTGACGTGACCGGACACGGAGAAGATCTTGGGACCGCCGTTGTTCGGCTTGCCCAGCCCCAGAAACCAGTCGGCACCGCGGCGCAGGATCTCGGGCACCGAGGCGAGCGATTCGGTGTTGTTGATGGTGGTCGGGCGGCCGAACAGGCCGAAGTTCGCGGGGAACGGCGGCTTGAAGCGCGGCTGCCCCTTCTTGCCCTCGATCGAGTTGAGCAGCGCGGTTTCCTCGCCACAGATGTAGGCGCCGGCGCCGAGGTGCGTGTACAGGTCAAAATCGACACCGCTGCCCAGAATATTCCGGCCGATCAGACCGGCCTGGTATGCCTCCGCGAGCGCCGCCTCGAAGCGCTCGTACGGCTCCCAGAACTCGCCGCGGATATAGTTGTACCCGACGGTGGCGCCGATGGTGTAGCCGGCGATGGCCATGCCCTCGATCAGCGCGTGCGGGTTGTAGCGCAGGATCTCGCGGTCCTTGCAGGTGCCGGGCTCGCCCTCGTCGGAATTGCACACGATGTACTTCTGCCCCGGGGCGGTGCGCGGCATGAAGCTCCACTTCAGGCCCGTGGAGAAACCCGCGCCGCCGCGCCCGCGCAGGGCCGAGCGCTTGAGCGTTTCGATGATGGCCGCGGGGTCGGTCTTCTCCTTGAGGATCTTGCGCCACGCCTCGTAGCCGCCGGCCGCGCTATAGGTCTTGAGCGACCAGGGTTCGGGCTGGTCGAGGGTGCGGAAACACAGCGGCCCCTTATGCGCGGTGGTGATCGCAGTCATGGTCATTTCAGTCCGGCCAGGATCTCGTCGATCCGGGCCGGCGTCAGATGCTCATAATAGGTGCGGCCGATCTGCATCATCGGCGCACCGCAGCAGGCGCCGAGACATTCGACCTCTTTCAGGGTGAACCTGCCGTCGGGCGTGGTCTCGCCCAGCTTGATGCCGAGCTTCTTTTGCAGGTGCGCGACCACCTCGTCCGATCCGCACAACAGGCAGGAGATGTTGGTGCAGACGCAGATCTTGTGGCGCCCGACCGGCTCGAGCTCGTACATCGAATAGAAGGTCGCGACCTCGTAGACCGCGATCGGCGGCATGTCGAGGTACTCGGCGACCGCATCCATCAGGTCGTTGCTGAGCCAGCCGCCGTTGGCGTCCTGCACGATGCTGAGCGCCGCCATCACCGCCGAGTGGCGCTGCTCCGGCGGGTACTTGGCGATCCAGCGGTCGATCTCGGCACGCGCCGCCGGCGAGAGCAGGCCGAGCTTCGAGGGGGTCTGCGGCTGCGCGCTCATCGGTCGATCTCCCCGAACACGATGTCGCAGGTGCCGATCACGGCGACCACGTCGGCGATCATGTGGCCCCGCACCATCTCGTCCAGTGCCGCCAGATGCGCAAACCCGGCGGTGCGCAGCCGCACGCGGTAGGGCTTGTTGGCACCGTCGGAGATGAGATACACGGCATACTCGCCCTTCGGGTGCTCGATCGCCGCGTAGGTCTCGCCTTCGGGCACGCAGTAGCCTTCGGTGAACAGCTTGAAGTGGTGAATGAGGGATTCCATGTCCTCCTTCATCTGCTCGCGCGACGGCGGCACGATCTTGGCATCCTCGATCATCACCGGGCCGGGATTGCGCCGCAGCCACTCCACGCACTGGCGCACGATGCGGTTGCTCTGGCGCATCTCCTCGACGCGCACCAGGTAGCGGTCGTAGCAGTCGCCGTTGACGCCCACCGGGATGTCGAAGTCGAGCCGGTCGTAGACCTCGTAGGGCTGCTTCTTGCGCAGGTCCCACTCGATGCCGCTGCCGCGCAGCATCGGGCCGGAGAAACCGAGCGCGAGCGCGCGCTCCGGGCTGACCACACCGATGCCAACGGTGCGCTGCTTCCAGATGCGGTTATCGGTGAGCAGCGTCTCGTAGTCGTCGAGGCAGGCCGGAAAGCGCTCGGTGAAGTCCCAGATGAAATCGAGCAGCGAACCCTGGCGATTGGCGTTGAGCACCGCCAGATCCTTGGCGTCACGGTACGGGGATGGCGCGTACTGCGGCATGCTGTCCGGCAGGTCGCGGTACACGCCGCCGGGGCGGTAATACGCCGCGTGCATGCGCGCACCGGACACCGCCTCGTAGCAGTCGAACAGGTCCTCGCGCTCGCGGAACGCGTACAGGAACACCGTCATCGCGCCGATATCGAGGGCGTGCGTGCCGAGCCACATGAGATGGTTGAGGATGCGCGTGATCTCGTCGAACATCACGCGGATGTACTGCGCGCGCAGCGGTGGCTGGATGCCGAGCAGCTTCTCGATGGCCAACACGTAGGCGTGCTCGTTGCACATCATCGAGCAGTAATCAAGCCGGTCCATGTACGGTACCGACTGGTTGAACGGCTTCGATTCGGCGAGCTTCTCGGTGGCGCGGTGCAACAGGCCGATGTGCGGGTCGGCACGCTGGATCACCTCGCCGTCGAGCTCCAGCACCAAGCGCAGCACGCCGTGCGCGGCCGGATGCTGCGGCCCGAAATTCATCGTGTAGTTGCGGATCTCAGCCACGCGCGAAACCCTCTTCGCGGATCACGCGCGGCACCAGCACGCGCGGCTCGATCGACACCGGCTGGTAGACGACGCGCCCCTTCTCCGGGTCGTAGCGCATCTCGACGTGGCCGATGAGCGGGAAGTCCTTGCGGAACGGATGGCCGACGAAGCCGTAGTCGGTGAGGATGCGGCGCAGGTCCGGGTGACCCTCGAATACGATGCCGAACAGGTCGAACGCCTCGCGCTCGTACCAGTTGGCCGACGGCCAGATCTCCACCACCGAATCGATCACCGGCAGGGCGTCGTCCAGGAACACGCGCAGGCGCACGCGCCGGTTGTACTTGTGCGACAGCAGGTGATACACCGCGGCGAAACGCCGGCCCGGGCGGGCGGTGTGCGCCGACCCCTGGCCATACTCCAGGTAGTCGACGCCCGACACGTCCATGAGCTGCTCGAAATGAAAGCGCGCATCGTCGCGCAGCGTGCGGCACACCTTGAGCAGCTCCGGCCGCTGCACCTCGAGCGTCAGCTCGCCGTGCCGCTCGTGCACGGCCACGATCGCCGGCCCCAGCGTTTCCTGGGCGTGGACGGCAAGCGCGTGCAGCGACTCGGTCATGGTCAGGGTGCGCTAGCGCGCGATCGTGGAGGTACGGCGAATCTTGTTCTGCAGCTGCACGATACCGTACAGCAGCGCCTCGGCGGTCGGCGGGCAGCCCGGCACGTACACATCCACCGGCACGATGCGATCGCAGCCACGCACCACGGAATAGGAATAGTGATAGTACCCGCCGCCATTGGCGCACGAGCCCATGGAGATCACCCAGCGCGGCTCGGCCATCTGGTCGTAGACCTTGCGCAGCGCCGGCGCCATCTTGTTCACCAGGGTGCCGGCCACGATCATCACGTCCGACTGCCGGGGGCTCGGGCGAAACACGATGCCGAAGCGATCCATGTCGTAGCGCGCGGCCGCCGCGTGCATCATCTCGATCGCGCAGCACGCCAGCCCGAAGGTCATCGGCCACAGCGACCCGGTGCGCGCGGCATTGATGAGCTTGTCGGCGGTGGTGGTGACGAAGCCCTTGTCGAGGACACCCTCTATTCCCACTCGAGCGCCCCTTTCTTCCACTCGTAGATAAAACCGACCACGAGGATAAGCAGAAAGATCATCATCGCCACGAAGCCGTACATGCCGATCTCCCCGAGCGCCACCGCCCAGGGAAACAGGAAGGCGATCTCAAGATCGAAGATGATGAAGAGAATCGCGACCAGGTAGTAACGCACGTCGAACTTCATGCGCGAATCCTCGAACGCCTCGAAGCCGCACTCGTACGGCGACAGCTTCTCCGAATCGGGTCGGTTCGGTCCGAGCGCGCGCCCGGCCACGAGGATGACCAGGCCCATGACGAGCGCGAGTCCGCTGAAGATCAGGATTGGAACGTAGTTCTGCAGCATCCGCGCTCGCGATTCGTTCTGGTCTGATGAACTGCGCTACTGCGTAAGCCGCGCGAGTCTAGGCGTTGGCCGGACGCCAAGTCAAGCCAATTACCGGCGCGAATCGTCGAGATTTGCCCGCATTACTGGGGCTTTGCGAGGCATAAGAAAAGCCTATTTTTTTCCAAGCGACGGAATGCGCGGCGCAACGCCGGCGCGCGGGTGGCGAACAGCGCGTGCGCACGCCGGGGGCGGGTTACCTAGGGTGATGACCACGGGGCCGCCGCCGGCGCGCATCGAACGCGCGCCCGGCACAAACAGCAACGGCGCCCAAGGGCGCCGTTGTCGATGGCTTGGCGGGAGTCTGGTGCCGACGGAGAGACTCGAACTCTCACGGCTTTCGCCACTACCACCTCAAGGTAGCGTGTATACCAATTTCACCACGTCGGCAGATTCTGCTTCGCGCGGCGCCGCCAACGGTGATCGGGCGGCGCGCGCCGGAAAATTTTACCGCAAATCCCGGGGGCGCGCTGCTGGCGTTGCGCGCCGCCGCGAGCGCGCCGCTTACTTCGGCACTTCCGGCACCTTGCTCGGCGGCGATTCCGCGACCCCCGGCGGCGGCGCCAACGGCGCCGGCGGTTGCTCGACCGCGGGCGGCGCAACCGTTGCCTGCGGCTTGACCCGCTGCGCGGCGAGATACGCGAGGCCGATGTTTGCGACAAAGAACACGGTCGCCAGGATCGCCGTCGCGCGCGTGAGAAAGTTGGATGATCCGCGCGCTCCGAACAGACTTGCCGAGGCGCCGCTGCCGAAGGCGGCGCCCATGTCTGCGCCCTTGCCCTGTTGCAGCAACACCAGGCCGACGATTCCTATCGCGGCCAGAATATCGATTACCAGAATGATCTCCGTCATGACAACACTCCGTGCTTGGCGCCCCGTGCCCGTGACCAACGCCCTCCTGGGCAGGGGGTGCCGACAATTGCTATTGGGGAGCCGCGTCTCCGTGAGCGCGCGGGTGGCAGCGCGACCCCCTACACATCACCCCTCGTTGCGACCCGCCGTTTTCCGTCGATGACGCCCGCCACCCACGGCGGTCGCGCCCCTGCCACGACCGCCGGCGGCTAGTCCGCGGCGCGGCAGATGGCAAGAAACTCTTCGGCCTGCAGCGATGCGCCGCCGATGAGCCCGCCATCGATGTCCGGTTGCGCGATGAGCTCCCTGGCATTGGAGCCCTTCATGCTGCCGCCGTACACAATCCGCAGCGCCGCGGCGACCGCTGCGTCGCGACCGGCGAGCCGGCCGCGAATGAACTGGTGCACCGCCTGCGCCTGCTCCGGTGTAGCGGTCTTGCCGGTGCCGATGGCCCACACCGGCTCGTAGGCAATGACCGCGTTCCTGAAGGCGGCGATCCCGGACTTGTCGAGCACGGCGTCGAGCTGGCGCGCGACCACCCTTTCGGTCTGGCCGGCCTCGCGCTCGGCGAGCGTCTCGCCCACGCACAGGATCGGGATCAGGCCGTGCGCCTGGGCGGCGGCGAACTTCGCTGCCACCACGTCATCGTCTTCGCCGTAGTAGCTGCGCCGCTCCGAGTGACCGACGATCACATAGGTGCAACCGTAGTCCTTGAGCATCGGACCGGAGATCTCCCCGGTGTAGGCCCCGGAGGCGTGCACGCTCAGGTTCTGTCCGCCCCAGGCCACCGCGGAACCGGCCAGGCTCTCGGCCACGAGCGGGATCAGAATATACGGCGGGCACACCGCCACTTCGGTCTGCGAGGTCGGCCCGACACCGCGGCGGATGGCATCGGCGAGGGCCTTGGCATCCGCGCGGCTGCCGTTCATCTTCCAGTTACCTGCGACCAGCGGCCGGCGCTTCAGCATTTCTTGTCCCCAACTCCGTAGTTGGCCCGCGAAAAATGCGCGCGATGTTACCGGCCGCTCCGGCAGAAAGCAATTGCGCACGCCGCAGACGGCGTGCCAACGGCCGCCGGCGGCCTCAGAACATGACGCTCACGCCGAGGTAGATGCCGCGGCTGCTGGCGTCGATCTTGTCGCCGGCATCGGTCTCGGGCTTCGCCGTGAGGAGCTTGAACTCGCTGTACACCCCGACGTGTTGCCAGCGCAGCTCGACACCGCCCATGGCCTGAAACGCAAGCCCCGAGACATTGCCGGTGACCGCCGCACCGGAGAGATCCGCGCGCGCCAGACCCACGCCCGCGCCGAAATACGGATAGAACACGCCGCCGGCGGCAAAGTACTTCTTGGCATTGACCAGGAAGCTGGTCACGTCCATGTCGCTCTGCAGGCCGCTCCCGCTCGTGGTCTCGGTGAGCTTGGCGCTGTAGCGCAGCAGCTCGGCGCCGACCGCGAAGCCGTTGGCCAGGCGCCATTCGGCCTCCACCCCGAGCGGGCTCGACAGCTTGTCGTCGAACTGCGTGGCGATCGCACCGCTCGGGGTCTGGATGGTCTGGCTCGTGGTCGCGAGCTTGGCGCTGCCGGTCTTGAGAATGAGCGCGAGCCCCGCGCGCGCCGGCCCCTCGGGCTCCACCGGCCTGGGCTTGGCGGCAGGCTTCGGCGCCGGCTTGCCGAGGGCGAGCGCGGCGGCCGCGGAGCCATCCTGCAGCAGCCGGCAGTTGTTGACCGCGACACGCCCCTGCGCGTACGACACCTGGCGCAGCGAGACGACCTCGCTGTCCGCCGCGACGCCATGCTCGATGAAGTAGTTGCGCCCCGCCTGCACGGTGATTGGCAGTGCCACGCGCTGATCCGGCTTGGCAGCGATGGTGTGCTTGCCGGGATGGACAGCCCACAGGTAAAAGGATCGCGGCTCGGTGGTGCCGATCTGCTGCCCGTCGAGGAACAGCGGCACATTGGTGCGTTGCGGCGCGCCCTCGCGCCGATAGACGTAGATCAGCGCCTTGCCCGGCGGCGGCAGCGCCTGTTTGGCGCGCTTGTCCTCGGCGGCCGGCGCAAAGCTGGCGGCGAACGCGGCGGGGGCGGCGACCTGCAACGCCACCAACAGCAACAACACCATCCGTCTCATGGGCCTTCCCCGTCTGGCTTGTGTGTCACGCGAACGCGGCGGCGGGCGCCGCGCCATCATGCGGCCTGGTCCGCCACACGGCGCACCGCGTCGGCGAGCTGCTGCGCCAGACGCTGGATCTGCTGGGCGTCGCGTCCCTCGACCATGACGCGCACCACCGGCTCGGTGCCCGACGGCCGCAACACCACGCGCCCGTTGGCGCCGAGCTCGCCTTCGACCTCGCGCAACGCCTGTTGCAGCAACGCCGAGCCGTTGACGTCGACGCGCCGGCTCGTGCGGACATTGACCATGGTCTGCGGGCAGACGGTCAGCCCGCTCTTGAGCTCGGCCAGTGTCTTGCCCGACTGGATCATGGCCGCCAGCACCTCGAGCGCGGCGATGATACCGTCGCCGGTAGTGCTCTTGTCGAGACAGATCAGGTGCCCGGAGGTTTCGCCGCCCAGCTCCCAGCCTTCCTGCTGCAGCAGGCCGAGGACGTAGCGATCACCAACCGCCGCGCGCTTGAACGGAATGGCGCGCGCGGCAAGCGCCTGCTCGAGCCCGAGATTGGTCATGAGCGTGCCGGCGACACCGCCGCGCAGCCGACCGGCGGCGTGGCGTGCGAGCGCGGTGATGTACAGCAGCGCATCGCCGTCGAGCACCTGACCGTAGGCATCGACCATGATGACGCGATCGCCGTCACCGTCGAGCGCGATGCCGACATCGGCATTCCTTTCGACCACGGTCTTCTGCAGCAGCTTCGGGTAGGTCGAGCCGCACTCGCGATTGATGTTGAACCCGTCCGGCTCGTTGGCGATGGCGGTAACGACGGCGCCCAGCTCGCTGAACACCGCCGGCGCCACGTGATAGGCCGCGCCGTTGGCGCAGTCGACCACGATGCGCAGGCCCTCCAGGGTGAGGCGATGCGGAAAGGTGCTCTTGCAGAACTCGATGTAGCGACCGGCGGCATCGTCATAGCGCTTGGCCTTGCCAAGCTCGTTGGCCGGCACGGTGCGCAGCGGTTCGCCCATCGCCTGCTCGATCGCGGCCTCGACCTCGTCCGGCAGCTTGGCGCCGTCGGAGGAGAAGAACTTGATGCCGTTGTCCTGGTACGGGTTGTGCGAGGCGCTGATGACGATGCCGGCGCGGGCGCGGGCGGTACGCGTCAGGTAGGCGATGCCCGGTGTCGGCATCGGCCCGAGCAGGCGGATGTCGACGCCGGCGGCCGACAGCCCGGCCTCGAGCGCGGATTCGAGCAGGTAGCCGGACACGCGCGTGTCCTTGCCGATGATGATCTTGGCGTGGTCGGCGGCGCGCCGGCCGAGCACCCGGCCGGCCGCCCAGCCGAGCTTGAGCATGGTCTCGGGCGTGATCGGCTCTTCGCCCACCTGGCCGCGGACCCCGTCAGTACCGAAATAGCGTCTCGCCATACCCCTCCCTCTGCGGATGCGCTCGCCGCCATGCGGGTACTTAAGCATAGACGGCTTCGTACATGCGAATCGCGTCGCGTGTCGCGCGCACGTCGTGCACGCGCACGATGCGCGCGCCATTTTGCACGGCGAGCAGCGCCAGCGCCACACTGGCATGCAGCCGTTCCTCGACCGACAGGCCGAGTGCCTTGCCGATCATCGATTTGCGTGACAGTCCCACCAGGATCGGCACGCCAAGCGTGGCGAGCTCCGGCAGGCGGCGCAACAGCGTAACGTTGTGCGCCAGTGTCTTGCCGAAGCCGAAGCCGGGATCGATGAGCAGCCGCGTGCGCGGGATACCGACCGCCACGCACGCCTCAATGCGCGCCTGCAGGAAGGCGCGCACCTCCGTCAGCACGTCGCGATAGTGCGGATCGTTCTGCATGGTGCGCGGCTCGCCCTGCATGTGCATCAGACACACCGGCACCTGCAGTTGCGCGGCGACCGCCAGCGCCTGCGGCTGGCGCAGCGCGGTAACGTCATTGATGAGGCCGGCGCCGGCGGCGACCGCCGCCCGCATCACCTCGGGCTTCGCGGTGTCGATGGAAATCGGCACCGGCACGGCGGTGCGCAGCGCCTCGATGACGGGGATGACGCGCGCGAGCTCCTCGGCCACCGACACCGGCGTGGCGCCGGGGCGCGTCGATTCACCGCCCACATCGATGATATCCGCGCCGTCCGCCACCATCTCGACCGCATGCGCCACGGCGCGCTCGCGCGCGAGGAACGCGCCGCCATCGGAGAACGAATCGGGCGTCACATTGAGCACGCCCATGATGGCGGTGCGCCCCAGGTCGAGCGGGCGGCCGGCGCAATCGAGGGACGGTCCGGGGTCGCGGGCCTCGGGTCTCGCGTTGGGCTCGCCCATGCCAGCTCGCCTAAGACAGGTGCGTCTGAACCCGAGGCTCGAAACCGCTAACGCGAGACCTGCGGCGTCAGTGTTCTCCGGCCGGTGCGTCGAAGCGCGGCTTGACGCCCGGCTTGGACTGCTCCTTCGGCTCGCCGCTGTCGCGCCCGCGGCTGCCGGTCCCGCCGGTGCCGGCGGGTGGGCGCGGCGCCTTGCCCGCCATGATGTCGTTGATCTGCTCGGCGTCGAGCGTCTCCCACTCGAGCAAGGCCTTGGCCATGGTCTCGATCTTGTCGCGGTTCTCCTCGATGATCGCACGCGCCCGGGCGTATTGCTCGTCGATGATGCGGCGGATCTCGCGATCGACCTGCTCGGCCACCGAGTCCGAGAGGTTCTTGTGCGTCATCATGTCGCGTCCGAGGAACACCTCGCTCTGGTTCTCGCCATATACGCGCGTGCCAAGGGCATCCGACATGCCCCAGCGCATGACCATGTTGCGCGCGAGCTCGGTGGCGCGCTCGAAGTCGTTGGCCGCACCGGTGGTCATCTGGTTCATGAACACCTCTTCGGCGATGCGCCCGCCCATCAGCACCGAGATCCGCGCCAACAGCGAGTCGCGATCGTGGCTGTAGCGGTCCTCCTCCGGCAGCTGCATGGTGACGCCCAAGGCGCGTCCGCGCGGGATGATGGTGACCTTGTGCACCGGGTCGGTGTTCGGCAGCATCTTGGCCACCACCGCGTGGCCGGACTCGTGGTACGCGGTGTTCATGCGCTCCTTCTCGGGCATCACGATCGAGCGGCGCTCGGCGCCCATCACGATCTTGTCCTTGGCCTTCTCGAAGTCCTCCATGTCCACGAGGCGCTTGTTGGCGCGCGCCGCGAACAGCGCCGCCTCGTTCACCAGGTTGGCCAGGTCCGCCCCGGAGAATCCCGGCGTGCCGCGCGCGATGATGTTGGCGTTGACGTCGTCGGCCACCGGCACCTTGCGCATGTGCACCTTGAGGATCAGCTCGCGCCCGCGGATGTCGGGCAGCGGCACGTACACCTGGCGGTCGAAGCGGCCCGGGCGCAGCAGCGCCGGGTCGAGCACGTCCGGGCGGTTGGTGGCGGCGATCACGATCACGCCTTCGCTGCCCTCGAAGCCGTCCATCTCCACCAGCAGCTGGTTCAAGGTCTGCTCGCGCTCGTCGTGCCCGCCGCCCAAGCCCGCGCCGCGCTGGCGGCCGACGGCGTCGATCTCGTCAATGAAGATGATGCAGGGCGCATGCTTCTTGGCCTGATCGAACATGTCGCGCACGCGCGAGGCACCGACGCCGACGAACATCTCGACGAAATCCGAGCCCGAGATCGAGAAGAATGGCACCTTGGCCTCGCCGGCGATGGCCTTGGCGAGCAGGGTCTTGCCGGTGCCGGGGCTGCCGGTCATGAGCACGCCGCGCGGGATGCGCCCGCCGAGCTTCTGGAACTTGCTCGGGTCGCGCAGGAACTCGACCAGTTCCTTGACCTCTTCCTTCGCCTCCTCCACGCCCGCGACGTCGTCGAACGTGGTCTTGTTCTGCTCCTCGGTGAGCATGCGCGCCTTGCTCTTGCCGAAACTCATGGCGCCGCGCCCGCCCACGCCGCCCTGCATCTGGCGCATCAGGTAGATCCAGAAGCCGAGCAGGATCAGCAGCGGGAACCAGTTCATGAACAGCTGGAACAGCAGCGACGGCTCCTCCGGCGGCTTGGCGTCGAACACGACCTTGTGATCGAGCAGATCGTTGACCATCTGCGGGTCGTTCGGCGTGTAGGTGGTGAACGACTCGTTGCTCTTGAGGCGTCCGCTCACTTCGCGGCCCTGGATGGTGACGCGCTCGACCTCACCCTGGCGCACCATCTGGATGAATTTGGAATACTCGAGCGGGCGCGCCTGCGAGGGGCGCGTGCCGAAATTGTTGAACACCGACATCAGGACGATAGCGATGACCAGCCAGAGCAGGATGTTCTTGGTGAGATTGTTCAACGACTTGTACCTCTATTTAAGGATGTCAGCGGTATGCCCGCGGGGCAGGCCCCCATTTTGCAGCGCAACGGGCTCGTCTTACAACCGCGCCGCCCCGCGGAATCCGCGGCACAGCAGGTACAGTTCGCGACTCTCGGCCCGCGAGGCGCGCGGCTTGCGCGTCAGCACCTTGTCGAACTGCTGCTGCAGCGACTTGTGCAGCTGCGCGAAGCCTTCGCCCTGAAACGTCTTGAGCAACAAATCGCCCCCGACCCGCAAGGTTTTGGCGGCAAACTCGAGCGCGAGTTCCGCAAGATAAATGCTGCGCGCCTGGTCGGAGACGCCAATACCGCTGATATTGGGGGCCATGTCCGACATTACCAAGTCGACCTGGCGGCCACCCAGCTGCCCCAGTAACGAGTCTAGCACCGCATCCTGCGTGAAATCGCCCTGCAGGAACTCGACAGCCGCAAGCGGCTGCATCGGCAGAAGGTCGAGGGCGATGACCCGCCCGTTGGGGCCGACCCGGACCGCGGCGTACTGCGACCAGCCGCCGGGGGCCGACCCGAGGTCGACCACGGTCATGCCGGGGTGGAACAGGTGGTCGCGTTCGTCGATCTCGGCCAGCTTATAGGCCGCACGCGAACGGTAGCCCTCCTTCTGGGCTCGCTTGACGAATGGATCGCTGACGTGGCGCGCCAGCCAGCGGGAACTGCTCTTGGAGCGGGGCATCGGACCTCAGACGGATGCACAACGCAGGGAGCGTGCATTCTAGCGCACTGCCCGCCACCTCGCGGGGCCCGACCCGATGAATGCACGCCGCTATTTTGGGGCGAGGGCGCGCAGCAGCGCCTTGAGTGCGTCGTTCACGGCGGTGTAATCACCCGCTGAAGAAAACACCACTTCACCCAGGCCATGGCTGAACTTCACGACCAGCGGGCCCTGGCCCAAGGAGTCCGGTGGGCTGTTCGGCGCTGGGTTCTCGCGCTTGCGTTCACCCTGAACCAACTGGACCACACCCGCCTGGCTACTTATGCCAGCCATCACGGCATAGCCCGCTTCTAGGCTGAGCATAACTTGCGGACCGACGGCGGACGCCAATCCAGGATCGGTGACCGTGGCCACGACCGCCTCGGACGCACCCACCAGGCTGTTGCTGACGACATCCGGGTCTGGTCCAAGGAAGTCGATCTTGTCGGGAAACGCCGATTCCACGTAGTCGGCGGCCCAGTCGAACACGTACATGCGCCCGCCCTTGCTCACGAAGCCCTGCAGATTCGTCACGACGGCGGGGTAGGCCGCGTACGGCACTCCCGAGGTGTCCTGGTCGCTCTCGCGCGAGGGAAAGAACAGGTAGTCATACTGATTGACCGTGGCCGAATCCACGAGGGACGCGCCGTCCAAGATCACGGGCACGAAGCCCTCGGCTCGCAGGAACGCCACCAAGGCGCCGTCCTCGGTGTTGAGCCCGACCACGCCGACCTTTTTCGTCGTGACCGGTACCGGGGGGGTGGTGCCGCCTGCGCTTTCTCCGCCACCGCTGCCACCACTGCACGCCGCCAGCAGCAGCGCGACCGACAACACGACGGGGACACTGATGATTCGCAGATGGGTGCGGTACGACATACGGCTCTCCTTCTTGTTCTTTGCCTGCGCGCCGCAACGTGCGCCGAAGAAACCGCACCCGCGGCAGGCAGGTCGCCGCTATCAAATCACAACGTCGGGACGGCAGCAATGAAGCGCGCGGCGCAGCCGCATCGGGACGCGCGGGCGTGCCGGATTAATCCATGCCGGCGGAAACTTGGCTGAACGGGGTGGCCGGATGCAGCGCGCCGCGCGGGCGGTGCGCTCAGGCCGCGGCGACGGTGACGCGGTTGCGGCCGCCGCGCTTGGATTCATACAGCGCCTGGTCGGCGCGCTCGAGCCAGGCCTTGTGGTCGGGCAGCGTCGCGGAGCATTCGGCCAGGCCGATGCTGATGGTGTAGCGGATCGTCTGGCCCTCGTGCTCGACCGTGCACGCCTCGATGCGGCTGCGCAGGCGCTCGGCCACGACGTGGGCGTCGGCCTGGCGCGTGTTGACCAGGATCACGCCGAACTCCTCGCCGCCGTAACGCCCGCAGATATCGGTGGTGCGGACCGACTGGCGCAGCAGGTTCGCGGTGTTGCGGATCACCTCGTCGCCGGTCGGGTGGCCGTAGGTGTCGTTGACCTTCTTGAAGTGGTCGATGTCGAACATCATCACCGTGGCCGGCTGCTGCGTGCGGCGCACGCGCGCGAACTCGCTGACCAGCGCCTCCTCCCAGTAGCCGCGGTTATTGAGCTGTGTCAGCCGATCGGTGCGGCTCAGGAGGGCGAGCTGCTGGTTGGCGGCCTGGAGCTCGATCTTGTTGACGGCAATGTCGGTCACGTCATCGATGACCAGCGCCACGTGATTGACCTCGCCGGTCACCGACATGAGCGGAATGAAAGTGATGTTCTGGTACATGAACTCGGCCGTGCCGGTGATAGGCCGGTAATTGCGGAAGCGGAACAGGTAGGGACGCTGCTCCCAGGTGGTGAAGGCGCGATTGTTCAGCAGGAACACCGAGGCGGTCTTGCGCCGCAGCCACTGTTCCGGCAGTTCGCCGAACTGCTCGAAGATCGACTTGCCAATGACGCGCGTGGGCAGCAAGCCGGAGTGGTTGGCCATGAAGCTGTTCCAGATCTGTACGCGATACTCGCGGTCGAGCACCACCAGCCCGACGTCGATCGACTGCAGGATGTCCATCATCCAGTGCAGTTCGGCGAGTTCGCTGTCCTTGCCCGCCATGATCTAGCCCGCGAGGAACGCCACGCGCTGCTGCAGCGTGGCGAGGGAGTCTTCGGTGAACAGCAGCAGCAGCTGGCACGACACGCGTCTGCCCTCGACGCGCGTCGCCATCTCGATGGCGAGCATGTTCTTCCAGCGCCCGGCCTTGCGCCGCAGCAACGCCTCGACGTCCAGGTGGCTGCCGAGCAGCAACGGATAGTCCTGGCTGAAGCTCATGTCGAGCTGTTCGGCAATGCCCTTGAGCAGCGCCCCGATCACGATGTTGGCGATGTCGGCGAGCATCTCCTGCTGCCCGGCCTCGTCGGCCGTGCCCTCGTAGCGCAGCAGCTCGGCGATGTCGGCGTAGCTCGGCTGGTCGAAGGTCGCGAGCACCTCGCCCGCCACACCGGCGCCGATGAATCCCTGGCACACGCCGGCGCACGCGCCCTGCTCGGCGAACTGCGCGAGCGCCATTTGCAGCTCGGCGGCCTCGATCATGTTGACCTTGGGGATCGGCATCTCGACGAACACGCCGAGCAACCGCGCCAGCAGGTCGGCGGCGCGGCCCATGGCGACGTTGGCAATCTCCTTGCAGGCATCGCGCAGGTCGACCTCGAACTCGGACTTGCGCGTGCTGGTCGCGAGCGCATGGTGGATGCCGTAGCGCTTGAGCACCTCGGTGATGACCTCGCCGCTCACCGGCTTCTTGACGAATTCCAGCGCCCCGAGCTTGAGCACGCGCTCGCGCGCCTCCGGCTGGATGTCGCCCGAGACCACGATCACCATGCTCGGCAGGTCCTGCGCACGGATTGCCGCGAGCACGTCGTAACCGTCCATGCCGGGCATGTTGAGGTCGAGGAACAGGATGTCGCCGCGCCCGGCCTTGATCGCGGCGAGCGCTTCTTCCCCGCCGCTGGCGAAGCTCACCTCGACGTCCCAGTCCGACGGCAGGGCGCGCGCCAGCTGTTTCGCGGCGAAGCTCGAGTCGTCACAGATGAGGATCGGCGTGGCCACGGGGCTGGGTGGCGGATTCTCAGGTTGAGAGCACTTTTCTGGCCGCCGCCCGACGTCGCCGGCGTGCCTCCCAGTTCAGAGGATAGCCGAAGTTGCGCCCACGCAAGGACAGGCGCCACACGCGCCGGCGCGCCGCTACACGTAGCGGATTGCCAGCACCTCGTAGTGGCGGGTGCCGTCCGGCACCTGCACCTCGACCTCATCGCCCGCCTCCTTGCCGATCAGGGCACGGGCGATGGGCGAGCTCACCGAAATCCTGCCGTGGGCAAGGTCGGCCTCGTAGTCGCCGACGATCTGGTAGGTCACCTGCTGGTCGCTCTCGACGTCCTTGAGGTCGACGGTCGCCCCGAACACCACCCGCCCCTGTGCGTTGACCGTCTTCGGGTCGATGATCTGTGCGTTGGCAAGCCGGCTTTCGAGCTCGGCGATGCGGCCCTCGATGAAGCCCTGTTGCTCGCGCGCCGCGTGATACTCGGCGTTCTCCGACAGGTCGCCATGGGAGCGCGCCTCGGCGATCGCCTGGATGACGCGCGGGCGCTCCACGGACTTCAGGCGCTGCAGTTCCTCGGCGAGCTTTTGCGCGCCCGCGGCGGTGATGGGCATCTTCTTCATGCGTTGATCTCCTGATGCAGGTCCTGCAGCCGGCTCACCCCGATGTCCGCGCGGTGGCGATGCGCCTCGGCGGCGGCACGCGCGGCGGCGAGCGTCGTGTAGTGCGTCACCTTGTGCTGCAGTCCCTGGCGCCGGATGGCGTAGGAATCGGCATAGCTCTGACGATCCGACACGGTATTGATGATCACGTCGATCTCGTCGTTCATGATCATGTCGACGATGTGCGGGCGACCTTCCGAGACCTTGTTCACCGGCTTGACCGCCACGCCGGCCGCCGCCAGCACCGCGGCGGTGCCGCGCGTGGCAAGGATCTCGAAACCGTTCTCGCTGAAATAACGGGCGATCTCGACGACCGCCTTCTGGTCGGCGTCGCGCACGCTGATCAGCATGCGCCCGCCCGTGGGGATGGCCGCACCGGCCGCGGTCTGCGACTTGAAGAAGGCCTCGCCGAAGCTGCGCCCCACACCCATCACCTCGCCGGTCGACTTCATCTCCGGCCCGAGCATGGTGTCGACGCCCGGGAACTTGATGAACGGGAACACCGCCTCTTTCACGCAATAGTAAGGTGGCGTGACCTCGGCGGTGATGCCCTGCGCGGCGAGCGGCTGGCCGACCATGCAGCGCGCCGCGATCTTGGCCAGTGGCCGGGCCGTGGCCTTCGACACGTACGGTACGGTGCGCGAGGCGCGCGGGTTGACCTCGAGGACGTAGACCTCATTGTCCTTGATCGCAAACTGCACGTTCATGAGGCCCACGACCTTGAGGGCCTTGGCCATCTCCACGGTCTGGCGGCGCAGCTCGTCTTGCAGCTGTTGTGACAGGCTGTACGGCGGCAGCGAGCAGGCCGAGTCGCCGGAGTGCACGCCGGCCTCCTCGATGTGCTGCATGATGCCGCCCAGGATCACCTGCTTGCCGTCGCTCACGCAGTCGACATCGACCTCGGTGGCGTCGTTGAGGAAGCGGTCGAGCAGCACGGGCGAATCCTCCGACACGCGCACCGCCTCGCGCATGTAGCGCTCCAGGTCCTCGCGCGAGTGCACGATCTCCATGGCGCGCCCGCCGAGCACGTAGCTCGGGCGCACCACCAGGGGATAGCCGATTCTTTCCGCGAGCTTCACCGCCTGATCGGACGTGCGTGCCGTGGCATTGGGCGGCTGCAGCAGCTTGAGCCTGTGGATGAGCTTCTGGAAGCGTTCGCGGTCCTCGGCGATGTCGATCGACTCGGGGCTCGTGCCGATGATCGGCGCACCGGCCGCCTCGAGCCCCCGGGCGAGCTTGAGCGGCGTCTGCCCGCCGAACTGCACGATCACGCCGGTGGGCTTCTCCAGATCGATGATCTCGAGCACGTCCTCGAGCGTGAGCGGCTCGAAGTACAGGCGGTCCGAGGTGTC
This sequence comes from uncultured Acidiferrobacteraceae bacterium, assembly GCA_964629975.1. Lineage (GTDB taxonomy): Bacteria > Pseudomonadota > Gammaproteobacteria > Acidiferrobacterales > Sulfurifustaceae. The sequence continues at coordinate 26,620 of CAZVUN010000007.1, read as the reverse complement.
GTAGTCGGTCGATACGGTCTCGGGGTTGCAGTTGATCATGATCGTCTGGTAGCCGTCCTCGCGCAGCGCGAGCGAGGCGTGCACGCAGCAGTAGTCGAACTCGATGCCCTGGCCGATGCGGTTGGGGCCACCGCCGAGCACGATGATCTTCTTGCGCTCTTCCGGTGCCGCCTCGCACTCCTCGTCGTAGGTCGAGTACATGTAGGCGGTGCTCGAGGCAAACTCCGCGGCGCACGAATCGACGCGCTTGTACACCGGGCGCACGCCGGCCTCGTGCCGCCAGGCGCGCACCCGGTCTTCCTTCACGCCGAGCAGCTGCGCGAGGCGCCGGTCGGAGAAACCCTTGCGCTTCCAGGCGCGCAGGCTCGCCGCCGTCGGCTTGGCGCGGCCGGCCTTCCTGGCAATCTGCCTCTCGGTTTCCACCAGGTCCTGGAGCTGCGCCAGGAACCATGGATCGACATGCGAGTGATCGTATACCTGCTCGACCGACATGCCGAAGCGGAAGGCGTCGGCCAGATACCAGAGCCGGTCGGGTCCCGGGACCCGCAGCGCCTGCGTGAGCTTCTTCTCGGCCTCCTCGCGCGCGAGCGTCGCATCCACGCGCGGTTCGAGCCCGTAGCTGCCGACCTCCAGAGCGCGCAGCGCCTTGTGCAGCGACTCCTGAAACGTCCGGCCGATGGCCATGACCTCGCCCACCGACTTCATCTGGGTGGTGAGGGTCGGATCGGCGGCGCGGAACTTCTCGAACGTGAAGCGCGGGATCTTGGTCACCACGTAGTCGATGGTCGGCTCGAACGACGCCGGGGTGCGCCCGCCGGTGATGTCGTTCTTGAGTTCATCGAGCGTGTAGCCGACCGCGAGCTTGGCCGCGACCTTGGCGATCGGGAAGCCGGTGGCCTTGGAGGCGAGCGCCGAGGAGCGGCTGACACGCGGGTTCATCTCCACGACGATCATGCGCCCGTCGCGCGGGTTGATCGCGAACTGGACATTCGAGCCGCCGGTGTCCACCCCGATCTCGCGCAGCACCGCGATCGAGGCGTCGCGCATGATCTGGTACTCCTTGTCGGTCAGGGTCTGGGCCGGCGCCACGGTGATGGAATCGCCGGTGTGCACGCCCATGGCGTCGAAATTCTCGATCGAGCAGACGATGATGCAGTTGTCGGCCGAATCGCGCACCACCTCCATCTCGAACTCCTTCCAGCCGATGATCGATTCTTCGATCAAGAGTTCGCGCGTCGGTGAGGCGTCCAGCCCGCGTTCGCAGATGGCGAGGAACTCCTCGCGGTTGTAGGCGATGCCGCCGCCGGAGCCGCCGAGCGTGAACGACGGGCGGATGATCACCGGAAAGCCGATCGCGGCCTGCACCTGCTGCGCCTCTTCCAGGCTGTGGGCGATGGCCCCGCGCGTGCAGGTGAGGCCGATGCGCTCCATCGCCTTCTTGAAGCGCTCGCGGTCCTCGGCCTTGTCGATCGCCTCGCGCTTGGCGCCGATCATCTCGACCCCGAATTTCTCCAGCACCCCCTCCCGATCGAGATCGAGCGCGCAGTTGAGGGCCGTTTGCCCGCCCATGGTGGGCAGCAGCGCGCTCGGGCGCTCCTGCTCGATGATCTTGGCGATGGTCTGCCAGGTGATCGGCTCGATATAGGTCGCATCCGCCATCTCCGGATCGGTCATGATGGTGGCCGGGTTGGAGTTGACGAGGATGACGCGATAGCCCTCCTCCTTGAGCGCCTTGCAGGCCTGCGCGCCCGAGTAGTCGAACTCGCAACCCTGGCCGATGATGATCGGGCCGGCGCCAATAATAAGGATACTGTGCAGGTCGGTGCGCTTGGGCATGGCTACGGGGACTCGCGTCGCGGCTTGCGTCAGGACGCCTCGCTGACTTCTTTGACCCGCGACCCGCGACCGGCGAGCCGGGACCGCTCCATGAGCGCAATGAAACGATCGAACAACGGCGCCACATCGTGCGGCCCGGGGCTCGCCTCGGGATGGCCCTGGAAGGAGAACGCCGGCACGTCGGTGCGCTCGATGCCCTGGATCGAGCCGTCGAACAGCGAGCGGTGCGTGACGCGCAGCGTCGCCGGCAGGCCGGCCTCGTCCACGGCGAAGCCGTGATTCTGGCTGGTGATCATCACGCGCCCGGAATCGATGTCGAGCACCGGGTGATTGGCCCCGTGGTGACCGAACTTCATCTTGATGGTGCGGGCGCCGGAGGCGAGGCCAAGCAACTGATGGCCGAGGCAGATGCCGAACACCGGCAGGCCGGTGGCGCAGATGCGGCGAATCGCCTCGATCGCATAGCTGCACGGCTCCGGATCGCCCGGACCATTGGACAAGAACACCCCGTCCGGCTGCATGGCCAGCACGTCCGCCGCCGGGGTCTGCGCCGGCACGACCGTGAGGCGACAGCCGCGCGCCGCGAGCATGCGCAGGATGTTGCGCTTGATGCCGAAGTCATAGGCGACGACGTGAAAACGCGAAGCGTCAGCCTTGGCATAGCCGCGCCCGAGTGCCCATTCGCCCTCGTCCCAGCCATAGGCGCTTGCCGTGCTCACCTCCCGGGCGAGGTCCATGCCCTTGAGTCCGGGGAACGCGCGCGCGGCGGCGAGCGCGGCTTTCTTGTCGATCTTGCCGCCCTTATCGACCGCGACCAGGCAGCCGTTCTGCGCGCCCTTTTCGCGCAGCAGCCGCGTGAGCTTGCGTGTGTCGATGCCAGCGATGGCCACGATGCCGTGACGGCGCAGGAACGGTGGCAGGCCCTCGACCGCGCGCCAGTTCGACAGGCGCACGGGCAGATCGCGGATCACCAGGCCGGCGGCATACACCTGCGCCGATTCCATGTCCTCGGGATTGGTGCCGACATTGCCGATGTGCGGATAGGTGAGCGTGACGATCTGGCGCGCGTACGACGGGTCCGACAGGATTTCCTGGTAACCGGTCATGGCGGTGTTGAACACCACCTCCCCCACCGACTGGCCGGGACTGCCGATCGACTCCCCCGGAAACAGGGTGCCGTCTTCCAGGGCTAGCAGGGCGGTGGCTACGGGCATCGGTCCTCGGTGTCTGCGCGCAGATATGCGAAGGCGGGAGAGACCGCGCTGGCCTCTCCCGCCTTGGGTTCGCATCGCCCTCACGGGGCTACGGGCTGAGACGCAATGGTAAAGGATGTGCGCCGGGCAGATCAAACCGCCGCCGCGGGCGCTGGCATTTCGACGCGGGCAAGCGCACGCCGGACGAATTCTTGACGCCCTGCCGGCGTTCATTCGGTGCGCCGCGCTGAACGGCCGGCAGAGAAGGCGCGCCCTGCGCTTGCGGGAGGCACCGATCGCTCGCGCGCAGTTGGCCTTTGGTTTGCATCTCGGCGGATGCTTCAGGTTCCGTCGCCTGCGCTGCGCCTCGCCGGCGCGCGGTCCATCTCGGCAAACGCCGGGTGCGGCCGCCAAGGCCGGGGCGGTCGTGCAAACGACGGCTGAACGGGTGCATCCGGTGCCGGGCGCCTGCCGGTATCCCGGGCGCGGATGTGCCGCGTTTGCAATCTCATCGTGAACGTTTGCTCAAAGGAGAGACGCCATGACGCATCTGTTTACCCCGGCGCATGCCCGCGCCGGTCTCGGCCGGATCGTGATCGGCCTGGCAGCCGCCCTGGTCGTCGGTACCGCCGCCGCCGACCTGCCGCCCGACTTGCAGAGCAAGGTCGAGAAGTACAAGGCCAAGCTGACCGAGTGGGCCGCCGACCCGGCGGTCGTGTCGGCCGTCAAGGAGGCCAACGCCCGGGGCGCCGCCGCCATCAGCAATGCCAAGTGGGAAGACATGAGCGACAAGGACCCCACCGTGATGGCCATCCTGAGCAATCCCGCAAGCGCCAAGGTCAAGGCGTGGGAAGAGGACAAGGCCATCAACAAGCTGTACGTGCGCGACAAGGACGGCAATCTCGTCGCCGGCAGCAACAAGCCGCTGCTGTACAACGTATCTTCGCGCCCGCCGTTCCAGGCGGCGATCAAGGGCACGGCGTGGGCGGCCAAGGAGGCCAAACCCGATCCGACCACGCAGATCAAGAGCGTGCAGATCTCGGCCCCGATCAAGGACGGCGGCCAGGTCATCGGCGTGCTGCACTCCGCGGTATCAGCCGAGTAGCGCTGCCGTCATTGCCGGCCCGGCGTCGCGCCGGTCCGGCAATTCGGCGCAAGAACCAACAGAACGATGAGGCCTGCCATGAATGAGCTGTGCGCGAAGATGACGGTGGGAACCCGCCTCGGTGCGGGTTTCGGTCTGGTGCTCCTGTTCATGACGGTGCTGTCGCTGGTGGGCCTGCAGCGCATGAGCGCCCTGCAAACCGACCTCGACCGCATCGTCAATCAGGACTACGCCAAGATCACGCTCCTCAACACGATGCGCGACGCCGTGCGCTTCCAGATGGTGGCGCTGCGCGACGTGGTCATGCAGGAGGACCTGTCGTTCAAGAGAAAGGAACTGAAGCTCGCCAAGGAGGCGCGCAAGAACTACCACGCGGCCGCCGACGAACTCGCGAAATTGGTCGATGAGTCCGGCAAGCAGCATCTGGCCAAGATCAAGGACGCCGAGGGCGCGGTCCAGGCCGCGACCGAACGGGTCATGGACGCCTCGCTGGCCGATGAGCACAAGAAGGCCGCGGACCTGGTGCGGGGTGAGGTACGCGACCTGCAGCTCAGGCTGGTGGCCGCCCTCGACGACATGCGCAAGTACCTCGAGGACGGTTCCCGGCAATCCGCCGATCACGCCCAGGCCGCTTACCGGGCGGGCGTGGTGATGATGATCGTCATCGCCGCACTGGCGTTCGTCGTGGTGGCTGTGATCTCGCTGATCATCACGCGCAGCATCACCGGCCCCCTTGGCAAGGCGGTGGAGGTCGCCAAGCGCGTGGCCGAAGGCGACCTCACGGTCAAGCTCGATCCGGACAGGAACGCCAAGTGCGAGACCGTGCAGCTGCTCATCGCGATCAAGGCCATGCTCGATCAGTTGCACGGCATCATCGGCCGGGTGACGGCCTCGACCGCGCAGCTCGCCTCTGCCGCCGAGGAGATGTCGGCCATCACGGTGCAGGCCAGCGAGGGCGCCAAGCGCCAGCAGTCCGAGACCGACCAGGTGGCGAGCGCCATGACCGAGATGACCACGACCGTGCAGGAAGTCGCGCGCAATACGGCACAGGCAGCCGACGCCGCGCAGCGCGCCGCCAAGGAGGCCATGAGTGGCAAGCAGGTCGTGACCCAGACCATCGCGGCGATCGACAACCTCGCCAACGAAGTCGAGAAGGTGGCGGGCGTCATTCACACGCTCGAGACCGACACCGGCAACATCGGCATGGTGCTCGATGTGATCAAGGACATCGCCGAGCAGACCAACCTGCTCGCGCTGAACGCCGCCATCGAGGCGGCGCGCGCCGGCGATCAAGGGCGCGGCTTCGCCGTCGTGGCCGACGAGGTGCGCACGCTCGCCTCGCGCACGCAGAAATCAACCCAGGAAATCCAGGACATGATCCGCCGCCTGCAAGCCAGTGCGGCACAGGCGGTCGAGGCCATGCAGTCGGGCCGCACGCGCGCTCAGGAATCCGTGCAACAGGCCGCCAAGGCCGGCGCCTCGCTCGGCTCGATCACCCAGGCGGTCAGCACCATCAGCGACATGAATACCCAGATCGCGAGTGCCGCGGAAGAACAGAGCAGTGTTGCCGAGGAGATGAGCCGCAACATCGTCGCCATCCGCGACGTGGCCGAGCAGTCCGCGCACGGCGCGCAGCAGACCGCCTCGGCCAGCGACGAGCTCTCGCGCCTGTCCTCCGAACTGCAGACCCTGGTCCGTCAATTCAAGGTGTAGCGGCCGCGCCTCTCGCTCATCGCCCGCGGACCGCCCGGTAAGCGGCCCGCGTCGCTGGGGAGCCTGCCTGCTGCGCACCTCGGGCGCGACGCCACGCGCAGACCGCGTGCGCGCGAGGCGGGCGCCCGCCTAGCGCAGGCCGAGCACGTCCTGCATGTCGTACAGACCGCTCGGCCGGTCGGCCAGCCAGCGCGCGGCGCGCAGCGCCCCAAAGGCAAAGGTGGCACGCGATTCGGCCTTGTGCGTGATCTCCACGCGCTCGCCGCCGCCGGCGAACAGCACGGTGTGCTCGCCGACGATGTCACCGGCACGGATGACGGAAAAGCCGATCGCCTCGCGCGCGCGCTCGCCGGTCAGCCCGTGGCGGCCGTGCACGCCGACCTGCTTGAGGTCGCGCCCGAGCGCCTTGGCCACCACCTCGCCCATGCGCAACGCCGTGCCCGACGGGGCATCGGCCTTGTAGCGGTGATGGGCCTCGATCACCTCGATGTCCACACCCTCGCCCAGCACCCGCGCGGCCAGGTCGAGCAGCTTGAAGCACAGATTCACGCCGACACTCATGTTGGGCGCGAACACGATGGCGATGTCGCGCGCCGCCGCTGCGATCTGGCTCTTGGCCGCGTCATCGAAACCGGTCGTGCCGATCACGAGCTTGCGACCGGCCGCGCGACAATGCGCGAGGTGCGCGAGCGTGGCGGGAGGGTTGGTGAAATCGACGAGCACGTCAAAGCCCATGCCCGCAAGATCGTCCGTCACCGCGATGCCGAGCCTGCCAACACCGGCGAGCTCGCCGGCGTCGGCGCCGATCGCGGTCGAGCCGGCGCGCTCGAGCGCCCCGGCAAGCCGCACGCCTTCGGCGCGGGTGATGGCATCGATGAGCGCGCGCCCCATGCGCCCGCCCGCCCCGGCAATCGCGACGTTGATCATGGTGCTGGTCGACCGTGTGAGTGCATGCGGCATTTAACAGCGCGCGCCGCGACCGGTCAACGAATCGGGGGGGCGCCTCACGCGCCGCGCTGTGCGTGCGTGACGCGGTGCGCCTACTTGAACACCGCCTTGAGCCGGTCGAGCCAGGACGATTCGCGCGGGCTGTGCTTGGCGCCGCCGGCGCGCAGCGACGCATCGAACTCGCGCAGCAGCTTCTCCTGCTGCGCGGTGAGATTGACCGGCGTCTCGATGCTGACCTTGCAGTACAGGTCGCCGATCGCGCCGCTGCGCACGTTGCGCACGCCCTTGCCGCGCAGGCGGAACAGCTTCTCGCTCTGCGTGCCCGGCGGGATCTTTATGCTGGCGCGACCCTCGAGCGTCGGGACATCGACGTCGCCGCCGAGGGCGGCAATCGCAAAGCTTACCGGGACCTCGCAGTACAGATCGTCGTGCTCGCGCTTGAACACCGGATGGGGCTTCAGGCGCACCTGCACGTACAGATCCCCGGGCGGACCACCGTTCTCGCCGGCCTCGCCTTCGCCACCGAGGCGGATCTGGTCGCCCTCATCGACACCGGCCGGGACCTTCACCGACAGGGTCTTGGTCTGCTGCACGCGCCCGGCGCCGCGACAGTCGGGGCAGGCATCGGTCACGACCTTGCCCTGCCCGCGGCAGTTCGGACAGGTCTGCTGGATCGAAAAGAATCCCTGCTGCATGCGCACCTGCCCGTGCCCGCCGCAGGTGCGACACACCGTGGGCGAGGTACCGGGCCGGGCGCCGCTGCCCTTGCACGTGCCGCAGGTCTCGAGCGACGGCACGCGGATGCGCACCTCGGTGCCCTTGACCGCGTCCTCGAGCGAGAGCTCCAGCGAATAGCGCAGATCCGCGCCGCGGTACGCCTGGCTGCCGCCGCGCGCGCGGCCGGCCCCGAAGATGTCGCCAAACACATCGCCGAAGATGTCGGCGAAGCTGGCAGCGCCGGCGCCCGCACCGTAGAAGCCGCCGGCCCCGGCGGCCGCGGACGGATCGACACCGGCGTGACCGAACTGGTCGTAGGCGGCGCGCTTCTGCGCGTCGGACAGGATCTCGTAGGCCTCTTTGGCCTCCTTGAACTTGGCCTCGGCGCCCTTGTCACCCGGGTTGCGGTCGGGGTGATACTTCATGGCGAGGCGCCGATAGGCCTTCTTGATGTCGGCCTCGGACGCGTTGCGCGCGACACCCAGTGTTTCGTAGTAGTCTCGCTTCGCCATCGATCGGTGCGGTTGCGAAAATCGCGCGGACATTAAACACGAAAGGCACAGGGGTCAATCGACATCGACGCCTCTGTGCCTTCGCGGCCGTTGCTTGTTGCCGGGGCGCTACTTCTTGCCCTTGTTCTCCTTCACTTCCTCGAACTCGGCGTCGACCACGTTGTCCTTGGCGGTGGCCTTCTCCTCACCTGCCCCGGCCTCGGCGCCGGGCGCAGCACCGGCGGCCCCGCCGGCCTTGGCGTACATCTGCTCGGCGAGCTTGTGCGAGGCGCTCATGAGCGCCTCGGTCTTCTTCTCGATGTCGACCTGGTCGTCGGCCTTGATCGCGCCCTCCAGATCCTTGATCGCGGCCTCGATCTTTTCCTTCTCGCCGGCCGCGAGCTTGTCGCCCATCTCGGCGAGCGACTTGCGCACCGAGTGGATCAGGCCGTCGGCACGGTTACGCGCCTCCACCAGCTCGCGCGCCTTGCGGTCCTCCTCGGCGTGCGCCTCGGCATCCTTGACCATGCGCTGGATCTCCTCCTCCGTGAGCCCCGACCCGGCCTTGATGACGATCTTGTTCTCCTTGCCGGTGGCCTTGTCCTTGGCCGAGACGTGCAGGATGCCGTTGGCGTCGATGTCGAAGGTGACCTCGATCTGCGGCACGCCGCGCGGGGCCGGCGGAATGCCGGTCAGGTCGAAGCGTCCGAGCGACTTGTTGCCGGCCGCCATCTCACGCTCGCCCTGCAGAACGTGCACGGTGACCGCGCTCTGGTTGTCGTCGGCGGTCGAGAACACCTGGCTCGCCTTGGTCGGGATGGTGGTGTTCTTGGTAATGATCTTGGTCATGACGCCGCCCAGCGTTTCGATGCCGAGGCTCAGGGGCGTCACGTCGAGCAGCAGCACGTCCTTGACGTCACCGCCCAGCACCGCGCCCTGGATGGCGGCGCCGATGGCCACGGCCTCGTCCGGATTGACGTCCTTGCGCGGGTCGCGCCCGAAAAAGTCCTTGACGACTTCCTGCACCTTGGGCATGCGCGTCTGGCCGCCCACCAGGATCACGTCGTTGATGTCGGAGGCCTTCAGGCCCGCATCCTTGAGCGCGACCTTGCACGGCTCGATGGTTCGCGCGATCAGGTCCTCGACCAGCGCCTCGAGCTTGGCACGCGTGAGCTTGACGTTGAGATGCTTCGGACCCTTGGCGTCGGCCGTGATGTACGGCAGGTTCACATCGGTCTGCTGGCTCGAGGACAGCTCGATCTTGGCCTTCTCGGCGGCGTCCTTCAGGCGCTGCATGGCGAGCGGATCGCCGCGCAGGTCGATGCCCTGGTCCTTTTTGAACTCATCGGCCAGGTAATCGATGATGCGCTTGTCAAAGTCTTCGCCGCCCAGGAAGGTATCGCCGTTGGTCGAGAGCACCTCGAACTGGTGCTCGCCGTCGACCTCGGCGATCTCGATGATGGAGATGTCGAACGTGCCGCCGCCCAGATCGTACACCGCGATCTTGGAGTCGCCCGGCTTCTTGTCCATGCCGTAGGCGAGCGCCGCCGCGGTCGGTTCGTTGATGATGCGCTTGACCTCGAGACCGGCGATGCGCCCGGCGTCCTTGGTCGCCTGGCGCTGCGAATCGTTGAAATAGGCGGGAACCGTAATGACCGCCTCCTTGACCTCTTCGCCGAGGTAGTCCTCGGCAGTCTTCTTCATCTTCTGCAGCACGCGCGCCGACACCTCGGGCGGCGCCATGGCCTTGCCGTGCACCTCGACCCAGGCGTCGCCGTTCTTGGCCTTGACGATCTTGTACGGCACGAGCTTGATGTCGCGCTGCACCACGTCTTCCTCGAACTTGCGTCCGATCAGACGCTTGACCGCGTACAAGGTGTTTTGCGGATTGGTAATGGCCTGGCGCTTGGCCGACTGGCCGACCAGGACTTCGCCTTCCTCGGTGAAGGCCACGACCGACGGTGTCGTGCGGTCACCCTCGCTGTTCTCGATGACCTTGACCTTGCCGGCCTCCATGATCGCGACACAGGAGTTCGTCGTGCCCAGGTCGATACCGATAATCTTTGCCATTGCGCAAACCTCGAGAAGTTAGGGTTGTTAACCGCTGTGTGGATTCAGGAATGGGGGTAGGACCCGGGTTTTCAAGGGTTTTCGCCCGCGGCCGGGGCGGCCACGGCGCCGGAGGCGGGCGCCTTGGCCACGACCACCATCGCCGGGCGCAGTACCCGGTCGTGCAGGGTAAAACCCTTCTGCACTACGCTCAGCACGTGGTTGGCCGGCACCTCGACAGACTCCACCATGCTGATCGCCTGATGCCGGGTGGGATCGAATTTCTCGCCGCGCGGGTCGATCACGCTGACGCCGAACTTTTGCAGCGCCGCGTCCATCAGCTTGAGGGTGAGATCCAGCCCTTCGTGCATCTTCTGCACCGCGAGCGCGCTGTCGGCCTGGATATCGACGGTGCGCGCGAGCTCGAGGCTGTCGCGCACCGGCAGCAGTTCCGTGGCGAAACGCTCGACCGCGTACTTGCGCGCGCTGGCGGCGTCCTGCTCGGCGCGGCGGCGCACGTTGTCGGCCTCCGCCATGGCGCGCAGGAACTTGTCCTGGTTCTCGCTCGCCTGGGCGCGTGCCGCCGCGAGCTCGGCCTTGAGCTGCGCCACCTCCGCGGCCGGCGATGACTCCGGGGCGCTGGCCGGCGCCGCCTCACCCTGCGGTGCCGCGGTGCTGGCGGCAGGCACTTCTTCCTGGTTCTGGCTCATGGGCGCAGAGACTCCATTACCCGTGGGGAAATCAACCGCAGAGATAGGGCTAGTGCCCGGGACTTTCAAGCCGTCCGCCGCGCTCGGTGAGGCTCAAGGCACTCGACAGCAGCCGCGCGGTGATATCGACGACCGGAATGACGTGTTCGTAGGCGATGCGGGTCGGACCGACGACCCCGAGGGTGCCGACGACCTGCCCCTCGATGCTGTAGGGGGCGGTCACCAGGCTGCAGTCGGCGAGCGGCGCGTAGCCCGACTCGGAGCCGATGAAGATCTTCACGCCGCCGGCCTGCGCGCTTTGATCGAGCAGTTGCAGCAGGTCGCGCTTGGTGTTGAAGGCGTCGAACAGCCGGCGCAGGATGCGCACGTCGCCGAGCTCGGGAAAATCCATCAGGTTCGACTCCCCGCTCACCACCAGCTCATCGGCGTCGTCGCGCTCCGCGGCGAAGGCCTGCGCGGCCATGGACACGGCGAGCTGCATCACGCGCTGCATGTCGGCGCTGGTCTGCTGCATCTCCGCGACCAGTGCGCGCTTGACGTCCGCGAGCGGCATGCCGCTGAAGGTGTCGTTGAAGTAATTGGCCGCGCGCGTGAGCTCCGCCGGCGCGTAGTCACGGTCGGTCGTGAGGATGCGGTTATGCACCTGTCCGTCCTGCGTCACGATGATGACCAGGAGGCGGCCGGCGGACAGCTGCACGAAATCGATGTGGCGAAACGCCTTCAGATCGTCGCGCCGCGGCAGCATCACCAGACCGGCCAGGTGGCTCACCTCGGAGAGCATGTGCGAGGCGCAGGCGATGAGCTGCTGCGGATCCTGGGTGCCCTGCAACTCGGTCTTGAGCTTGCTGACCTCGCTCGAATCGAGCGGCTTGACCTTGAGCAGCGTGTCGACGAACACCCGGTAGCCCTTTTCGGTTGGCACGCGCCCCGCCGAGGTGTGCGGCGCGCGGATGAGCCCCAGCTCCTCGAGATCCGCCATGACGTTGCGGATGGTCGCCGGCGACAGGTCGAGCCCGGCCTGGCGCGCCAGCGTGCGCGAGCCGACGGGCTGGCCATCGGCGATGTAACGCTCGATCAGGGTTCGGAGCAGAAGCTCTGCGCGGTGGCTGAGGACGGTCATGACTGCAAGCCTCGGGCAAATCTAGCACTCCCCCTGCGGGACTGCCATCCCCGATAGATGCCATCGTCGCGGCCTGAATCAAGGACCTGCGCGCGCCGGCGCTGCATTGGCCGGGGCTGGCGCGCGTGCTAGCGTTACGCTTTCGCGAACAACCCCCCATGAAGAAAGCCATCCAGACCGTCGGCCTGTTCGGCAAGTACCAGGACCCGTCCGTCGGCGGTCACGTGGCGCGTCTGGCCGGCTATCTCGCCTCGCGCGGGCTGGAGGTCATCGTCGAGGACGCCACCGCCGGGGTCGTGCCGTCGGCCGGCCTGGCGCACCGAGCGGCGGCCGAACTCTGCCCGCTCATCGACCTCGCCGTGGTCGTCGGCGGCGACGGCACCCTGCTCAACGCCGCGCGCAGCCTCGCGCCCTGCGGGGTGCCGATCATCGGCGTCAACCTCGGGCGGCTCGGCTTCCTCGCCGACATCCCGGCCGAGCACATGCTCGAGCAGATCGGTCGCATCCTCGACGGCGACTACCAGATCGAGCAGCGCCTGCTGTTGCAGGCCGAGGTGATGCGCCGCGGGCGCATCGTGCACACCTCGACCGCCTTCAACGACGTGGTGGTGACCAAGGGCGACATCGCGCGCTTGATCGAATTCGAGATCTACCTCGACGGCGAGTTCGTCATCGACTCGCGCGCCGATGGCATCATCGTTTCGAGCCCGACCGGCTCCACGGCCTACGCCATGTCGGCCGGCGGGCCGATCCTGCATCCGGCACTGCCCGCCATTGCGCTGGTGCCGATCTGCCCGCACACCCTGTCGTTTCGCCCGATCGTGGTTTCGAGCGACAGCACCGTGGAGATCGTCATGGTCGGCCAGGCCCCGGGCCACGCGCAGGCGACCTTCGACGGGCAGCTCAGCTACGCCCTCGAGGCGGGCGACCGCATCTACGCGCGCCGCGCCGCCACGCCGGTCGAGCTGCTGCACCCCTCCGGGCGCAGCCATTTCGACGTGCTGCGCGCCAAGCTCTCCTGGGGCGCCTGACCACCGATGCTGGCGCAACTCGTCATACGCGACTTCGCGATCGTGCGCAGCCTGGAGCTGGCACTCGAGCCCGGCTTCAGCGTGCTGACCGGCGAGACCGGCGCCGGCAAGTCGATCCTGATCGACGCGCTCGCCCTGGCGCTCGGCGAGCGCGCCGACAGCAGCGTGATCCGGCACGGCGCGAGCCGCGCGGAGGTGAGCGCCGCCTTCGCGCTCAAGCCCTGCACCGACGCCGCGCGCTGGCTCAAGGCGCAGGACCTGTTCGGCGATGAGGAATGCGTGGTGCGGCGCGTGGTCGAGGCCGACAAACCGTCGCGCGCCTACATCAATGGCCGGCCGGTGCCCGTGCAGATGCTGCGCGAGCTGGGCGAGCTGCTGGTTGACCTGCACGGACAACACGAGCACCAGTCACTGCTCAAGCGCGAGGCGCAGCGCCAGACCCTCGATGACTATGCGGGGCTCGCCGACACCGTCGAGCGGCTGGGCGAGCAGTATCGCGCGCTGCGCGACCTGCAGGAGCGCTACGCGACGCTGCGGCGCGAGTCGTCCGACCGCGAGGCACGGGTGGAGCTGCTGCGCTACCAGGTGCGCGAGTTCGACGCGCTCAAGCTCGGCGCCGAGGAGATCCCGCAGCTCGAGGAGGAATACGCGCGCCTGGCAAACGGCGCGGAGCTGCTCGAGGGCGTGCAACAGGCGGTGCACGCCGCCTACGACGACGACGAACACTCGATCGCGCGGGCGCTCGCGCGCGTGCGGGGGCGGCTCGAGGCCCTGAGCCGCTTCGACACGCGCCTCGGCGAGATTGCCCGGCTGCTCGAGGAGGCCGCGATCCGGGTCGATGAGGCCGCCGCCCAGCTGCACGGCTATCTCGACGATCTTGAGCTCGACCCGCAGCGCCTGGCGTTCCTGGAGAATCGCATCGGCACGATCCACGAGCTGTCGCGCAAGCACAAGGTCAAGGCGCAAGAGCTGCCGGCGGTGGCGGCGCGGCTGCGCACCGAGCTGGCCGATCTCGAGAACTACGACACCAACCTGGCGCGCCTCGAGCAGGACATCGCCGCGGCGCGCGATGCCTATCTCCGGCTCGCCAAGGACGTGTCACGCCAGCGCAAGACCGCCGCCCGGAAACTCGCCGAACGTGTGAGCGCGCGCATGCAGGAGCTCGGCATGCCGGGCGGACGCTTCGAGGTGAGCCTCACGCCGCTCGCCGAGGGCGAGCTGTCGGCGCACGGGCTCGAGCGGGTCGAGTTCCTGGTGAGCGCCAACCCGGGTCAGCCGGCGCGCGCGCTCGCCAAGGTCGCCTCGGGCGGGGAGCTGTCGCGCATCTCGCTTGCGCTGCAGGTCGAGACCGCCAGCCTCGGGCGCATCCCCACACTCATCTTCGATGAGGTCGATGTCGGCGTGGGCGGGCGCGTGGCGGAGATCGTCGGCCAGACGCTGCGCGCGCTTGGCGCCGCGCGCCAGGTACTGTGCATCACGCACCTTGCCCAGGTGGCCGCCCTCGGCCACCATCATCTCGCGGTCAGCAAGCGCAGCGACAAGGACACCGTGCAGGTCGAGGTGCGGCCACTGACCGCCGCCGCGCGCGTCAAGGAGATCGCGCGCATGATCGGCGGCATTGAGATCAGCAAGCAGACGCTCGCGCACGCCGAGGACATGCTGAGCCGTGCTTCAGCCTGAATCCAGTCCGCCGGGCGCGGCAATCACGCCGACCGTGCGACCGGCGGCGATCGGCGACGTGCCGCTCATTCATCACCTGCTCGAAATCTACGCGCAGCAGGGCAACCTCCTGCCGCGCACCATGAGCGAGCTGTACCGGCACCTGCGCGATTTCTTCGTCATCGAGATCGCCGGCCAGGTGGTCGCGTGCGGCGCGCTCGAGATCTTCACCGAGGACCTGGGCGAGGTGCGCTCGCTCGTGGTCGACGACAGCTTCAAAGGTCGAGGGCTTGGGCGTCTGCTGGTGGAGCGCATCGTCGAGGAGGCGCGCCGCCTCGGGCTCAAGCGCATCATGGCGCTCACCTACGTGCCCGGCTTCTTTCACAAGCTCGGCTTCCAGACAGTGCCGAAGGAGACCCTGCCGGAGAAGGTCTGGAGCGTGTGTGTGAAGTGCTACAAGTTCAACAGCTGCGATGAGACCGCGGTGCTGAAGGAACTGCGCTAGTTCCGAGTTTCGAGCTGCGAACTTGAAGCGGGAAAGCAGATACTAGAAACTACCGCCGTGCACACGCCCAGGAACAAGGCACGCCGAGCCGCGGCCCGGCTGCTCACTGCCGGGTTCACCGTGCTGCTGCTCGCGGCGCAACTCGGCGCGGTGGCGCACGCCGTCAAGCACGACGCGCACAAGACCGACGCCGCGTGCGCACTGTGCGTGTTCGCCGATCACCTCGGCAAGACGCCGGTTTCGGGCGCGCTTGCGCAAATCGCCGTCCCGTCGACTGTTCCCTCCTCAAGTCCACCCACGACGAGGGCTTGCATCAGCCTCGCGAGCGGCTACCACAGCCGCGCGCCGCCCCTGCCGCACTCTCTCCCCCGTTAGTCGAACGGCGGTGCCGGCCAAGCCGGCGCTTGCGATCGCCGGGCGATCCGCCCGGCACCTGGCATTTCGGAGAGATCTCATGTCAATGACATTTTCATGCGTCGTGACCTGCGGCGCGTTACTCGTCGGCGCAGCCGTTGCGCACGCCGAACAAAGCAGAACGCTCGATGAAGAGCGCCTGCGCACACTCGAAACCCGGGTCCAGGCGCTTGAAAGCGCCGCGCCACCGGCACCGGAGGCCAAAGACAAAAAGACCACCACGAGCGCGTTCAACCCTGCCGTTAGCCTTATCCTCAACGGCACGTACGCCGATTTTTCGCAGGACCCCGCAAGCTACGCGCTACCGGGCTTTTCGCTCGCACCGGAGACCGGGCCGGGCGAGCGCGGATTGTCGCTCGGCGAATCCGAGCTCGTGATGAGCGCCAGTATCGACGACAAGTTCTACGGCCATTTCACCGCGGCGCTCACGCCCGAGAACGAAATCAAGATCGAGGAGGCGTATTTCGAAACGCTCGCGCTCGGTGCGGGTTTCACCGCCCGGGCCGGCCGGTTCTTGTCGCACCTGGGTTATCTCAACTCTCAGCACCCGCATGCCTGGGACTTCGCCGATGCGCCGCTCGTCTACCGCGCGCTGCTCGGGCCGCAGTACGGCGACGACGGCGTGCAGTTGCGCTGGGTCGCCCCGGCCGCGCTGCTCGTGGAATTCGGCGCCGAGCTCTTTCGTGGCGATGCCTTCCCGGCCGGCGGTGCCGCCAAGGACGGCAAGGGCGCCCGCACGCTGTTCGCGCACCTGGGCGGTGATGTCGGCGCGAGCCACGCCTGGCGCGCCGGGCTGTCGTACCTTAAGGCCGAGTCCGAAGCGCGCGAAAGCGGTGATCCCGCGGCCCCGGATCTGTTCACCGGAACAGTGAAACTCACCGGGGTAGATTTCGTGTGGAAGTGGGCGCCCAACGGCAATCCCCGGCAGACCAACGCCAAGTTCCAGGCCGAATACTTCGTCGCCGACAACGACGGCGAATTCGACCCGGCCTCCTCCGGCACGCCGCTCGCCTATCGCGGCAAGCAGCGCGGCTGGTACGCGCAGGCCGTCTACCAGTTCATCCCCCAGTGGCGTGTGGGCCTGCGCTACGACCGGCTGGAAACCGACAGCGTCGATGCCGCACTCGCCGGCACGGCGCTCGACAACGCCGGCCACGCGCCGCGGCGCGCCGCCGCGATGCTCGACTGGTCGGGGAGCGAGTACTCGCGCCTGCGCCTGCAGTACAACCGCGATGAGTCGCGCGCCGATGCCACCGATCACCAGTGGTACCTGCAGTACCTCATGAGCCTGGGCGCGCACGGCGCGCATGCGTTCTAGGGGAGGACTGCCATGCGCATCCATCGCTTCATCGCAATACTTGTGGCCGCGGCTGCGCTACCTCAGCCGGCAGCCGCCGCGCTCACGGTCTTCGCCTGCGAGCCGGAATGGGCCGCCCTTGCCGGGGAGTTGGGCGGCGAGCAGGTGACGGCCTTCAGCGCCACCACGGCCCTGCAGGACGTGCATCACATCGAGGCGCGACCGAGTCTCATTGCGCGGCTGCGTTCGGCCGATCTCGTGGTCTGCACCGGCGCCGAGCTCGAGACCGGCTGGCTGCCGATGCTACTGCGCCAGGCCGGCAACGCGCGCGTGCAGCCCGGCACACCCGGCTACTTCGAGGCCGCGAGCCAAGTCCCGCTGCTCGAGGTGCCGCAGACGCTCGACCGCGCCCAGGGCGACGTGCATGCGGCCGGCAATCCGCACGTGCACACCGATCCGCGGCGTGTGGCGCGTGTGGCCGCCGCACTCGCCGAGCGGCTGGGCACGCTCGATGCGCCGCAGGCCGGGCACTACCGGGCGCGGCACGAGCGCTTCGCGCAACGCTGGCGCGAGGCGATCGCCCAGTGGGAGGCGCGCGCGGCACCCTTGAAAGGGGTGCGCGTGGTCGCGCACCACAAGGACTGGGTCTATCTGTACGACTGGCTCGGGATGCAGCCGGCCGGCACGCTCGAGCCCAAGCCGGGTCTGCCGCCGACCGCCGCGCATCTCGCCGCCCTCAAGGCAGAGCTTGCGCGCGCCCCGGCGCGGATGGTGATCCGCACCCCCTACCAGGACGCGCGCGCGGGCGAGTGGCTCGCGCGCGAGACCGGCGTGCGCATCGTGGCGCTGCCCTACACCGTGGGCGGCAGCAAGGAAGCGGCCGACCTCTACGGCCTGTTCAGCGACACGATCGAACGGCTGCTTGCGGGTCTGCGATGAGCCCGGCGCTCGATCTCGGCATCCTCGTGCCGGCGCTGCTCGCCGGATTGCTGGTGCTCGCCACACACGTACCGCTCGGGCAGGAAGTGCTGCGCCGCGGCATCATCTTCATCGATCTCGCCGTGGCGCAGGTTGCAGGCCTCGGCGTGATCGCCGCGCACAACCTGGCGCACGAGCCGCCCGCCTGGGCCGTCCAGCTCGCGGCGGCCGCGGCGGCGCTCAGCGCGGCGCTGTTGCTCAACGCCTTCGAGCGCCGCTGGCCGGCGATCCAGGAGGCGCTGATCGGATCGCTGTTCGTGCTGGCGGCGAGCGCCGCCGTGCTGCTGCTCGCCGCCAACCCGCAGGGTGGCGAGCACCTGAAGGAACTGCTGGTCGGCCAGATCCTTTGGGTGGGCTATGCGCAACTCCTACCCGTGGCGCTTCTCTCCGCGGTGGTCCTCGTGTTGTGGTTCGGCCTGCGCGAGCGGCTGCCGCCGTGGCTGTTCTACGTGCTGTTCGCGCTGGCCGTGACGTCCTCGGTGCAGCTCGTGGGGGTGTACCTCGTGTTCGCGAGCCTGATCCTGCCGGCGCTCGCCACCCGCGCCCTGCCCGGGCGCTGGCGCCTTCCGGCGGCGTATGCGCTCGGTGCGCTCGCCTATGCCGTAGGGCTTGCGCTGTCGGCGCTGCTCGATCTGCCGGCCGGGGCGCTCGTGGTGCTCACGCTTGCCGTGCCGGTTGTGGCCGCGCTCGCCTGGCAGCCGGCACGCGCCTGAGGCCGCTACTTCTTCGAACAGCGGCCGTGCTTGCGCATGCCCTCGCACACGCCGTAGAGGTAGAGCGCATGGTCGTCGATGGCAAAGCCGGCCTTCTCCGCGACCTTGCGCTGGCGTTCCTCGATCTGCGTGTCGACAAATTCGAACACGCGCCCGCACTCCACGCATACCATATGATCGTGATGCCCGCCGTGATTGATCTCGAACACCGCGCGGCCGCCCTCGAAGTTGTGGCGAATGACGAGTCCCGCCGACTCGAACTGCGTGAGCACCCGGTAGACCGTGGCAAGCCCCACGTCCTCACCGGCGCCGAGCAGCTGCTTGTACACGTCCTCTGCGGTGAGGTGCGGCTGCGGCGCGCTCTCCAGGATGCGCAGGATCTTCAGGCGCGGCAGGGTCGCCTTGAGACCGGCCTTCTTCAGGCCCTCGGCGCCTTCTTCATTGTCGGTGCGCGCAGACATGGGCGGCGTGGCAATACGTGCGGTGAGCGACCTGCGGTATGATGGCCGGAGTCTAATTCAGCTTCCGATGAACTCCAACGTGTTGGCCCGCATCGCCCCACTGCTTGTGCTGCTGTTCGCCCTCGGCGCAAGCGGCTGCATCACGGTATACCGGGTCGATGTGCCGCAGGGCAACATCGTCACGCAGGAGATGGTCGACCTGCTCAAGCCCGGCATGACGCCGAACCAGGTGCGCTTCGTG
Source organism: uncultured Acidiferrobacteraceae bacterium (assembly GCA_964629975.1). Lineage (GTDB taxonomy): Bacteria > Pseudomonadota > Gammaproteobacteria > Acidiferrobacterales > Sulfurifustaceae. Next base: position 7,439 of record CAZVUN010000007.1, on the reverse strand, counting down.
CTCGGCACACCGCTCATCACCGACCCGTTCCACCCGCAGCGCTGGGACTACTACTACTCGCTGCGCAAGGGCGGGGCGCTGTTTCCCGAGACGCGTCGTCTGACGATCTACTTCCAGAACGACCAACTGGTGCGTATCGAAGGCGACGTCACCGCGCGTGCCGCCGCCCCGGCACCCCTCGCCACCCCCTAGCCGCGGGCCCGTCCTGGCGCCGCGGGGCGGCCGGATGCCCGCGCGCGCCGCGCCTCTTTCGGATCGGCGCGCAACGGCCGGTAGATCTCGATGCGATCGCCGTCGCGAACCGGATCGCCGAGCGCGGCGCGCTCGCCGAAGATGCCGACCGCCTGGCGGGCGAGATCGATCTCGGGGAACTGCTGCAGGATGCCGCTCGTGTGGATCGCCTCGCCCACCGTGCTGCCGGGCGCGACGCGCACGGGGAGCAGCGCTTGCTGCCCGGTCGTGGCGTAGGCGACGGTGACCGCGAGCTCAGCGCTTGCCATACACCGCCTGCGCGCGCTTGAGGAAGCCGTCCACCAGGCCGTTGGCGATCTGCGTGAACGCCGGCCCGATCATCATGCCAAGCAGGCGATTGGAAAACTCGAAGTTCATGTCGAGCGACACCTTCGACGACTGGGCATCGAGCGACGTAAAACGCCACAGCCCGATTAGTTGCTTGAAGGGGCCCTCCACCAGCCGCATGTCGATGCGTTCGCCCGCGACCATCCGGTTACGCGTGGTGAAGGTCTTGTTGACGCCGCTGTAGACGATCTGGATCGACGCCACCACGGTTTCCCCTTCCTGCGCCAGCACGCGCGCGGCGCCGCACCACGGCAGGAACGCCGGATAGGCCGGGATGTCGGCAACCAGGGCGTACATCTCCTGCGCGCCGTAGGGCACGAGCGCCGAGCGATGAATGACAGTCACAGGAACAGCGCCGACAGATTGAACAGCAACACCGTCAGTACGATCGGGACCAGCAGGCGATTGAGCCACAACCACAGGTCGTGGCCGCACAGCGACTGCATGCCAAGCCATTCGCGTGTCGTCGCGCTGCGCAGCGCCCAGCCCGCGAACAGCGCGGTCAGGATACCACAGAGCGGCAGCAGGATCTGGACCGTGAGCAGTTGCGCCACATCGAACAGACCGAGGTGCTTGACCGAATCGAACAGCCGGAACTCGAACGCCCAGTGGTTCAACGACAGGATGAACACCACCCCGAGCAGCCACGCGCCGAGGCCGGCGAGCGCGCAGGCGCGCAGGCGCGAGCAGCCGCGCGTCTCCTGCAACCACACCACCACCGGCTCGACCAGGGCGACGGCCGCGAGCCACGCCACCAGCGTGAGCAGCAGGAAAAAGGCGCTGCCGATCAGCGCCCCGCCGCGCAGATGGTCAAGGGCGAGCGGCAGGGCCTCGAACACCAGCGCCGGTCCGCCCGCCGGCTCAACGCCGCCGGCGGCGAGCAACGTGACGACCACGACCGCGGCGAGCAGTCCAACCGCGGTATCGATGGCCGCGATGCCGAACGCCGCGCGCGCGGTCGAGAACTCGCCCTCGGCGTAGGCGCTGTACATCAGCATCGCCCCGACCCCGAGCCCGAGGCTGAAGAACGCCTGGCCGGCGGCAGTAAGCACGCCCGCGCCGTCTAAGCGCGCGAAGTCCGGCATCAGCACGCGCGCCAGCGCCGGCACGATGGCATCGGTGAAAGCGGCATAGGCGAGCAGCGCGGCCAGCAGCACGCCGAGTGCCGGCCACGCCCAGCGCGTGACGCGCTCGATGGCACGCACGCCGCCGAGCGTCACGGCCATGGTCATGGCGACGAACAGCAGGTGCCAGAACAGCTGCTTCTCCGGATCGTGCACCAGCGCGGTGAACACCGCCGCCACGCCGTCGGCCGTGAGCCCGGCAAACGCACCGGAGGCGGCGCGCAACATGAAGGCCAGTGTCCAGCCGGCGATCACGCACAGGTAACCGAACACCAGGAAACCACCGAGCACCGCCAGCCAGCCGGCCACGACCCAGCTCGGGTCGCTGCGGCTCGCATGCAGCAGGCGGCGAAAGGTGGCGATGGGCGAGGCGCGGACGCGCCGGCCGAGCATGATCTCGGCCATCAGCAGCGGCAGGCCAAGCAAGGCCACGCACGCCAGGTACACGACGAGGAACGCGCCGCCGCCGTACTGCACGGTGATGGCCGGCAACTGCCAGACGTTGTTGAAGCCGATGGCCGCACCCGCGGCGGCCCACACGAACACGCGCGGCGAAGACCAGCGCCCGAGCGGCACGTCCGTCCCCCGCTGGCGGTCGACTGCGGCCCTGCCCTTGCTGCCGTCTTTCGTCTGCATGCGGGGTGCGCTGGCGTGCGACGGGTCCTGACGGGAATGTGGCACAGGCCCTGCACCCTGTCCATCGACCGAGGCGGCCGCGTGACCGGCGCCGCGAACGCCCCGTTGCCGGACAAGCGCGGTGCATCACTGTTAAGATGCCGCTCCCCGGTCGATGCCCCATGAGCAAGAAGAGCGCCGAAGCCCCCAACCGCGTCATTGCGCAGAATCGCAAGGCCTGGCACGACTACTTCATCGAAGAAAAGTACGAGGCCGGCCTCGCCCTGCAGGGCTGGGAGGTCAAGAGCCTGCGCGCCGGGCGCGCGCAGCTGAAAGAAGGCTACGTGGTGATCGAGGGCGGTGAGGCGTACCTGATCGGCGCGCACATCGCGCCGCTCGCGCAGGCCTCGACCCATGTCGATGCCAACCCCACGCGCCGGCGCAAGCTGCTGCTGCACCGCGAGGAACTGAACAAGCTGATCGGCGCGGTCGAGCGGCGCGGCTACACGCTCGTGCCGCTCGAACTGCACTGGCAACGCGGGCGCGCCAAGCTGCTCATCGGGCTCGCGCGCGGCAAGCAGGCGCACGACAAGCGCGCGGACATCAAGAAGCGCGAGACGCAGCGCGAACTGCGGCGCGTCATCAAGGCGCGCTGATCGCGCGCTGCCGATCAGCGCCCGCTGCCGCCCGCGGCCTGACGCCGTGCAGAGGCGGGCGCGCCGCACTGCGCAGGCGCCCCGCCGGGTGCGCCCTTGCAGATGCCGCAGACGGCGAAGCGGGTCGGCGTGGCGTCGGTGAAGCTCAGCGCCTCGGCCGTAGCGCGGCGCGTGCCCGCTGGCGCGGTGAAGTTGACGAGATCAAATGTCTCGGCATGCGCGGCGATGGCGAGCAGCGAGAACGCCGCGAGCACACCAAGCCGTCGCGCGAGCATCGCGCCGGCTCCGTGCCAAGCCGGCGGACGTGGCGCGCCCCGCCCGCCCGATGCGCGCCTCAGAACGCCCATGTCGTCACCTGCCTCGCGGGCGTGATCCTGCGGATGAGGTGGTGGGTGGCGTCATGGACGAACAGCGTGCCGTCCGGCGCGTGGCACAGGCCTTTGATGGTGCCGAAGTGCGCCTGCCGGGCCGGGCCGTCGGCGTGAATGGCGCCCTGCGAGGAGGGCGCGCCGGCGACGACCTCGGTGCGGCCGCTGGCCTCGTCGAGCCGCAGGATCTGCGAGCCGCTGCCGCGAACGATCCCGGCCGCGAAAAGGATGCGTCCCTTCGCGTCGAGGCTGAGTCCCCCCACCCCGTCGATCCATGCCAGCCCCTTGCTCACCTTGCCCGCCAGATAGACGCGGCGCAACGTGCCGTCCGGCTTGATGCGCCACACGGTCGAGTACAAATCCGCCTTCGGCGCTTTCTGCCACAGCAGGCTGCCGGCCGTGACCAGCTCGCCGCGCGCGGCGTCCCACGCCATGTAGTCGGCCAGGACGTAGCGCGCCGGCTCGCCCGGCGGACAAACCTGGCGCGGCTCGAGCACCCTCGACACGCTGCCGTCGCGCGCGATCCGGTACAGGGTGCAGGCGCCCTGGTCCATCGCCCACACATTGCCGCCGGCGTCTTGGGTGACGCCGCCCAGGTCCTTGAACAGCTTCCTCAACTGTTCGGGCGGATCGGCGGCGCACCAGCGGATGTCCTCGGGCACCGGCGCGAGTCGGCCGTCGGCCGTCAGCCGCACGACGGCCGCATGGCGCCCGAAGGCCCAAGCGGGCTCGTAGGCGAACAGCAGGCTGCCGTCCGGCGCGGTGCTCACCGCCCCGACCTTTTGCGGATCCAGCCCGCTCTGGGCCATCGGGACCCCGCAGAACGGGCGTTTGTTTTCGCTCAGGATGTGGCGGGCCTCGCCAATGGCGGTGATCGCGCCGTCCGGCCCGATGCGCCAGGCGCCGGTGGCGTACGGATTGCCCTTCATGCGCCCGTCCTTGTGCAACTTGGCGGTCGAAAACACCGCGACGGCGCCGTCGGGCAGGCAGGCCATGCGCCGCGGGATGTTGAAGAACGGATCGGCCGGGGCGAGGTAGGGATTGTCGATCAGGATGCGCGGCGAGACGACACCGCCCTTGAACTTCTGGTCGTCGCGCATGCCGCTCGACAGTGGTCGCTCGCCCTCGGCGACCTTCACGGTGGCGCGCGGCGCGAGGAAGGTTTTTTCTTCCTCGTACAGGGAAGGCGCGCGCCAGCCGGGCGGAAGCGTGCCGGAGGCAGCCGCGGTCGGCGCCGCCGGTGGTGCCGGCACGACAGCCGAGGGCGAGGCCGCCGTGGGCGAGGCGCCGCCCGAGCGCGCATCAGGGCTTGCGGTACCCACCAGCTGCACCGCGTCGATCTGCTTCCAGCCTTTGACCGCCCGCCGGCGCATCGAGCGTGAGCTTCACGCGCTGCACCGGATACGCCGTCCTGGGAAAGCGCACGACGAACCAGGCGATCCGATCCTTCGCATAGCGGTTCGGGTCCTGTCCGACCCAAAGGTAGTGCCACTGACCGTTGGGTTCGATGGCGATGACTTCGACGATGGCGCCGGGATTGAATGTCTGGCGTACCCGCACCTCGGTGGCATACACCGGTTTGGAAAAGCCGAGCTCCAGCCACTCTTTCTGCCGCTCGGCCGCGCTCGGCGTCCAGGCGCGTTTGTTGTCCGAATAACTCGCGACGTCCGGCGCTCCGGTCGCCTGCTTCGCGCTGTAGTCCTCGGGCCGGTACTGCGTGCTCGCCTGCGCCTGGCTGGCCCATTGACCTTGCGGGTCGCCGAGCACGTCAGCCTCCACGATCTGCTCCCACGGCACGACCGCGCCAGACGCCGATGCGGCAGACGACAGCACCTGCTTCGCCGCCGCGGCCGCAGGACCGAAGGCCAGCGATGCCGCCAGCAGCAATGGTGAAGCGAAGCCGCCGTACCGCACGACCCACGTGCCGGCGGCGTGCAGCGATCGCTGGCCGCGCGCTTGCCGGCGAGCGCCGCCACGGGCATCGCCGCGCTCGCCCGCATCATCGGGTGACGGCCGGGCACTTGGCTTGCCGGCGTCGCAGACGATGCAAGACATGCGACTCGCCCCGCTCGCCGTGCGGTCCTCACTCACCGTGCCGCTGCCGCGGCTTGGGGTTACCTTCCTCGGGCCTGGCGCCGAGCGCCTCGCGGGTAACGGTATCTTCATGCCTTCGGTCTCCACGGTCGTTGCACAGCCGCATTTGCGCGCTCTTCCCGGGGGCACTCTGCCGTGCGAGCACGGCCGCGGCGGCGACGGTCGATGCGCGCGGTGGCGAGCGCGGATGTTTTCGGGTCAACTGCTGCCCCACGGCTGCGCAAAGATGATAACGATGGCCCAGGGGCCGGCCACGCCGCGATGTGTCGGGCGCGTAACATTCCGAGCCACTTCGAGCGGCCGGCCAAATCCGATGAGCGGCTTCGACCGCCACGCGCAAGACCGACCGCGGTCTGTCTGGGCATTCCTGCGGCGTGAGGCGAAAGCGCGAGCCGGTCCCGCCGGCTCCCCTGGCCGCGATCGAACCGCCGACGGCCCGCTCAGCCGTGCGCGGGATAGGATCGTTCGAGACGTGGAAGATCGGAGTCGAGTTTCCGCTGGATGTCGGAATCCGCTGCCTGCGCGTTTAGTCGCGCGTAGGTCTGTGCGAGCGCCGCTTGCTCCTCGGCGGACAACAACCGCTCCGCCATCACGAACAGAACGGTGTTTTCCTTCTCGATGTGATTGCGCATGAGCGCAACGTAGGCGCGCACCGCCTCGGCCCAGCGCCGCGCCTGCTCGGGCGAGCCGCCCAGGCGTGCGATCTCGCCGATCAATGCGCGCCCGCGCTCGTGCTCGGCGAGCATCACGCCGAGCGGCCCGCCCGCGCGCGGCAGGCCCTTGCCTTCGAGCAGCGGGAACAGGTGCTGTTCTTCCTTGGCGTGGTGCCGCCCATCGACGAACTGCCTGAGCAAGGCGAGCAATGCCTCGATGTCGGCGGGCGCGAGCGCCGCCGCATGCGCGGCGCGCTCGGCCATGCGCTCGGCAACCGCGAGCACGCGCAGCACCTGCTCGTGCTCGGCGCGCAGCACCGCCGTGCCACGGGTCGGTGCTGCATTGCCGGGCGCAGAATGCATGATCGGAGCGATCTTGTCGGACGACACCCGGGCAGGTACTTGATCGCGGTCAAGGGCGGCGCGCGGCAATTCGACGCAGCCCCGCCGCCCGCCGTTGTAAACCCGGGCGGCCGCCCCTATTATGGAAACAGTTTCGGGGGTGACTTGGCTTCGACGTGGGTCACGAAACCTCTGGGGCATGCCGAGGTGCAGAGTTCCTCGCAAATCCAGCTGCAAACCAATAGTTGCCAACGACGACAACTACGCTCTGGCGGCCTAAAACCCGCTAGCCTCCCGCCCGTGCCGCGCCCGTAGGCCGGGGCCGGGGGGTCATCAAATCGGGACCGCGCCGGTTCGTGCCTGTTGGGCCGGCGTTAAACGCAAGCAGGCTAAGCGCAGCGATGACCCTGTCTGCCGGGGAGCGCGGCGTCAAATAAAAGACAGACTACGCATGTAGAACCGGAGCTGTAGGACTTGCGGACGCGGGTTCAATTCCCGCCACCTCCACCATCAAACCAAAAAGGGCCCCTCGCGGGCCCTTTTTATTTTGATAGCCTCGACGCTGCGGCGACGGAAACCGCCTCGCGGGTTCTCGAGATTTGCCGGCGACCCACCGGGATGTGGGGCAACGCCTGGAGCAGTCGCCGGGGGCAAATCCGAATGCCGACGCGACGCGACGGCGGCCACTTGGGCAAGGCACCGGGATGCGCCGAGTCATTCCCGTCATCTGCCGATGCCCGAACCCGTTTCGGGCTTTCTCGTGCCGCCAGAGACCGCGGTGCGGGCGTGGTCTGCGGGCATGGTCTCGCGCGCGGGCGCGAGGGGTCGTTCCTCCATGGGTGCGGGTTGGCGGGCAGTGGGGTGTGGCGAGCAGCTCCTGCGGGGAGAGCGACTCGGGCGCGAAGATGAGATAGACGCTGGCCGGTGGCGAGCCTTGTTGTCAATCAGATCTCCGAGCTCGCCATCGAATCAACCGCGAGGTCGATGAAGGCCCGCACCTTGGGCGTG
>CAZVUN010000006.1:0-47340 GCA_964629975.1 uncultured Acidiferrobacteraceae bacterium | reverse complement strand
ATAAGGGACAATTTTACTTGCCGAAAAGGGGACAAAATTGGTTGCCGTTGACACCAGAAATCTCTGAAGCGCAGCCAGCATGTCGCCTCCGTCACGGAGGATGTCCTTATACACGATCTCAAATTTAGGATGATGCTGGAACCGTTGCCGGAAAAAGCTCTCTTCGGCCTCCCAGTGCTCGACATCTGCTGCAAGTTCTTCGAACCGAACGACGATCTTGGGTACCTTCGGTAGCTGTTCTTTGTCCACCACCACATTCACGCCACTCGCCATGGCACGACGGTGCGATACCAGCCGCTTCAGCCGGTTCCGCCGTGTGAGGTGCACGATCCTTATCGACGTATCGGTAGCAAGCGCACCAAGGACGCCCTCCCAGCGCGGGTCGCGTAAGCTGCCATACTGTATCTTGAACCCCACCGCCTTGCCGGACCCCGGATTGAAGACGAATTCTTCGAGAAAACGTCTGGGATCCCGGTCGCGCAGATCGATGAGCCACTTTCGCAGTGGCGCGGCGATCTTCTGCTCCAGGCCGATGAAGCCATTCATGTCAGGGGAAAAAACCTCGCCATGCGAGCAGATGTCCGGGTGCGAATTGAGCATCAGGCGCAACATCGTGCTGCCGGTTCTGGCTGCGGCGACAATCACAAATCTCACCATGGCTTGTCGTGCCCCCTTCTTGCTGTTGTCGCCCAAGTGGAGCGCTCGCGAGGCGATGCCCCGGTGTGCGTCATGACCACGTTATTCCGAACCTTGCCGCCAGCACCTGCCGGCTCCGCCCGCTCAGCTCCGCCACTTTGATGCGCGCTGTCTCGCTTACGTGGATCGGCCACGACGCCAGCCCGAGCCGGTGTTCGAGACTTCGCACGAGTCTCACGAGTCTTTTTTTTGTCGTTGGCGGCAATCGATAACGATTCATTTTTCGCACGAGGCTCACTCCCAAGTGCCCCAGCGAGGCGTTGTTTCTCTCTGTAGCTTCGGCACGGAACTCCTCCATTCCGAAGATCCTCGCGAAGGTTTCAATGACATCACGCTCCTCGTACTTGACCGCCATCACTGCGTCTCGTCCAAATAGCCGCTCGCACGATTCAATGAACGAAGCGTAATCGAGGTGCCTCGCAAACCACGGGTCCAGCAGCATCTCGTCGAACGAGAGATCGCGACCGTAGCACCGGATCTCCGTCCGCGGGTTGCAACAAGCTTGTTTGTACAGGCTCACTGCAAACGATAATGGTTCCCTAAAGAACACCAGGACATCAACCTGAAACCAGCGATTCAAGTCGTGGAGCCTGTCTCTTGCCGCTTCGGGAAAATCCCACCAGTGGTTGAAGACCCCCTCGGTCGACAGAATCACGGTGTGGATCCGCCCATCTACCTGTGCGCGGACGGCATCAAACCAATCCGCATGGTCGCCGGCCTCGTTCCTCGCCATCAGCCATTTGACCAGCCATTGGTGCTTCGGAACATCCTTGTTGCTCAGGTAAAGGCGCGGATAAAGGATGCCACGTGCCTTGAGCGGCTCGTGGCATCCGTCCAGCAGCCGCTGCAGGCTCGTCGTGCCGGTTTTTGGCGTGCCGACGTGCAAAAGAAGCCGTGGCTTTTCGATCGGAACAGGAGACATCACGGTCCTTCCAGCCTGCCGTCGCCACTCGCAATGCGTTCGGCGCGAAGGTCCATCGCGCCCAGCAAGAACCCCTTGTTCGAATCCAGAACCTCGAAGGATAGTGCGCCTGGCTGCTTGTCAATGGGAAAGAACACCTTGCGCGATGCGCGGTTCTCCAGGCGCAGCGTAATATGGTATCGGCCGGCATTCAGCCGTACCGGGAACTGAAACAACAGCGTGTCGGCCTTCCACCCCGGAGCGATCTCCTTGCCTTCCAGGGCGAATGCCTCTCCGCCAAGATCCACCAACCGGCGATCTTGCAGGATGAAGCTGACGAAAGGGCGGTCGACTGAATCCCGGTAACGTGCCTCCACACACACCTGGGCCGTGTCGCCTGGCAGAAAGCTCGAAAACGTGCTTCGGGCGCTCGCAAAATAAGCGCGCACAATGGCCCCTTCGTCCGTCCCGAAGGCCATTCCTTCCCGATCGCTCAGGGGCGGTTTCGCGCTGATCTCCCGCGAGCTCGGACGCGCCCGCGCCTGTTCGGCGCGTATGTCCATGAAATAGAGCTCGGCGATCTCGTCCGGCCGACCGGCAGCACGCAATTCCCCGCCGCGGAGATAAAGCGCTTTCCCACAGAAGTTTTTTACCATTCCCATGTCATGCGAAACGAACAGCAGCGTGGTCCCGCGCTCAATCAAGGTGCGGAGGCGGTCCAGACACTTCAACTGAAATGCCGCATCTCCGACCGCCAGGGCCTCGTCGACCACCAATACGTCCGGATCGACGAAAACGGATACGGAAAAGGCCAGTCGCACCACCATACCGCTTGAATACGTCTTGACCGGCTGTTCCATGAATTCGCCGATGTTGGCAAAAGCGGCGATATCGTCGAAGCGCGCATCGATCTCTTCCTTGCTCAGGCCCAACACCGCGCCGTTCATGTATACGTTTTCGCGGCCCGTGAATTCGGGATTGAATCCCGACCCGAGTTCAAGCAAAGCCGCGATGCGGCCCTTGGTCTCGACGGTGCCGCTCGTCGGGGCAAGGGTGCCGCAAATGACTTGCAGCAGAGTGCTCTTCCCGCTGCCGTTGCGACCCACAATGCCGACGGTCTCGCCTTTTTTCACTTCGAATGATACGTCGCGTAGCGCCCAGAACTCGCGGAAGTAGTTCCGGACCGGCCTGTGCATGAGCCGCTGCAGCCGTGGGACGATCGACTGCTTCAGGCGGTCCTCGGGCCGGTCATAAATCTGATAGCACTTCGAGAGATTGCTGACCCGGATCGCAATGTCGTCCTGCTGATGGGCGGTTGGGGACGGGTGAGAGGCAATATGCGCTGCGTGATCCGTAGCCGATCCGCCCCCCCCTTCCGCAGCCGTGCGCGCGACCGTTGGGACGGCGCGACCCCCTGCGGTCTGCCCTCTTCCACCCTGCCCCGGGCCTGCGGCTGCGAACCGCTTCGTTTCAGAGGACATCCGCGAACCCTTTGCGAGTTCTCTGGAACCACCAGAATCCCGCCCAGGCAATGCCAAGTGAGACGGTCAAATAGACGGCGAGACCCGGCCAATCAGGCACCCTGCCCCAGATCAATACCGCTCTGGCCTGCTCAATCACAAAGGTGAGCGGGTTGAGCAACAGCACGACCTGATACGGCGGCGGCATGCCCGAGACCGGGTAGAACACGGGCGACAAAAAGAGCATCACGGTCGTAAGGATTCCCGTGACCTGGCCGATGTCGCGCATGAAGACACCGGTAGCGGCAAGGAACCAGGCGAAACCCATCGTCGCAAGCAACAGCGGCAAGAGGACCAGCGGGAAGAATAACGCGGTCCACGGCAGATTGAGGTTGATGATGAGCTGCGCGGCGATCAGGACAACGGTGCTGATGAGGGCGTGAAACAGCGCCGCACCCATTGCCACCCAAGCAAGCGTTTCCAGGGGGAAGACCACTTTCTTTACGTAATTCACGTTAGAGAGGATGAGACCCGGCGCCCGATTCACACATTCGGCGAACAGGCCGTGGACGATCATGCCGACAAAGAGAATGATGGCAAAATTCGCTTTGCTCTCCTCCGTGCCGCCCCCCCATCGCGCCTTGAACACGACGGAAAAGACGAACGTGTACACGATGAGCATGAGCACCGGGTTGAAGAACGACCACGCCAGGCCCATGATCGAGCCGCGGTAGCGGCCGACGACCTCGCGGCGTGCCATCTGCCACACCAGCTCGCGGTTGCGCCAGAGGCTGAGCAGCATTTCGCTCGGCGATGCGGGATGTTTCAACTGCGACCTCATTTTCGTGCTGCGATCATAAGAACTATTCGTCGAATCCTTCCGGGCTATTCCTACCGTTGCGTTCGATAAATTTGCGTCAAGTCTCGTCCTGCTACGACGCGTAGTACTGCCCGTGCACGGACGTCACCGCTACCCTTTGACATCACCTGTTCGCTGTGCTCGGTAGTGGTTGGCCTCCGGGCGTGACGATCTCGCGCACCCGCAGGAGTTCGATAACCTGCGCGGCGCATGCTTCGACTGTGTCGGCCGCCGTATCAAGGGCGAGCGCTGGATCGTCGGGTTCTTCATAGGGGGCCGAAATGCCGGTGAACTCCCTAATCTCGCCCTTCCGCGCGCGGGCATAGAGCCCCTTCGCATCTCGCTGCTCACATACCTCAACCGGGCAACGGCAATAGACCTCAAGAAAATTATCGGCGCCCACGAGATCCCGCACTCGTGCGCGATCCCTGCGATAGGGTGAAATGAAAGCGGTGAGCGCGATTACCCCTGCTTCAATGAAAAGCCTGGCCATCTCGCCGATACGCCGGATGTTCTCGGAACGGTCGGCGGCGCTGAAACCGAGATCCGAGCACAGCCCGTGACGCACGTTATCGCCATCAAAGACGAAGGTGCGGCACTTCATCTGGTAGAGCTGCTCTTCCACGGTATGCGCGATGGTGGACTTGCCCGAGCCCGATAGTCCCGTGAACCACACCACCGTACTGCGGTGCCCGTTCAGCCGCTCGCGACGCTCGCGCGTTACGGTTGCGCTGTGCCAAACGGTATTGCTGCTGCGCCTGATCGCCATAGATCTGTCTGCGCGAGTTGATTGAAGATGACTTCGCCGATCTCAAATCGCCTGGCGGTTGCCAAATCTCGCCAGATAATCGCGATACGTCATGGCAAGACCATCCCGCAGTCCCGTTCGCGCCGTCCAGCCCAAGGCTCTTGTCCTCGAGACATCGAGAAGCTTTCGCGGTGTCCCGTCCGGCATTGTCCGATCGAAGGCGATTTCACCGGAAAAACCTACCACCTCGGCAATCACCTCGGCAATATCGCGGATGCTCCATTCCTCGCCCGTGCCGATGTTGATGAATTCCCCGACATCATTTGCCGTAGCGCGCTCCATGAGAAAGACACATGCGTCCCCCAGGTCATCGCTGTAGATAAACTCGCGCCGCGGCGTGCCCGTGCCCCACACGGTTACCGTTGATTGGTGACCAGTGATCTGTGATTGCATTTTTGCTTCATGGAACTTGCGGATCAGGGCCGGGATGACGTGGGAGTTCTCACGGTCGTAGTTGTCGCCTGGGCCGTATACGTTTGTCGGCATGACAGCCATAAAGTCTGTGCCATACTGGCGGTTGTAGGCCGCGCACATCTTGATACCTGCGATCTTGGCCACGGCGTACGGTTCGTTGGTGGGCTCGAGCGGTCCGGTCAGCAAGTACTCCTCTTTCATTGGCTGCGGCGCGTGCTTCGGGTAGATGCAGCTTGAGCCCAGGAACAGCAGCTTCTTCACCCCCGTCTCATAGGCCGCGTGGATCACATTGCTCTGGATCATCAGGTTCTGGTAGATGAACTCGGCCGGGTAGGTGTTGTTGGCGTGAATTCCCCCGACCTTGGCGGCGGCCAGGAATACATATTCCGGGCGCTCGGTGCGAAAGAACGCCTGCACCGCCTGCTGGTTGGTGAGATCGAGCTCCGCATGGGTGCGCGTGATGATGTTACGGTAGCCGCCCGCCTGCAGCCGCCGCATGAGCGCCGAGCCGACGAGACCGCGATGGCCGGCCACGTATATCTTGCTGTCGCGTTCCATAGCTACTCGTGATAGTCGTAGGCGTTGTAGCCGTGGCGCTTGACGAGGGCGTCGCGCTCGGCGGCCTTCAGGTCTTCGCGCATCATCTCCGCGACGAGTTCCGTGAATTTCACCTTCGGCCTCCAACCGAGTTGCTTACGGGCCTTGCTGGCATCGCCCAGCAGTGTCTCCACCTCCGTCGGGCGGAAGTAGCGCGGATCGACACGGACGATGACATCGCCCCGGCGCGGCGGTCGTGACTGGTGGACGCTCAACCGGGACTTGTCCACCCCATCGACAATCCCGACTTCCTTGACGCCTTTGCCCTTCCACCGCAGGGTCATGCCGAGCTGCTTGGCGGCCGCTTCGACGAAATCGCGCACGCTGTACTGCCGCCCGGTCGCGATGACGTAGTCTTCGGGTTGCTTCTGCTGCAAGATCAACCATTGCGCTTGCACGTAGTCGCGGGCGTGACCCCAGTCACGCCGGGCATTGAGGTTGCCGAGATACAGGCAATCCTGCAGGCCGAGGAAGACGCGCGCCAGGCCGCGCGTGATCTTGCGCGTGACAAACGTCTCTCCGCGCGTGGGGCTCTCGTGATTGAACAGGATGCCGTTGCACGCGTACAGGCCGTAGGCCTCGCGGTAGTTCACGGTGATCCAGTAGGCGTAGAGCTTGGCCACCGCGTAGGGCGAGCGCGGGTAAAAAGGCGTGGTCTCGCGCTGCGGCGTCTCCTGCACCTTGCCGAAGAGCTCCGAGGTCGAGGCCTGGTAGAAGCGCGTTTTCTTCTCAAGACCCAGGATGCGGATCGCTTCAAGGAGCCGCAACGCCCCGAGGGCATCGGAATCGGCGGTGTACTCGGGCTCCTCGAACGACACGGCCACGTGCGACTGGGCGGCGAGATTGTAAATCTCGTCCGGCTGCACGGCCTGTACGATACGGACGAGACTCGAGGAATCCGTCATGTCGCCGTAGTGCAGGATGAACCGCCGGCCCTTCTCGTGCGGATCCTGGTAGAGGTGATCGATGCGGTCGGTGTTGAACAGCGAGGTGCGCCGCTTGATGCCATGCACCTCGTAGCCTTTCTCGAGCAGGAATTCTGCCAGGTACGCCCCATCCTGCCCGGTGATACCCGTGATCAGCGCCCTCTTCATGACCCCTCTAGCTCGCGGCGGATATGGCGGCCGCCGCGTAACGCCGGAAATCGTCGCGATGCTTCTCGGCGATCATCCTGACGATTTTGCTATTGAGCCGCTGATAGTCGTGGACAGCGACGCTGCGAAACCCGAGCATTGCACGCATCCGTTGATGCCAACGCCGGCTCGCTGACATTAGCCTGCCCCAGCAGCGTGAAGGCCTCGCGGCTTTCCTGCGCCAACCCGAGACGCTTGATGCGCACCAGATGCATCGCCAGGTCGATCGCGGCCTCGCAGGCCCTCAGCAAATTCAGCACGATCGCATCCTGTCGTGTGAAGTTGGTCGCGAGCTCCTGTTCGTGTCCCCGATATTCTTCGTCGATGCGCTTGAGGCAACGCTCGATGATTGCAACCTTGTTGAGCAGGACGTCATCCGCCATATACGCTGCCTCGTGCTTGGATGTCGCTGAGTATGGCGCGCCGTTCCTCGTTCAAACGCGCATATGACGCATACACAAAGCCCTCGAATCCCGCACAGACGTTCTCGTCGGCGCAGAAGAGCCGAGCACCGCTGGCGATGATTCGGGCGGCCATTACCGTAGAAGCGCTACGCAGGTCGACGAGATCCACATCACGTTTCGCCACAGCGGCAAGGCCCTGCGCGACCTGCCAGCGTGTTGTTGCCGCAAGTGGCTGCAATGGCAGTATCGCGAGGTCGATGTCGCTATCGGCTCGTTCATCTACTGTCCCCCAGGTCCCGAACCGATAGATCGCCAGTACATCCGGAATGGCCGCCCGGATTTCCGTCACGAGCCGTTCCAACAGTTTCGCCTGATCCTGGGTCGTCACTTGCCTTGGTGCCGGTTGTAAATGTCCTGGTAACGCATGATGTCGTCTTTGGCCAAGTAGCTGCCGGACTGCACTTCGATAATCTCGAGCGGGATCGTGCCCGGATTCTCGAGCCGGTGCTTCGCGCCGATCGGGGATCGGTCGACTGGCTTTCCAACAGCACAAATGCTCCTCGCGCCGTTGTATTGGATCATCTCGGGTGGCCCCATTTCCCCAGGGCTCTTCCTTATGCCCTGACTTCGATGCCGTCGCGCTTCAGCACCGCAACGAAGGGATCGTTGGCCGCGTCCCGGCGCCGCCAGTCGCTTTCGCGCCACCCGACCGGCTAGATCTCGGGGGTCACGTCGCGCGCGGCGAAGAGCAGGTCCATGCGTGCCCGTATCGCCTCCGGGAGCTCATCGCTGATGACCAGCACATCGGTGTCACTCTCGGCCGTGAAGTCACCCCGGCCGACGGACCCGAAGACGATCGCCCGGCAGCGCTCCAGCCCAAGGGCGCGCAGATACCTGCGCACCCGGGCAATGCGTTCGGTGCGGTCCAGCGGGTTAGCGGGAAGCGAGAGCATTGAGCCAATCGATGATTCGGCCGGCGCACTCAATGGCCGAATCGGCGTCGGCCGCCGTGTAGTAGTCCATGGGCGCCCCAGAATCGTAGGCATCGGGGGTAGCGAGCCGGGATGCAGACCTTAGCCAGCGCCTTCGCGCAGTCCACGATCGATGCCGGCGGCTCCAGGCCCGGGCTCGCCAGCAGCCTGACCACGGAGTGGCCGGTGACGTACTGAAGCGTTGCCCGGACATAACCCTTCACGGCGAGTTCCGCCGCCTGGTGCGCCTTGAAGCTCGCCCAGTCGTGATCGCCCTTCGCCCGGTCGCTACGCGCCGACGCCAACGCGTGCTCGGCCTGGCGCCGGTAGCGTTCCCACTCTTCTTTTTTCATCAAGCTGCCCCTCGTGCCATCGTGCTAAGCGCCATGGTCACCCACACCACGTGACGAGTCGGTCCCACGATTCGGTTCGTTCCCGGGTTGTCACTTGACCTGGTGCCGGTTGTAGACGTCCTGGAATCTCACGATGTCGTCCTCGCCGAGGTAGCTGCCGGACTGCACTTCAATGATCTCCAGGGGGATCGTGCCCGGGTTCTCGAGCCGGTGCTTCGCGCCGATCGGGATGTAGGTCGACTGGTTCTCCGACAGCAGGAACACTTCCTCGCCGCGCGTGACGCGCGCCGTGCCGCGCACCACGACCCAGTGTTCGGCGCGGTGGTGGTGCATCTGCAGCGACAGCGAAGCACCGGGTTTGACCACGAGGCGCTTGACCTGGAAGCGCTCGCCCGAATCGACCCCTTCGTAGCTACCCCAAGGCCGGTACACGCGGCGATGCTCGAGATGCTCGTTACGCGACTGCCTCTTGAGGTGCGCGACGACGTCCTTGACCTTCTGGGCGTGGTCCTTGTGGGCCACAAGGACGGCGTCGGGCGTCTCAACGACGATCGTGTCCTTCAGGCCAACAGCGGCAAGCAAGCGGCTCTGCGAAATGAGCAGTGCGTTGCTTGTATCCAGCGCGAACACATCGCCCTGTAGCACATTGCCGGAAGCGTCTTGTGGCGATACCTGCCACAGCGCAGACCAGGCGCCGATGTCCGACCAGCCGGCATCGAGCGGCACCACCGCCGCGCGCTCGGTCTTTTCCATCACCGCGTAGTCGATCGAGTCGCTCGGGCAGCTGACGAACGCCTCTTTGTTTACGCGATAGAAGTCCGCGTCGGCCGCGCCTGCGTCGAACGCCTCGCGACAGGCGCGCAGCATCTCGGGACGCAACCGGCCAATCTCCTCTAACCACGCGGCGGCGCGCATGACGAACATGCCGCTGTTCCACAGGTACTCACCGCAGGCGACATAGCGCTCGGCCGTCGGCGCGTCCGGCTTCTCGACGAACTGCGCGACCTTGTGGTCGGCGCCTTTGCGAATGTACCCGTAGCCGGTCTCGGGTGCCGACGGCTTGATGCCGAACGTGACCAGGCTGCCGGCCTCCGCCAAGGCCATCGCCTCGCGCAGCGCCTGATGAAACGCCGCTACATCGCGGATCACGTGATCGGCAGGCATGACGATCATCAAGGCGTCTGAGCCCTTGCCGGTGAGTTCAAGCGCGGCGAGCGTCAGCGCCGGCGCGGTGTTGCGGCCGACCGGCTCCAGGATGATGCGCCCCACTTGCCGCCCCGGCGCGCGCACCTGCTCCGCTACCAGGAAGCGATGCTCCTCGTTGCACACCACGATCGGTGCCGCGACATCGGGCAGGCCATCGAGGCGTGCGAGCGTTTGCTGCAACAGGGTCTGCTGGCCGATCAGGCCCAGCAGCTGCTTCGGATAGTGTTCCCGGGACAAGGGCCACAGGCGCGTGCCCGAACCACCGGACAGCACGACGGGGTGGATGGTCGTCATGTGCTCACTTCACCCTGTAATAGTCGCGGTACCACTCGACGAAGCGCGCGATACCCGTCTCGACGGTGGTCTTTGGGCGGAAGCCCACGTCGCGTTCGAGGGCGTCGGTATTGGCCGACGTCGCCGGGACATCGCCCGCCTGCATCGGCAGCAGATCGAGCACGGCCTTCTTGCCGAGGCATTGTTCGAGCACCTCGATGTAGCGCATCAGCTGCACCGGCTGGTTGTTGCCGATGTTGTACACCCGCCACGGTGCGTAACTCGTGGCCGGGTCGGGATCGTCGCCGGTCCACGCCGGCGACGGTTTGGCGGTGTTGTCGATGGTACGGATGACGCCCTCGACGATGTCATCAATATAGGTGAAATCGCGCACCATCTTGCCCTGGTTGAACACCGGGATCGGCTTACCCTCGATGATCCCCTTGGTGAACTTGAACAGCGCCATGTCCGGCCGGCCCCACGGCCCGTACACGGTAAAGAAGCGCAGGCCGGTGGTCGGCAAGCCGTACAAATGCGCATAGCTGTGCGCCATCAATTCGTTGGCCTTCTTGCTCGCGGCATACAACGACACCGGGTGATCGACGTTGTCGTGCTCGGAGAACGGCAGTCGGGTATTCGCGCCATAAACCGAGCTCGATGAGGCGTACACCAGGTGTTTGACCTTGCTGTGGCGACAACCCTCGAGAATATTCGCGAAGCCGACGAGGTTGGCGTCCACGTAGGCGTGCGGGTTCTCAATCGAATAGCGCACGCCGGCCTGCGCGGCGAGATTCATGACCGCGTCAAACTGCTCGCGCTTGAAGAGCGACTCCATGCCGGGGCGATCGGCGATGTCGAGCTTCTCAAACTTGAACTTGGGATGATTGCGGAACCGCGCGAGCCGTGCCTCCTTGAGCGTAACGTCATAGTAGTCGTTCATGTTGTCGACGCCGTACACGGCATCGCCACGCTCGAGCAGACGAATGGCCAGCGTCGAGCCAATGAAGCCGGCGACCCCCGTGATCATGACACGCATTAGGCCCCTCTCTTGTCCTCTTGGTTAATGAATGGCGATGCAGTCACGGGGAGGTCACGCGACCGCGGAGCAAGTCTTCAAAGTAGGCGATGGTCTTGACCAGCCCTTGCTCGAGCGGAACCTGCGGCTCCCACCTGAGCTGGCCGCGCGCCAGACCGATGTCCGGCTGGCGCTGGCGCGGGTCATCGCTCGGCAACGGCCGCGCGACGATCTGGGAGCGCGAACCGGTGAGCGCGCTCACCTTCTCGGCCAGCTCGCGTAGGGTGAACTCCCCCGGGTTGCCCAGGTTCACGGGCCCGGTGAACTCGTCCGCACTGTTCATGAGCCGCACGAACCCTTCGACCATGTCATCGACGTAGCAGAACGAGCGTGACTGGCCGCCGTCGCCATACACCGTGATCGGTTCAATCTTCAGGGCCTGCACGATGAAGTTCGACACCACGCGCCCATCGTTCGGGTGCATGCGCGGGCCATAGGTGTTGAAGATGCGCGCCACCTTGATGCGCAGCCTGTGCTGGCGGTAGCAGTCGAAGAACAGCGTCTCGGCACAGCGCTTGCCTTCGTCGTAACAGGAACGAAAACCGATCGGGTTGACGTTTGCCCAGCGGGATCATTGTCCCGTTGGTATTCGAAGACGCTACCGCCATGCAGAGCATAGCTCCGCACAGCCACCTCGCCATTCCCGGGCGATACGGACAGCCGGCCCGGCGGCCAGCCGTTTTGTCATGCGCGTCCGGTCAGGACATGCGCACCGGCGTAATCCCCAGGATGTCCGGCACCAGTACACGCTCGCCGCCGAGCCGGCTCGCAAACTGCTGATACGTTGCCAGCGGGGCCTGCAGATCCGTGAGCACGCAGGCGTCGTGATGCTCGGCCTGCTCCGGCGCCGGCCACACCGGCTTGCCGATGAACCGCTGCCGTCCGGCCGAGGCGTCGCACACGCCGATGACCTCGATCGCGGTCTCGCTCGCACGCAGGATCGCAATCTCGGCAAGATCCGACATGCCGCACAGCAGCACGCGCCGCCAGCCGTTCGCCGCACAGGTATCGAAAACGGCCCGGCACGACTGCCCGGCACGACGATAAAAGGCGAACGACGAGGCGAGATACTTGCCAGTCAGGCGGCTCTTTTCCGCCAGACCCTTGGGTGTGAGGTAGTAGAGGTAGCGGTTGGCGGGCGCTTCGCTGATCTTGACCCAGCCCTTGCGGATGCAGCGTCGTAAATACGAGTTGGTCAGCCCCAGGGCCACGCCCATCTGGCGCGCGAGGTGACGCTGGCTGAGGTCGCTGCGCTTCTCGACCGCTTCGAGCACCTCGAGCGTGAGCTGCTCCTCCCTGTCCGTTCTGGTGTTCACGCGGTGAACACTTTAACGGGCATACCCTTACTGCGTCAACGCAATTCCCTGTCACCCGCGTGTAATAGGCTCGATATCCGCGCCGTCCATCTGGGTGCGGGTTGCCTTGCCCAGGATGTCCAGCAGCACAACCACCCGGTCACGGGCGCTCTTGGCCAGAAAGATCCCTTCATACCCGGCCAGGCTGCCGGCCATCACCCGCACCCGGATGCCAGGGCGAAAAAGCTCGCGCTCAATGGTCTGCACGCCCTCGGGATCCTCCCGGGCGCGCAGCATTGCGATCAGGGCATCCGGTACGCACGCCGGCACCTGACCGAAGCGCACGATCGACACCACGCCGAGCGTGGAGCGGATCGGGCCCCAGTTGTCGAACTCCTGATCGAGATGGATGAAGAGGTAACGCGGGAACATCGGCGCCACCACGCTTACGCGTTGCCCGGCACGCCGCCGCAGCTCGCGCGCGCGCGGCAGATAGACCTCGTAGCCCTGGCGCTCGAGGTTGCTGACCGCGGTTGCCTCCTGGCGCGGCTTGCAGTACACCAGATACCAGCGCTTTGCCTTCACGTCTGCTTGCCCTTGCCTGTCACGAGCCAGCGGGTCGGCACGCGCGCAGTGTGCACCGCTCCTCGCTACGCGCCGCGCTCCTGCCGTTGCAACAGGCGCTTGACGTAGCGGGCCACGCCCTCCTCGACCGAGAGAAACGGCTTCTTGTAGCCGGCCTTGCGCAGCGCACTGATATCCGCCTGGGTGAAGCTCTGGTACTTGCCGCGCAACGCCTCCGGAAAGCTGATGTACTCGAGCTGGCCCTGCTGCTGCATCTCGGCAAGCGTGAGGCGCGACTGGCCGGCATGGGCGCGCAAGGTATTGACCACGGCGAGGGCGATGTCGTTGAACGGCTGCGCCCGCCCGGTCCCGAGATTGAAGATGCCGCTCTTCTTCGGATGATCGAGAAACCACAGGTTCACCGCCACCACATCCTCGACCGACACGAAATCGCGCTTCTGCTCGCCGTTGCCGTAGCCGTCGCAGCCCTCGAACAGCCGCACCTTGCCGCTGTCGCGGAACTGGTTGAAATGATGAAACGCCACCGACGCCATGCGCCCCTTGTGCTGTTCGCGATCGCCATACACGTTGAAGTAGCGGAACCCGACGATCTGCGCGGTCCGTTTCGACCACATGCGCCGCACGTACTGGTCGAACAGGAACTTGGAGTAGCCGTAGACGTTGAGCGGTGCCTCGTGCTCGCGGGTTTCGCGGAACACGCGCCCGGCGCCATACACCGCCGCCGAGGACGCATACAGGTAGGGAATCCTGCGCGCCTGGCAGTAATGCAGCAGCGTCTTGGAGTAGGCGTAGTTGTTGTTCATCATGTACACGCCGTTGTGCTCCATGGTGTCGGAGCAGGCGCCTTCGTGGAAGATCGCCTTGAGCTTGCGGCCGAAGCGGCCGCGCCCGAGCTCCTCCAGGAACACGCGCTTGTCGAGGTAGTCGGCAAGCTCGCAGTCGGTGAGGTTCTTGAACTTGTCGCCCTTCTCGAGATTGTCGACCACGAGGATGTCGCTCACTCCCCGCTCGTTGAGCCCCTTGACGATGTTGGCGCCGATGAACCCGGCGCCGCCGGTGACCACGTACATCAGACCTCCTCGACTGCCAGCTCGTGCAGGATCTCCTGCGGGGTTGCCGTCGCGGCACCGAACTTGCCGACCACGATCCCGGCGGCCACGTTCGCCAGGTGCAGCACGTCCTCGAGCTCGCCGTGCACCGCGTAGGCCGCGGCGATGGTCGCGATGACCGTGTCGCCGGCGCCGGTCACGTCGAACACCTCGCGCGCCCGCGCCGGCATGTGCAAGGCGCGTCCGCTGCGCTCGATCAGGCTCATGCCCTCCTCGCTGCGCGTCACCAGCACGCCGGCGAGCTCGAGCGCACGCGCCATGGCCACGGCCTTCTCGACCAGCTGGGCGTCGTCGAGGAAGCGTCCGGCGACCTGCTCGAACTCCTTGCGATTGGGCGTGATCAGGGTGGCACCGCGGTAGAAGCTGTAGTCGTCGCCCTTGGGATCGACCAGCACCGGGCGGCCGGCGTTGCGCGCGGCCTCGATCATCTCCTGCACGTAGCCGATGCCGCCCTTGCCGTAGTCGGAGACGATCACGGCATCGTAGTCCTTGACCTGATCGAGGTACTGATCGAGCAGCCTGACGCGCGCGTCCTTGCTGGCCGGCGATTCGAAGTCGATGCGCAGCAACTGCTGGTTGCGCGACACGACGCGCAGCTTCACGGTGGTGCTGAGCAGCTTGTCGCGCGCCAGCACGCAGCGGATCCCGTCACGCTCGAGCAACTGCGTCAGGCTGTCGGCCTCGCGGTCGTCCCCGGCAATGGCAAACAGCGCGCAGCTCGCACCGAGCGCCCGCACGTTGCGTGCCACGTTGGCGGCGCCGCCCGGACGTTCATCCGACTGCTTGATGCTCACCACCGGCACCGGGGCCTCGGGCGAGATGCGCTCCACCGACCCGTACCAGTAGCGATCGAGCATGGTGTCACCCACGACCAGCACCCGGGCGCGCGCAATCTTCTCAAGCAGGGCGGGAATCATGGCTCGTGGTATGAACGCAGGTCCGTCGGAGGCGGGCGCGTGACGCGCTATTATCGCGACCCCCCGCAATCCTGTCGACCCGTCGCGCCGGCGAGCGAGCCCACGATCGCAGAGAGCGCGGCACGCGGGTCGGGGGCGCGCGTAATCGGGCGGCCGATCACGAGGTAGTCCGCGCCTTCGGCCACCGCCTCCTGCGGCGTGAGGGTGCGCGCCTGGTCCTGCGGGTCGCTGCCTGCCGGGCGGATACCCGGCGTTACGAGCCGCAAGCTGCCACCGAAGCGCGCGCGCAGCGTGGCCGCCTCGCGTGCCGAGCACACGACGCCGTCCAGACCGCAGGCGTGCGCGAGGCCGGCCAGGCGCGCCACCTGCTCCGCCACCGACCCGCCGACGCCCAGCTCCGCCAGGGTCGCCTCCTCATGGCTGGTGAGCAGGGTGACGCCGATCAGCAGCGGCCGGTGGCGGGCGCGCTCGATCGCCTCGCGCGCCGTCGTGAGCATCGTGGCGCCGCCGAGCGTGTGCACGTTGAGCATCCACACGCCGAGCTCGGCAGCGGCTGCGCACGCCCGCGCCACCGTGGTCGGAATGTCGTGAAACTTGAGATCGAGAAATACCTCGTAACCGCGCTCGCGCAAACCGCTGACGACGGCCGGCCCGCCCGCGCAATAGAGCTCGAGCCCGACCTTCATCCGGCACAGCCCGGGGTCGAGGCGCGCCGCCAAGGCCAGCGCCTCGTGCGCGCTGGCGAAATCGAGTGCCACGATGACGCGCGGGCCGCTCACGATCCCGCCACCGGCCGGACCGTGTTCCAGCGGCTGCATCCCGGGCACAGCCAGTAGAGGCTGCGTGCCCGAAAGCCGCACTCCTCGCAGGCGTAGCCCTGGTGCTGCGCACGCAGGCCCTCGATGATGCCCTTGAGCAGGGTCAGATCCTCGCGCGCGCGGCCGCTCGCCTGGGCGAGGTTGAGCTCGATCAGCTGATTGAGACCGTGGACGTTCGGATTGTGGCGCAGCCAGTCGACCACGAAATGCTCGGCCGCCTCCACCCCGTCGCGCTCCCTGATGCTCTGCGCGAGCACCAGCGCGAAGGCCGTGCCGCCGTGCCGCCGCAATGCCTCACTGAAGTAGGCGTGCAGACCGGCCTCGTCGCCCAGCGCCCGGTGGCTGGCCGCGATCCGGCCGGCGACCTCGCCGAGATAACGCGCGTCCTGCCGTTCGATCTCGCACCAGGCGCTGATCGCCTCCCGGTGCCGTCCGGCACGGGCCTCCATGTCCCCGAGCAGCATGCTCGCCCGCACACAGCGTGCATCCACAGCGCGCGCCCGCTTGAGGTAGTCGCGCGCCTGATCCGGATTGCCCTTGGCGAGCGCCTGCTCGGCGAGTTCGCAATGGTAGTGCGCGATGACGTGATCCAGGTCCTTGCCGGAGATGCGCGCCAGCCGCCGGGCCACCGGAATGGCCTTCTCCCATTCCTTCTCCTGCTGGTAGATGCTGCGCAGGTGCTTGAGCGCCTGCTCGCTGTGGCTGCGGATTTCCGCCAGCTCGAGGAACAGGTTCTCGGCGCGGTCGAGCAGGCCGGCCTTGAGATAGTCCTGCGCCAGCTCGAGCAGCGCCAGGGTGCGCTGCTCCTTGTCGAGCGACGGGCGGGCAATGAGGTTCTGGTGAATGCGGATGGCGCGCTCGACCTCGCCACGCCGCCGGAACAGATTGCCGAGTGCCAGGTGCGTCTCGACCGTTTCGGAATTGACCTCGAGCACGTGCACGAAGATCTCGATCGCCTTGTCCGGCTGCTCGTTGAGCAGAAAGTTCAGGCCCTTGAGATAGGCGGCCGACAGATCGACGCCGGGGCCGCGCTCGCGCCGCCGTTGGTCGAGGCGCGCGGCGAGCCACCCGGATGCAGCGGCCAGCGGCAGCAGCAGCCAGAGCAGGTCGAGCGCATTAAATGACATCTTTGATGGGCAACGACCGCAGGTTGACGACCTCCTGCTCGATTTGGTGGATCTCCTTGCGGGCGCGCGCCAGCTGCCGCTGCATGCGCACCACGGTGCGCAGGCTCACCACGTAGCCCACCACCACGCCGGCGGTGAAGGTCGCGAGCAGCGCCAGCGACAGCGGTCCGCTCCAGTGCAGCCC
This sequence comes from uncultured Acidiferrobacteraceae bacterium, assembly GCA_964629975.1. Lineage (GTDB taxonomy): Bacteria > Pseudomonadota > Gammaproteobacteria > Acidiferrobacterales > Sulfurifustaceae. The sequence continues at coordinate 30,155 of CAZVUN010000006.1, read as the reverse complement.
GAAGTAATAGGCGATGTCGATCGGCTGACGATTCTGGATCGCAAAGGTGATGCCGGCAAATGCCGCCAGCACGCCGATCACTACGTAGAGAAGGCGCTTCACAAGTCCTCCCGTGCGGCGCGCAGCTGCGTCGCGAGTGTGCATAGCATAGCGCAAACGCCGATCGTTTCTGTCACGTGCGGAGCGTTACGCAGCACCCGCAGTGATGATCGGAAGGCGGGATCGCCCTTGCCCGGGCGCGATCGGCACGGCAGCAGTAGCGCGCCACCGGCCCTGCGGACCGGCGCCGCGCGTCAGTTGTCGCCGCTGTCGGCGTCGTTATCGCTGTCGTTGCTGCGGATGGGACCGGCGCCACTGTGGTTGACACGCTCGCGCAGCTCCTTTCCCGGCTTGAAGTGCGGAACAAACTTGTCGGGAACGTGCACGGCGGTGCCGGTCTTGGGATTGCGGCCGACACGCGGCGGTCGGTAGTGCAGCGAGAAACTGCCGAAACCGCGCACCTCGATGCGCTCGCCGGCCGCGAGCGCGGCCGACATCTGCTCCAGCAGCTCCTTCACCGCGAGCTCGACGTCGCGCGGTTGCAGCTGGGGTTGCCGGGCAGACAGCTGCGCGATCAGCTCAGACTTCGTCATCTTACCTTCTACCTATAGAAAATAAGTTGACGCACTGCAAGCGCTAGTCTGAAGAATCCTGGCCGCCGCCGAGCTTCTCCTTCAGCTTGTCGCCCAGCGTCGAGGTCCCGGTGCTGGCCTTGCGTGCGTACTCCTGCACGGCCTCGTTCTCCTCTTCCATGTCCTTGGCGCGGATCGACAGCGACAGCTTGCGGTTCTTGCGATCGATGGTGGTGATCTTGGCCTCGACCTCGTCGCCTTCCTTCAGCACCGAACGCGCATCCTCGATGCGATCGCGCGCGATTTCGGTAGCGCGCAGGTAGCCTTCCACGTCCGGGGCCAGCCGCACCACGGCACCCTTGGCCTCGACGCTCACGACCGTGCCCTTCACGACCGAGCCCTTGCCATGGCTGCCGACAAAGGTCGTGAACGGGTCGCCCTCGAGCTGCTTGATGCCGAGCGAGATGCGCTCGCGCTCCGGATCGATGGCGAGGATGACGGCCTCGATCTCGTCACCTTTCTTGTAGTCGCGCACCGCCTCTTCCCCCGGCCGCTGCCAGGACAGGTCGGAGAGGTGGATGAGACCGTCGATGCCGCCTTCCAGCCCGACGAACACGCCGAAGTCGGTGATCGACTTGATCTTGCCGCGCACCTTGTCGCCCTTGTTGTGGTTGGCGGCGAACTCCTCCCAGGGATTCGGCTTGCACTGCTTCATGCCGAGCGAGATGCGGCGCCGTTCGGTGTCGATATCGAGCACCATGACCTCGACCTCGTCACCGAGCTGCACGACCTTGGTCGGATGGATGTTCTTGTTGGTCCAGTCCATCTCCGAGACGTGCACCAGGCCCTCGACGCCCGGCTCGACCTCGACGAACGCGCCGTAGTCGGTGATGTTGGTGACCTTGCCGAACAGACGGGTGCCTTCCGGATAGCGGCGGCTGATGTCGACCCAGGGGTCGTCACCGAGCTGCTTCAAGCCGAGCGACACGCGGTTGCGCTCGCGGTCGTAGCGCAGCACCTTGGCCTCGATCTCGTCGCCCACCTTGAGAACCTCGCTGGGGTGCTTGACGCGCTTCCACGCGAGATCGGTGATGTGCAGCAGGCCGTCGATGCCGCCGAGATCGACGAACGCGCCGTAGTCGGTGAGGTTCTTGACCACACCCTTGACGACCTGGCCCTCTTCGAGGCTCGACAGGAACGCCTGGCGTTCGGCCGACATTTCCTTCTCGACAACGGCGCGGCGCGATACCACCACGTTGCTGCGCTTCTTGTCGATCTTGATGACCTTGAATTCGAGTTCCTTGCCTTCGAGGTAGCTCGGGTCGCGCACCGGGCGCACATCCACGAGCGAGCTCGGCAGAAAGGCGCGCACGCCGTTCACCGAGACGGTGAACCCGCCCTTGACCTTGCCGGTCAGCACGCCAGTCACGATCGACTGGTTCTCGAAGGCCTTCTCGAGATCATCCCACGCCTTGACGCGCTGCGCCTTTTCGCGCGACAGCCTGGTTTCGCCGCGTCCATCCTCGAAATACTCCAGCACCACCTCGACCTGGTCGCCAACCTTGACGGACAGTCCGCCTTGGGCGTCACGGAACTCGTCGGCGGGAATCATGCCTTCCGACTTGAGGCCGGCATTGACGATCACGAAATCATCATCGACTTGCACGACCTCGCCGGTAACGAGGTCGCCGGCCTTGAAGAAGCGGGCTTTGTTGAGGCTCTCTTCGAACAGCTGGGCGAAACTTTCAGTCATAGGTCAAAGGTTAGTTAAGCCGGAACGCGCCGCCGACCAGCCTGCTGCCGATCACCGACACGACCGCTTGCACGTTGCAAAATCAAAATCCGTACGCCTAGCCCGTTGCACCGACGTCAATGCCCCGCTCCCGCAATAGGTCAGCAATACGTTCGACCACCTCGGGGATGCTGAGGGACGTGGTATCGAGGGAGTAAGCGTCCTCTGCAGGTCGAAGCGGTGATGCCGACCGACCGGCATCGCGCGCGTCCCGCTCGCGGATCTCGTCCAAAAGCCGCGGAAGGGTAACACCGAAGCCCTTGTCCTTCAACTGTTTATATCGACGCTCGGCCCGGGCCTCGGGGCTGGCGGTCACGAATACCTTAAGTATTGCATCCGGAAACACGGTCGTGCCCATATCGCGCCCGTCCGCCACCAGTCCCGGCGGCCGGCGGAAGGCGCGCTGCGTATCGAGCAATGCCGTTCGCACCAACGGTTGCGCCGCCAGGATCGAGGCGCGGCGGCCGGCGTCCTCGGTGCGCAGGGCGTCTCCCACGTCACGGCCGTCGAGCAATACCCGTACGCCGCTCGCATCCGTGGCAAACTCGACCGCCATGGAACGCGCGAGCGCCGCCATGGCATTGCTGTCTTCAATGTCCTGGCCGGTGCGTAGCGCCGCCACGCCCAGGACGCGATAGAGTGCCCCGCTGTCGAGAAAGTGCCAGCCGAGCCGGCGCGCCAGGATCAGTCCGACGGTCCCCTTGCCCGACCCGCTGGGGCCGTCCAGGGTGAGTACCGGCACGCGCGCAGTCACGGGCGCACGACGGACAGCGCCAACCCCGCCTGCCGGGCCAGGTCGGGGAAACCGGGGAAGGAGGTAGCGACGTTCTTGCAGTCGCGCACCCGGATCGGACCCGCGGCGCGCAAACCGGCGATGGCGAAACTCATGCTGATGCGATGATCGCCATGGCTTTCGACCTCGCCCCCACCAAGCGCCCCGCCCTCGATCACGATGCCGTCGGGCGTTTCCTCGAGCCGCACGCCGAGGCGCGTGAGCCCCTGCGCCATGACGGCGATGCGGTCGGATTCCTTGACGCGCAGCTCGTGCGCCCCGGCGAGTACCGTCCGGCCCTCGGCACACGCGGCGGCAATGAACAGCGCCGGAAATTCATCGATCGCCAGCGGCACCTGGTCCGCGGGGATGTCAATGCCGTGCAGGGCTGCCGTGCGCACGCGCAGGTCCGCCACCGGCTCCCCGCCGACCTCGCGCGGGTTGCACAACTCGATGTCGGCGCCCATCAGCCGCAGAATGTTGAGCACGCCGATGCGTGTCGGATTGATGCCGACGTGCTCGAGCGTCAGGTCTGACCCCGCGGCGATGCTGGCGCCCACCAGGAAGAACGCCGCCGATGAAATGTCCGCTGGCACGTCGATGTCGCAGGCGTGCAGCCGGCCGCCGCCCACCAGGCTGACGACCGGACCGTCCACGCGCACTGCGTAACCGAGCCCGCGCAGCATGCGCTCGGTGTGATCGCGCGTCGGTGCCGGCTCGGTGATGCGCGTTTCACCCTGTGCATAGAGCCCTGCCAGGAGCAGCGCCGACTTGACCTGCGCGCTCGCCACCGGCAGCCGGTAGTCGATGCCGTGCAGCACCCGCCCCCCGGTGATGCGCAGCGGCGGCCGCCCGCCCTCGGCGGTCGCGATCGACGCCCCCATCAGCCGCAGCGGTTCGGCCACACGGTCCATCGGCCGGCGGCTCAGCGAGGCATCGCCGTAGAGTTCCGTGTCGAACGGCTGGCCGGCAAGGATGCCGGCCATGAGGCGCATGGCGGTGCCCGAATTGCCCATGTCGAGCGGGTGCCGCGGCGCGCGCAGGCCGTGCAGGCCGACGCCGTGCAGCGTGAGGCGGCCCGCCTGCGGGCCGTCGGCGCGCACACCCATGGCGCGAAAGGCGCCGAGCGTGCACAGCACGTCCTCGCCCTCGAGCAGTCCGGTGACGCGGGTCGTGCCCTCGGCGAGCGCCCCGAGCATGACCGCGCGATGCGAGATGGACTTGTCGCCCGGCACGCGCAGGCGCCCGCGCAACCGCCCGCCCGGTTGCACCAGATAGTCGATGCGCTGCGTCGCGGATTCGCCGGTCATGTCGGGTTACTGCCTGCCATTGTTGCTCAGCAACGCATCGCGCGCGTGCTTGGCGCGCGCGAACGTCTCCTCCAGCCAGCGACCGTCGCCGTCCTCGATCGCCGTGATCAGCGCCCCCAGATCGCCCTGGTACTGGCGCAAGATGGCGGCGATCGCATCGCGATTGGCCAGGCAGATGTCGCGCCACATGACCGGATCGCTCGAGGCGATGCGCGTGAAATCGCGAAACCCGCCCGCGGCACACTCGAAGATCTGACGGTGATCGTCCATGCGCACCAACATGTCGACCAGCGCATAGGCCAGCACGTGTGGCAGGTGGCTGCTCGCGGCGAGCACCCGATCGTGCTCCGCCGCCGACATGGCCACGATCTGCGCGCCGGTCAGGCGCCACATCGCGTGCACGCGCTCGACCGCCGCGCCGTCGGTGTCCGGCTCCGGGGTGAGTATCACGCGCCGGCCGCGGAACAGGCCGGTCATGGACGCCTCCACCCCGGAACGCTCGGTGCCGGCGATCGGATGCGCGGGAACGAATTGCGCAAAGTGCGTGGTGAGCGCCGCGCGCGCCGCGCTCACCACGCTGCCCTTGACGCTGCCCACGTCGGTCACGGTGGACTGCGCGGTCAGCGCCGGCGCGATCTCGCGCAACAGCGCTTCGATGCTGCCGACCGGGACCGCCAGCACCACCATGTCGGCGGCGCGCACCGCATCGGCGACCGACACCGCCGCCTCGTCGATGACGCCGAGTTCGACGGCGCGCTGCAGGTTGGCGAGCCCCCGACCGTAACCGACGATCTCGCCGACTGCGCCGGCCGCGCGCAGGTCGCGCGCCAGTGAACCGCCGATCAGGCCCACGCCGACGATGGCCAGTCGCTCGATCAGTCGCTCGGTGCTCACGCGGCCAGCCTCGCCGTCTCACCCCGCCGACACGATCCGTGCGAGCGCCTGCAGGAAGCGCTCGTTCTGCGGCGCCGTGCCGACCGTGACGCGCAGGTGATTGGGCATGCCGTAGCCGGCGACCGGGCGCACGATCACACCGGCACGCAGCAGCGCCTCGTAGACCGGTGCTGCCGCGCGCCCAAGATCGATGCACAGGAAGTTGCCGACCGACGGGATGAAACCGAGTGCCAGCCGCCGGCAGCCCTCGGCCAGCTGGTGCAACCCCGCGGCATTGACCTCGACGCTGCGCGCCAGATGCGCTGCGTCCTCGAGTGCGGCGCTGGCGGCGGCGAGCGCAATGCTGTTGACGTTGAACGGCTGGCGCACGCGGTTGAGCATGTCGGCCACGGCCGCGCTCGACAGCCCATAGCCCACGCGCAACCCGGCGAGGCCATAGGCCTTGGAAAACGTGCGCGTGACGATCAGATTGGGATAGCGCCCGAGCCAGGCAGACGCGTCGGGGTAGTCGCGCTCGCGCACGTACTCGAAATAGGCCTCGTCCACCACCACCAGCACATGCCCCGGCACGTCGCGCACGAACGCCTCGAGCTCGGCGGCGCGCAGCCAGGTGCCCGTCGGGTTGTTGGGGTTGGCAATGAACACCACGCGCGTGCGCGCCGTGATGGCCGCGCGCATCGCCGCGAGGTCATGGCCCCAGGCCTGGGCCCGGGTCACCACCGCGCGTGCCCCGAGCGCATGCGTGACGATCGGGTAGACGGCGAAGGCATGCTCGGAAAACACCACCTCGTTGTCGGGAGTCACGAAGGCACGCGCCACGCACTCGAGCACGTCGTTCGAGCCGTTGCCGAGCGTGACCTGGGCGATGTCGACGCCGTGGCGGTGCGCGAGTCGCGAGCGCAGCGCAAACCCGCTGCCATCCGGATAGCGCGAGACGTCCGCCAGCGCCGCGCGCGCGGCCTCGAGCGCCCGCGGGCTTGCACCGAGCGGATTTTCGTTGCTCGCGAGCTTGATGACGTCGTGCACGCCGTACTCGCGCTCGAGCTCCTCGATTGGCTTGCCCGGCTGGTACGGTTGCAGCCCGCGCACGCCGGGTGCCGCCAGGGCCGCGATGTCGCAGTGCATCACACCACCGCCCGCGGATAGGACCCGAGCAGCCGCACGAACGCCGCCTCGCGCTCGAGCTCGGCGAGCGCCTTGGCGAGCTTGCGGTCCTTGGCGTGGCCGTCGACGTCCACGAAGAACACGTACTCCCAGCGCGAGCGGCGCGACGGCCGCGATTCGATGCGCGTCATGTTGATGCCGTGGCGCGCGAGCGGTGCCAGCAGCCGATGCAGCGCACCGGGACGGTTCTTGCCCGAGACCAGCAGCGTGGTCTTGTCGTGCCCGCTCGGCTTCGCCTCCATGCGCCCGATCACGAGGAAGCGCGTGGTGTTGTCGGGATTGTCCTCGATGTTGCTGGCGAGCGGCTGCAGGCCGTAGATGCGCGCCGCCGATTCCCCGGCGATCGCCCCCGTATGCGCATCGCCCGCCGCCAGGCGCGCGGCCTCGGCGTTGCTCGACACCGCCACGCGTTCGAGCCCCGGCAGGTTGCTGTCCAGCCACTCACGGCACTGTGCCAGCGACTGCTGGTGCGACACGATGCGCCGCAGCACCCGCCGGTCGGCGGTCTTGCCGAGCAGATGGTGATGAATACGCAGCTCCACCTCGCCGCAGATCTTGAGCGGCGAGAGCAGGAACATGTCGAGCGTGTGATTGATGACGCCTTCGGTCGAGTTCTCGACCGGCACTACGCCGAAATCCGCCGCCCCGGATTCGACCTCGCGGAACACCTCGTCGATCGCCGCCAGCGGGCGCGTTTGCACGGCGTGACCGAAGTGCTTGAAGGCGGCCTCCTGCGTGAACGTCCCCTCCGGGCCGAGGAACGCGATCTTGAGCCCGGACTCGAGCGCCAGGCACGCCGACATGATCTCGCGGAACAGCCGCGCGATGGTCTCGTCGCTGAGCGGGCCGCGGTTGCGCGCGAGCGCCGCGCGCAGCACCTCGGCCTCGCGCTCCGGCCGGTAGAAGTTGGTGCTGCCCTCGGCCTGCTTGGTCTTGGCGATGTCCTGCGCCAGCCTGGCACGCGCGCTGATGAGCGCCTGGATGCGCACGTCGAGCGCGTCGATCCTCGCGCGCAGTGCCTTGATGCGCGCCTCCCCCCCGGCGGCTGGCCGACGTCTGCCCATCGGCTAGACCAGCCGCGCCATCAACACGCCCTCGATTTCCGCCACCTTCTTGCGCACCTCTTCCGGCACCGGGCTGTCGAGATCGACCACGGTGTAGGCATAGTCCCCGCGCGAGCGGTTGACCATGTCGTGGATGTTGAGGCCCGCCTGGCCGAGGGTCTCGGAGATCTGGCCGAGCATGTTCGGCACGTTGGCATTGGCCACGATCAGGCGGTGCGCGGCCTCGCGCGGCGCGACCACATCCGGAAAGTTGACGCTGTTGCGAATGTTGCCGTTCTCGAGGAAATCGCGCACCTGCTGCGCCACCATGATCGCGCAGTTGTCTTCGGCCTCGGCGGTCGAGGCCCCGAGGTGCGGCAGCGCCACGACGCGCGCATGGTTCTTCAGCAGATTGCTCGGGAAGTCGCACACGTAGCCGTACACCTTGCCGGCCTTGATCGCCGCACTCACCGCCGCGTCATCGACGATGCCTTCGCGCGCGAAATTGAGGATGACCACGCCGTCCTTCATGTTCTTCAGCCGCTCGGCATTGATCAGGTTGCGCGTCGCATCGACGAGCGGCACATGGAAGGTGACGAAGTCGGCCTGGCGCAGCAGCTCATCGACGCTGTTGGCCCTCTTCGCGTCAGCCGACAGCTGCCACGCGCCCTCGACCGTGAGCCCGGGATCGAAGCCGATGACCTTCATGCCGAGATCCACTGCCGCGTTCGCGACCAGCCGGCCGATCGCGCCCAGGCCGATGACCCCGAGGGTGCGCCCGGGCAGCTCGAAACCGGCGAAGCTCTTCTTGCCCGCCTCCACCGCCTTGCTGATCTCGGCATCGCTGCCGCTCAAGCCGCGCACGAAGTCCCAGGCCGGCGCGATGTGGCGGCAGGCGATCAACATGCCGGCAATCACCAGCTCCTTCACCGCGTTGGCATTGGCCCCCGGCGCGTTGAACACCGGGATGCCCATCTTGGTGAGCTTGTCGACCGGGATATTGTTGACCCCCGCGCCGGCGCGCCCCACGGCCTTGAGGCTTGCGGGGATCGGCATGTCGTGCATCTTGAACGAGCGCAGCAGGATCGCATCCGGCTCCTTGGTGTCGGCCGCCACCTGGAACCGGTCCGATGGCAGACGCGCGAGCCCGAGCGGGGAGATGTTGTTGAGCGTGAGTATGCGGAACATGCGCGCCTACCCGTGCCTGCGCAGGAAGTCCTGCATGTAGGCGATGAGCGCATCGATGCCGGCCTCGGGCATGGCGTTGTAGATCGAGGCGCGCATGCCGCCGACCGAGCGATGGCCCTTGAGCTGCACCAGTCCGGCGGCCTTCGCGCCCTTGAGGAACGGCTCATCGAGCGCCGCGTCCTTGAGCGTGAACGGCACGTTCATCCACGAGCGGCTCGCGGGCTCGACCGGGTTGCGGTAGAAGCCGCCGCTCGCATCGATGTAGCGGTACAGCTTCTCGGCCTTGCGCTGATTGACCGCGGCCATGGCCGTGAGCCCGCCGTTGTTCTTGAGCCACGCGAACACCAGTCCCGCGATGTACCACGCGTAGGTGGGTGGGGTGTTGTACATCGACTCGTTGTCGGCGTGGATCTTGTAGTCGAACATCGCCGGCGTGCCGGCCGCTGCCCGGCCGATCAGGTCCTCGCGCACGATCACGATCGTCAGCCCCGCCGGCCCGATGTTCTTCTGTGCGCCGGCATAGATGAGTCCGAAGCGCGTCACGTCGATCGGACGCGACAGGATCGTCGATGACATGTCGGCCACCAGTGGCACCTCACCGGTCTGCGGCACGTATGAGAATTCCACGCCCCCGATGGTCTCGTTCGGCGTGTAGTGGACGTAGGCGGCGTCCGGGTCGAGCTTGAGTTCCGTCTGCCGCGGCACGGTCGTGAAGTGGCTCGCCTCGCTGCTGCCGGCGACGTTCACGGCGGCGAACTTCTTCGCCTCCTTGATCGCCTTCTTCGACCACTCACCGGTATTGAGGTAGTCGGCCTTGCCGCGGCCGCCAAGCAGGTTCATCGGCACCATCGCGAACTGCGCCGAGGCGCCGCCCTGCAGGAACAGCACCTTGTAGTTGGCGGGAATGGCGAGCAGCGCGCGCAGATCGGCCTCGGCCTGCTGGGCGATGGCGATGAATTCCTTGCCGCGGTGGCTCATTTCCATCACTGACATGCCGCTGCCGTGCCAGTCGAGCAGCTCCTCTTGCGCCTGCTGCAGAACCGCCTCCGGCAAGACCGCCGGCCCCGCGCTGAAATTGAACACTCGTGCCATGTCGTGATCCGCCTTCTGGTTAGTCTTCGTCCGACTCGGCCACCTTCTCGATACCGGCGAGCTGTTCGCCCTCGGAGGTCTCGATCAGGCGCACGCCCTGGGTGTTGCGGCCAACCACCGAGATCTCCTTCACGCGCGTGCGCACCAGCGTGCCGGAGGTGGTGATGAGCATGACCTCGTCGTCTTCGCCCACGATGCACGCCCCCACCACCGGGCCGTTGCGTTCGGTCACCTGGATGGAGATGACGCCCTGCCCACCGCGGTTGTGCGTCGGGTAGTCGACCAGCGGTGTGCGCTTGCCGTAACCATTGGCCGTCGCGGTCAGTACCGCGGATTCCTCGCTCACGCTGTCCGGGCAGGCGATGATGAGCGACACCACCGACTGGCCCTCCTTGAGGGTGAGGCCGCGCACGCCGCGCGCCGCGCGCCCCATGGGGCGCACGTCCTGCTCCGCGAAGCGCACCACCTTGCCGGCATCGCTGAACAGCAGGATCTCGCACTGGCCGGTGGTGAAGCCGACACCGACCAGGCGATTGCCCTCATCGAGGTCGATGGCGATGATGCCGCTCGGCCGCGGGCGCGAGAACTCAGTGAGCGCGGTCTTCTTGACCGTGCCGTCCGAGGTCGCCATGAACACGTAGCCCTCGGCGGCGAAATCACGCACCGGCAGGATCGCGTTCACGCGCTCGCCCTCCTCCAGACGCAGCAGGTTGACGATCGGCTTGCCGCGCGCGCCGCGGCCGGCCTGCGGGATCTCGTAGACCTTGAGCCAGTAGACCCGACCGCGGTTGGTAAAGCACAGGATGGTGCTGTGGGTGTTGGCGATCAGCAGCTTCTCGACGAAATCCTCTTCCTTGATCGCGGTGGCCATCTTGCCGCGCCCGCCGCGGCGCTGCGCGCGGTAATCGCTCAAGGGCTGCGACTTGATGTAGCCGGCGTGCGACAGCGTTACCACCACGTCTTCCTGCGCGATCAGGTCTTCCATCTTGAGCGACACGCGTTGCGCCTGGATCTCGGTGCGCCGCGCATCGCCGTATTGCTCGCGGATGGCGCTGAGCTCCTCGCGGATCACGCGCATCAGGCGCTCTGGCTTGCCGAGGATCTCGAGCAGCTCGGCGATGGTCTTGAGGATCTCGCGGTACTCATCGTGCAGCTTGGTCTGCTCGAGCCCGGTCAGGCGATGCAGGCGCAGATCGAGGATCGCCTGCGCCTGCGCCTCGGAGAGCTGGTAGCCCGCGGGGGTGAGCCCGATCGCCGGATCGAGATCGAGCGGGCGGGTGAGCGCCGTGTCGGCACCGGCCAGCATCCTGGTCACCATGGACGCCGGCCAAAGGCGCGCCAGCATGCGGCCCTTGGCCTGCTGCGGGTCCGTCGATGACTTGATGAGCGCCACCATCTCGTCGATCGACTCGAGCGCCACCGTCAGGCCCTCGAGCAGATGGGCGCGTTCGCGCGACTTGCGCAGGTCATAGACCGAGCGGCGCGTCACGACCTCGCGCCGGTGCACTAGGAACGCCTCGAGCAGCTCCTTCAGGTTGAGCAGGCGCGGCTGGCCGTTGACCAGCGCGACCGTGTTGATGCCGAACACACTCTGCATGGCGGTGTGCTCGAACAGGTTGTTGAGGATCACGTCCACGACTTCGCCGCGCTTGAGCTCGATCACCATGCGCATGCCGGACTTGTCCGACTCATCGCGCAGCTCGGCGATGCCCTCGATCTTGCCTTCCTTGACGAGCTCGGCGATCTTCTCGAGCAGGTTGGCCTTGTTCACCTGGTACGGCAGCTCGGTGACGATGATCGACTGGCGGCCGCGCTTCTCGTCGGTCTCGATCGCGGTGCGGGCACGCACGTAGATCTTGCCGCGCCCGGTGCGATAGGCGTCGCGGATGCCGTCCACGCCGGTGATGATGGCGCGCGTCGGGAAGTCCGGTCCGGGGATGTGCTGCATCAGCTCATCGATCGTGCACCCCGGGTTGTCGATGAGCGCGATGCAGGCATTGACCACCTCGGTCAGGTTGTGCGGCGGGATGTTGGTCGCCATGCCGACGGCGATCCCGGCCGAGCCGTTGATCAGCAGGTTCGGCACGCGCGCTGGCAGCACCGCCGGCTCGCGCTCGGAGCCGTCGTAGTTGGGATGGAAGTCGACGGTCTCCTTGTCGAGATCGGCCAGCATCTCGTGGGCGATGCGGCTCATGCGGATCTCGGTGTAGCGCATGGCCGCGGGCGCATCGCCATCGACCGAGCCGAAATTGCCCTGCCCGTCGATCAGCATGTAGCGCAGCGAAAACTCCTGCGCCATGCGCACGATCGTGTCGTACACCGCGGTGTCGCCGTGCGGGTGGTACTTACCGATCACGTCACCGACCACGCGCGCGGATTTCTTGTACGGCTTGTTCCAGTCGTTGCCGAGCTCGTGCATGGCGTAGAGCACGCGCCGGTGCACGGGTTTGAGGCCGTCGCGCACGTCCGGCAGCGCCCGGCCCACGATCACGCTCATGGCGTAATCGAGGTAGGAGCGGCGCATCTCGTCTTCGAGATTGACCGGGACGGTTTCCTTGGCGAATTGCTGCATGGAGCGGGAGGCGGCTCTAAGCTACTGAACGGGCGCTGTTTTTATGGCTTGATGGGCGCGCATGAAGAGCAAAATTCTAACACGGATGCGCCGCGCGCTGCACCCTGCGCACGCAGGCCCGCGATGGCGTTAGCCCTGCGCCATCATGGCCGCGAGCGCGGCCGCGGTGGGGTTCTGCACCACACCCTTTTCGGTCACGAGGGCATCGATCAGGGCCGCCGGCGTGACATCGAAGGCCGGGTTCCAGGCGTGCGCGCCGTCCGGTGCGATGCGCGCGCCGCCGGCGCTAAGCACCTCGGCCTCGGGGCGCTGCTCGATCGGGATGCGGCTGCCGTCCGGGGTCGCGAGGTCCACGGTCGAGGTCGGCGCCACCACCATGAAGCGCACCCCGTGGTGGCGCGCGGCGATCGCCGCGGCGTAGGTCCCGATCTTGTTGGCCGTATCCCCGTTGGCGGCGATGCGGTCAGCGCCGACGATGACCCACTGCACCTTGCCCTGCTGCATGAGCAAGGCGGCCGCCGAGTCGGCGAGCAGCGTGACCGGAATGCCGTCCTGCAGGAGCTCCCAGGCGGTGAGGCGCGCCCCCTGCAGCCACGGGCGGGTCTCGTCGGCGTAGACCTGCGCGATGCGCCCGGCGGCGAAGCCGGCGCGCACCACGCCGAGCGCGGTGCCGAAACCGCCGGTCGCGAGCGCGCCGGTATTGCAGTGCGTGAGCACACCGCTGCCCGGCGCGATGAGCGCGCTGCCCAGCTCGCCCATGCGACGATTGGCGGCGATGTCCTCGGCATGGATCGTCTGCGCCTCGTGCAGCAACCGCGCCACCGGATCGCCGTCGATGCCGGCGGCGATCAGCGCGCGCATGCGCTCGACCGCCCAGCGCAGGTTGACCGCGGTCGGGCGCGCTGCCGCCAGCAGGTCGAGGTCGCCCTCGATCGCCTGGCGCCAGCCGTGCGGGTTGGCACGGTAATGATGGCGCGCGGCCAGCACCACCGCGTAGGCCGCCGTGATACCGATCGCGGGCGCCCCGCGCACGACCATGTCACGAATCGCCTGCGCCGCCGCCGGCAGGTCCTCCAGATCGAGATGCGTCGCCTTGCCGGGCAGCCAGCGCTGGTCGATGAGACGCAACCGATCCGCGCGCCACTCGACGGCGCGAATGCGATCATAGGGAACCGCGGCGGGACTCGGGGACGGGGCGCTCATGGCGCCGGCAGTATAGCGCCAGCCGCGCAGGGGAAAATACCTTATACTGCGCGCGGCCCCTCCGTGGCCCAACCCGAGCATGACGCGCGTCGATCTGCTGCTTACCGCCCGCTGGGTGATTCCCGTCGAACCGGCCGGCGCCATCCTGGAACATCACAGTATCGCGATCACGCAGGACCGTATCGTCGATGTCCTGCCGCGCGAGGCCGCGCGAGCGCGCTATCAGGCCGCCGCGACCGTCGAGCTGGCGACGCACGCGCTGATCCCCGGCCTGATCAACGCCCACACGCACGCCGCCATGAGCCTGTTCCGCGGGCTGGCCGATGATCTGCCGCTCATGGACTGGCTCAATCACCACATCTGGCCGGCGGAACAGAAATGGGTGGGGCCGGAGTTCGTCCGCGACGGCAGCGAGCTGGCCATCGCCGAGATGCTGAGAAGCGGCACCACCTGCTTCAACGACATGTATTTCTTCGCTGCCGACACGGCGCGGGTGGCGCACGACATCGGCATGCGCGCCTGTGTCGGACTCATCGTGATCGACTTCCCCTCCCCCTACGCGCAGACCGCCGAGGAGTACCTGCACAAGGGGCTGCGGCTGCGCGAGGAGCTGCGCCACAGCGAACTCATTGCCACCGCCTTCGCCCCGCACGCGCCCTACACCGTGTCGGACGAGCCGTTGCAGCGCATCCGCACGGTCAACAACGAGCTCAATCTGCCGGTGCACATCCACGTGCACGAAACCGCCCACGAGATCGACGGCAGTGTGGCCAAGACCGGAATGCGCCCGCTCAAACGCCTCGAACGGCTCGATCTGCTCAATCCCAACCTGGTTGCGGTGCACATGACGCAGCTCACCCAGGAGGAAATCGACACCCTCGCCGCGGCCGGGGCGAGTGTCGTGCACTGCCCGGAGTCGAACCTCAAACTCGCGAGCGGCTTCTGTCCGGTGCAGCAGTTGCTCCGCGCCGGGGTGAACGTGGCCCTCGGCACCGACGGTGCCGCCAGCAACAACGACCTCGACATGCTCGCCGAGATGCGCACCGCCGCACTGCTCGCCAAGGGCACGAGCGGCGAGGCCACGGCGGTCCCGGCGCACCTGGCGCTGCGCATGGCGACGCTGCATGGCGCCAAGGCATTGGGCCTCGACGGCCGCACCGGTTCCCTCACGGTCGGCAAGTACGCCGACATCACCGCGATCGATCTGGCGGCGCTCGCGACCCAGCCGGTCTACGACCCGGTGTCGCAGATCGTGTATGCGGCCACGCGCGAGCAGGTCAGCGACGTGTGGGTGGCCGGCCGGCAGCTGCTCAAGGCGCGCCGCCTCACCGCGCTCGACGAACAAGGGCTGCTCGCCAAGGCAGCGCGCTGGCGTGATAAGATTTTCGCCGCCGACCACGCCGCCCGCTGAGCATGTCCACCGCGCCCCCCAACGTCGATAACGCCGAGATCGCCAAATTCGAGGCGCTCGCCCAGCGCTGGTGGGACCCGGGCAGCGAATTCAAGCCGCTGCACGACATCAATCCGCTGCGCCTGAAGTTCATCAACGACCGCGTCGGCCTGAAGGGCAAGAAGGTGCTCGATGTCGGCTGCGGCGGCGGCATCCTGTCGGAGAGCATGGCAGCGCTCGGCGCCGAGGTCACCGGCATCGATCTCGGCGAGGCACCGCTCGCCGTGGCACGATTGCACCTCAAGGAAAGCGGCCAGCACGTCGCGTACCTCCGGATCAGCGCCGAGGAGCTGGCGCGCGAACGCGCCGGTGAGTTCGATGTCGTGACCTGCCTCGAGATGCTGGAGCATGTCCCGGACCCGGGCTCGACCATCCGCGCGTGTGCGACACTGGTCAAACCGGGCGGCACGGTGGTGCTGTCGACCATCAACCGCAATCCCAAATCGTTTCTGTTCGCCATCGTCGGCGCCGAGTACGTGCTCAACCTGCTGCCGCGCGGCACGCACGACTACCTCAAGTTCATCCGCCCGTCGGAGCTCGAGCGCTGGGCGCGCGCCGCCGGGCTCACACTGCGCGAACTCATCGGCATGCACTACAACCCGTTCACGCGCCAGTACACGCTTGCGCCGGGCGTGGATGTGAACTACCTCGCGCTCGCCGAGCGCGGCACGTGATCGGGTGTCTTGCGCGCGCCTGCCCGGCCCGGTAACGGTCACGATTGCTGCAACCACACGCGGTTGCCCTCACGCCATCCCTCCGCCCCGGGGAGAGGGGAAGCAGGCAGGTGATTCGTACAATACTATTTGATCTCGACGGTACGCTCGCCGACACCGCGCCCGACCTGGCGCACGCGCTCAACACGCTGCTCGCCGAGGAGCAGCGTGCGCCGCTGCCGTTGGGTCTGATCCGCCCGGTGGTGTCGCACGGCAGCCCCGGCCTGCTCAAGCTCGGCTTCGGCCTCGGCCCGCAGGACCCCGCGTACGCACGCCTGCGCGAGCGGCTGCTCGCGATCTACGCGGCCCACCTGTGCGAGCACACCCGGCTGTTTCCCGGCATGCCCGAGCTGCTGCGCGCGCTGGCGCAGCGTGGCCTCAACTGGGGCATCGTGACCAACAAGCCGGCGTTTCTCACCGAGCCGCTCGTGGCGCAGCTGCCGCTGCCGAGCGCGCCGGCGTGCATCGTGAGCGGCGACACCACCACCAACCGCAAGCCGCATCCGGAGCCCATGCTGCTCGCCTGCGCGCGCGCCGGCAGCCAGCCCGCCGAGTGTCTGTACGTCGGCGACGCCGCGCGCGACATCGCCGCCGGGCGCGAGGCGGGCATGACCACCCTGGTGGCGCTGTTCGGGTACATCGGTGAGAATGACCATCCGCACACCTGGGGGGCGACGGGCATGGTGACGGACCCCTTGGAAGTCCTCGACTGGCTCACGCGATGACCGACACCGCCATCGTCCTCGTGGCCGTGGCGCTGCTGTCCGCGGCGCTCGGCTGGCTGGCTGCGCACCTGCGCGCGCAACGGCGCATCACCGAGCTCAGCACCACGCTCGAGCTTGAGCGCCGCGCCGCCGAGCAGAAGCTCGCCGACCTGCAGCAGACCTTCGCCGCGCTGTCGCAGCAGGCGCTGCGCGACAACAACCAGGCGTTCCTGCAACTCGCGCAGGAGACACTCAAGCAGTTCCACATCCAGGCGCGCGGCGAGCTCGAGACCCGCGAGAAGGCCGTGGAGAACCTGGTCAAGCCGATCCGCGAGGCGCTCGAGAAGACCGAGCAGCAGATGCAGCTCATGGAGAGCGAGCGGCGCGAGGCCTACGGCTCGCTCTCCAAGCATCTCGAGACCATGGTGCAGTCACAGCAGCTGCTGCACGGCGAGACCCGCAACCTGGTGCAGGCCCTGCGCCGGCCGGAGGTGCGCGGGCAATGGGGCGAGCTGACGCTGCGCCGGCTGGTCGAGCTCGCCGGCATGGTCGAGCATTGCGACTTCTCCGAGCAGGTGCAGCTCGACACGCCCGAGGGACGGCTGCGCCCCGACATGGTCGTGCGCATGCCCGGCGGGCGCGAGATCGTGGTCGACGTGAAGACCCCGCTCGACGCCTACCTGAGCGCCGTCGAGGCGCCGGACGACGACACGCGCCGGCGGCATCTCGAGCATCACGCGCGCAAGGTGCGCGAACGCGTGCGCGAGCTCGCCTCCAAGGCCTACTGGGGGCAGTTCGCGCGCGCGCCCGATTTCGTGGTGCTGTTCATACCAGGCGAGCAGTTTCTGGGCGCCGCGCTCGACATCGATCGCACCCTGCTCGAGGACGCGCTGCGTCAGAACATCATCCTCGCCACCCCGACCAATCTCGTCGCGCTGCTGCGCACGGTCGCCTACGGCTGGCGCCAGGAGGCGCTCACCGCCAATGCCGAGCACATCCGCGACCTCGGCGTCGAGCTGTACGGGCGCCTCGCCACCTTCAGCGAGCACCTCGCCAAGCTCGGGCGCAGCCTCGAGGGCGCGGTCGGCGACTACAACAAGGCGGTCGGCTCGTTCGAATCCAAGGTGCTGCCGGGCGCGCGCAAGTTCCCGGAGATGGGCGTGCAGGCGCCCAAGCCCCTGGAGGAACCCGCGCAGATCGAGAAGGCCGCGCGTCAGCTCGCCAGCGCCCGCGAGTAGGACTGCCCCCGCGCGGCCGCCGCGCGTCAAACTACCGGCGCGCGTGGTACAGCTCTTGCACGCCTTGGGCGCGTGAGCACTCTCCCGACCCCCCCCGAGCTGCCCAAGATCCTGCTGGTCGAGGACTCCCAGACCACGCGCGCGCTGCTGTCGAAGTACCTCACCGGGCACTACGAGCTGCTGCATGCGGCCGATGGCCAGGCGGCATGGGAGCTGCTCAACGCCCGCGCGGACATCGAGCTCGTGATCACCGACATCCAGATGCCGCGCATGAGCGGCCAGCAGCTGCTGGCCGCGATTCGCAAGGGCACCGCCGAGCACTTGCGCAACCTGCCGGTCATCGTGATGACGACGACCGATGACAAGAGCGACCGCAATCTCGCGTTTCTCAATGGCGCCAACGACTTCATCACCAAGCCGATCGATGAGCTCGAGTTGCAGGCGCGCGTCCACGTGCATCAGCGCCTCGCGCGCACCATCCGCGAGCTCGAGGCGTCGCGCCGCGCGCTCGCCGAGCAGGCGACCACCGATCCCCTGACGCGTCTCCGGAACCGGCGCGCCTTCTTCGACAACGCGGAGAAATTCTTCGCCCAGGCGCGCCGCTACGACGCCGATCTGGCGGTCATGGTTCTCGACATCGATCACTTCAAGCGCATCAACGACACCTATGGTCACCACGGTGGCGACGAGGCCCTGGTCAACCTGGCGCAGCTGCTGAGCCGCATGACCCGCTCGGAAGACACGGTGGCACGCCTGGGCGGCGAGGAGTTCGCGGTGCTGCTGCCCGACACCAACCGCCTGGGCGCCGCGGTGCTGGCCGAGCGCATGCGCAGTGCCGTCGAGCGCCACAGCTTCAGCCTCGCCGGACGCACCGTGAGCATCACCGTCAGCATTGGCATCGCCTCGTTCGGCATCGACGGTCAGGACAGCGTCGATCAGCTCATGACCGCCGCCGACCGACGCCTGTATCTCGCCAAGAGCGGCGGACGCAACCGCATTTGCGTCAACGACGAGGGCAAGTCGAGCTTCGCCGGCGGCTAGGCTTGCAGGCGCCGCGCATGGCGCGCGTGGCGGCTGACGGCTATAGTGGATAGGCGCACGACCCACGCAACCGACCGTCCCCGGCACCGACGCCCCATGCACCGCCCCGTCCTGTCGCGCCTGCTGCTCGCCGCGTTCTGCACGCTGCTGCTGGCAGCGGGCAGCGCCGCCGCGGCAGAGCGCAGCCGCCGGGCGGCGAGCGCCGACGACGTCGTGCCGGCCGAGGAGCCCGCCAAACCGACCGCACCCAGGCGCGCCGACCTGTCCGTCGAGAGCCTGACGCTGAGCACGGCCACGATCGACCGGCGCAAGACCAGGATCCGCGTGCAGGTGCGCAACGTCGGCGAGCGCACGGCCAAGGCCACCGGGTTGATCGTCGAGTGCCTTCTGCGCGAGGGCGAGAAGACGCGTCGCCCCTGCCCCGGATCGCATCCGCCGGCGCGGCTGTCCGTGCCGAGCCTCACGGCCAACGCGGCACGCAGCTTCGAGGTGCCGCTCAGCCGCTTCCTCCTGCCCGCCGGCCAGTCCGGTCACTACGAGATCAAGGCCTTGCTCGACACGCGCGGCAAGGTCCTCGAGGCCAACGAGTACAACAACGCACGGGTGCTGCGGTTTCAGTACTGATGGCCCGCCGTGGCGGCCCCGCCGCGCGCACGGCGCGCGAGCCCGGGCGTGAGGACGAAGGGATCCGGTGTTCGGGCGCGCGGGCCGGCGGGCGGCGCGGCCGTGGGATTCAGGCACGCGCTGCTCGCGCCCCGCGCGGCAGGGGTCAGGCGCGCGGCGCGAGCAGCGCGTTGATGATCTTGTCTTCGTACTCGATGCGGCTGGCGAGCTCCTCGCCGAGGCGCGACAGCTCGGTGTGAAACGCCGGGCCGATCTCGAACAGCTCGCCCGAGTCGTATTTGTCGTTGAAGTCGAGCGCCGTCTGCGTGGTGTCGGCGATGCGCGGATAGAGACTCTGTGCGAGCGCGGCGATCTCGCGCCGCCGCTCGGTGCCGTTGACGATACGCTCGTACAGCGAAAAGTGGCCGGCCGCGATGTAGTCCACCAGCACCTGGCAGAACTCCTGCAGCAGTTCCTGCGACGGCTTGTGCTGGCGGCTGTCCGGGAAGCCTTCGACGCCGGCGAGGCGGCAGAACAGCGTCAGCATCTCAGTGCGCTCTTCGACCAGCTTCGCGACCATGCTTTGGCTCGTGGCGCGGCGCTCCTGCGCGCCGCTGCCCTTGTTCGCCTTGCTGGTCTGTGAGTTCTGCGCCATAACAACCCCTCCCTCTCTCGCAAAGCCATTATTGCCCAAAGAATCGCGCGCCTGCAAAAGCTTTTTTCCACGGCCACCCGGTGCGGCACTCGTCAAGGAACTGGCATCAGCCCGGCAGGCCCGGCAGTTTACCCTTCATGCCCTGCAACATGCGCCCGAGGTTGCCCTTGCCGAACTGCTTCATCATGCGGCTCGCCTGTTCGAACTGCTTGAGCAGTCGATTGACGTCCTGCACCTGCGTACCGGAACCGGCGGCAATGCGGCGCTTGCGCGATCCGCGAATGCAGCCCGGATCGCGCCGCTCGGCGGGCGTCATCGAATTGATGATGGCGATGAGCCGCGCGGTGTCCTTGTCGCTGATCCGCGCACGCACGGATTGCGGGATCTCGGCCGCCCCCGGCATCTTATCCATGAGGCTGGCGATGCCGC
This sequence comes from uncultured Acidiferrobacteraceae bacterium, assembly GCA_964629975.1. Classification (GTDB taxonomy): domain Bacteria; phylum Pseudomonadota; class Gammaproteobacteria; order Acidiferrobacterales; family Sulfurifustaceae. The sequence continues at coordinate 9,681 of CAZVUN010000006.1, read as the reverse complement.
CCATCTTCTGCATCTGCAGCATCTGCTCGCGGAAGTCCTCGAGATCGAAGCCCTTGCCCTTGACGATCTTCCTGGCGAGCTGCTCGGCCTTGCCGCGATCGACCGCCTCATAGGCCTGCTCCACCAGCGACAGCACGTCACCCATGCCGAGGATGCGCGAGGCGACGCGCTCGGGATGGAACGGTTCGAGCGCATCGAGCTTCTCGCCCACGCCGAGGAACTTGATCGGCTTGCCGGTCACGTGGCGGATCGACAGCGCCGCGCCACCGCGCGCGTCGCCGTCGGTCTTGGTGAGGATCACACCGGTGAGCGGCAAGGCATCCTTGAAGCTGCGGGCGGTGTTGACCGCGTCCTGGCCGGTCATGCTGTCGACCACGAACAGCGTTTCGACCGGGTCGAGCGCGGCGTGCACCGCCTTGATCTCGTCCATCATCTCCGAATCGACGTGCAGGCGCCCGGCGCTGTCGACGATCAGCACCTCGGCCATGCGCGTTCGGGCGGCGGCGAGCGCGGCGCGCGCGATGTCCGTGACCGCCTGGTCGGCGCGGCTCGGGAAGCACTCGACACCGATCTGCGTGGCGAGCTTGCTGAGCTGATCGATGGCCGCCGGTCGATACACGTCGCAGCTTGCGAGCAACACCGATTTGCCTTCGCGCTCGCGCACGTGCTTGGCGAGCTTGGCCACGGTCGTGGTCTTGCCCGCGCCCTGCAGGCCGGCCACCAGGATCACTGCCGGCGGGCGCGCCGCGAGGTTGAGACGCTCATTGTGCGCACCCATGAGCGCCACGAGCTCGTCGTACACCACCTTGATGAGCGCCTGGCCCGGCGTGAGGCTCGCGAGCACCTCCTGGCCTTGGGCGCGCACACGCACGTGCTCGATGAAGTCCTTGACCACCGGCAGCGCGACGTCGGCCTCGAGCAGCGCCATGCGCACCTCGCGCAGCGTCTCGCGCATGTTGTCGTCGGTCAGCCGCCCTTCGCCGCGCAGGCGCTTGAGCGTGGTTTGAAGTCTCTGGCTCAGGTTGTCGAACATGCGGTCTTGTCCTCGCGCGCGCGGGCGGCGCGGCGCATCTCAGGGTTCACGGGCGGGCGGCACTTCGCGCACGGCCAGCAGCGAGGTCGCCAGATGTGCGCGCCGGCCGCCGGCGCGCACATCCGTGGCGAAGTCGCCGGCCAGCTCGTACACCCGCCAGCGCATCGGATCGAGCTTGCGTTGCTCCAGATAGGCGCGCGCCTCCTCCGGGGTACGAAACGCAAACCCGCCCGGGTACAGACCATAGAACATCGGTCCGAGCTTGACCGCCGGGCGCCCGGCCGCCAAGGTCTCGCCGAGAGACCGATCGGCAATCGTATAGATCGGGTTGCCCACGCTCGTGCGCAGCACCGGCTGCGCGACACGCCGGTATTCCATCCAGGCCCCCGCGCCGGCGGCGGCGATCAGCACGGCGAGCGCGGGCAGTTTCCAGTGGAGCGCCACGCCACGCCGCCCCGTTACAGCTCGATCACCTGACCGCGCACGAGCGGCCGCGGCGGCCTGCCCGGCAGGTGACGCGCGATCTCCTGCATCGTGGCGGCCTCGTGCCCGGGCATCAGGTGCGTGATGTAGACCTGCGGTCCCGGTTTCAGCTTGCCGAGCTCGGCGGCGAGCAGCGACGGGCACAGGTGTGCCGACAGACGCGCGAGCTCGACCTCTTCATCGAGGAAGCTGGTCTCGATGATCACGTGTTGCAGATCGGCACAGGCATTGAGCACGCGCCAGAATTCCTCCGTTACCGTGGTGTCGCCACTGAAGGCGAGGCTCCCGCCGGGCGCGCTCACCAGGTAGCCCACGGCCGGCACCACGTGGCTCACCGGAATACTGCGCAGGCGCCGCGCACCGAGCTGGCGCTCCTCGCCGAGCGCCAGGCGCCGATAGCGCAGGAACGGGCGCTGCGGTGTCGGGATGCAGCTGAAGTCCGGCCAGATGACGTTGTTGAACACGTGATGACGCAGCGCCTCAAGGGTCGCCTCCTGCGCATACACGGTCACGGGTTCGGCGCGATCAGCGCCCACGGTGTCGAGCAACAAGGGCAGCGCCGCCAGGTGATCGAGATGCGAGTGGGTGACGAACACATGATCGATGCGCCGCAGGGCATCGAGCGTGAGATCGCCCAGCCCGGTACCGGCGTCGATCAGGATATCGTCATCGAGCAGCAAGGCGGTGGTGCGCGCGTCGCGCGCAATGCCACCGCTGCAGCCGAGCACCGTGAGCTTCATCGGTTTCGATCCTCTCCGTACGCGCGGGCGCCGCGCGCCCTTCAAAGCGGCGAGCGCCTGTGCCATGATGCGCGGCGCCCGTCTTTCACCCATTATGGCCAATCTGCCGCTCATTTTCCTCGCCCTCGGCCTGTATCTGGCCGCGGCTGTGTGGCTGGTGCAACACCTGCGGCGCGGGGTGAGCGCCACCGGTCGCGTGCGGGCGGCCATCCTGACCTGCGGGCTGACGGCGGCGCTGCTGCACGCGGTGGTGCTGTATGCCGAGCTCAGGCTCGGTTCCGGCCTGAATCTCGCCCTTACCGGGATGTTCTCGCTGGTTGCCTGGGCAGTGGCGGTGTTGTTCCTGATCGCGGCCGTGACCAAGCCGATCGAGAACCTGGGGGTCGTGATCCTCCCGATCGCGGGCCTCACCCTGCTCATCGAATGGCTGTGGCCCGGCCAGGCCATGATGCGCGAGACGAGCTACGGCGCGCTCGCGCGCCTGCACATCGTCAACTCGATCCTCGCCTACAGCCTGCTGTGCATCGCCGCGGTCCAGAGCCTGCTGTTGCTCTACCAGGAGCGCATGCTGCACCGCCGCCAGGTGGGCGGCCTGCTGCGCGCGCTGCCGCCGCTGCAGACCATGGAACACCTCATGTTCCAGATGCTTGCCGTCGGCTTCGTGCTGCTCAGCGCGACGCTCGTGAGCGGCGTGTTCTTCTCGGATCAGGTATTCGGCAAACCGTTCAAGCTGACCCACCATATTCTGCTGTCGGCCATCGGCTGGGCGGTGTTCGGCGTGCTGCTCGCCGGCCGGCGCCTGTACGGCTGGCGCGGCCAGACCGCCGTGCGCCTGACGCTTGCCGGGTTCACGCTGTTGCTGCTCGGCTATTTCGGGTCCAAGTTCGTGCTCGAGATCCTGCTCGGTCGCGCCGCCTAGTCGCCGGCGCGGCTGCAGGCATATAATGGTGTCAGTAATGCAGCGCCGGCACGCGGCGCGGCGTTCACGGACCGATCTTCAACGTTGAGCACAAGCAAGACCATCGATCAGGCGCTCGCCGCACCCCAGTGCAGTACGCTGTGGCCGCGCATCTTCCCCTTCCTGCGCTGGTGGCCGCTGGTCACGCGCGATACGCTCAAGGCCGATCTGATCGCCGGCCTGACAGGCGCGATCGTGGTGCTGCCGCAAGGCGTGGCGTTCGCCATGATCGCGGGCCTGCCGCCGGTCTACGGCCTGTACACCGCCATGGTACCGGCGATCATTGCCGGCCTGTTTGGCTCCTCGCGCCATCTGATCTCCGGCCCGACCACGGCTATATCGATCGTGGTGTTCGCCGCCGTGTCCAAGTTTGCCGAACCCGGCAGCGCCAAATTCGTCAGCCTCGCGCTCACGCTCACGTTCCTGGCCGGGGTGTATCAGCTGGTACTGGGGCTCGCCCGCATGGGCGCGGTGGTCAATTTCATCTCGCACTCGGTGGTCATCGGCTTCACCGCCGGGGCGGCAGTACTGATCGCAACCAGCCAGCTCAAGCACTTTTTCGGGCTCAACATCCCGGGCGGTGAGTCGTTCTTGCATACCTGGCAGAACCTGTTCCAGCTGATCGGCCAGACCAATTTCTATGTGCTGCTGGTCGCCGCGCTGACGCTCGTCGTGCTGCTCGTGCTCATGCGTGTGCGCCCGCGCTGGCCGAACATGCTGATCGCCATGGTCGCGGGCGGGGTGTTCGCGTTCCTTGCCGGTGCCAATGCCCACCACATCCCGCTGGTCGGCAAGCTACCCGCCCACCTGCCGCCGCTGTCCCTGCCGGACCTGCACTTGGCCGCGATCAAGCAGCTCGGCTCGGCCGCGCTCGCGGTCGCGATGCTGGCCCTGGTCGAGGCCGTGGCGATCGCGCGCTCGGTCGGTTCGCGCTCCGGCCAGCGCATCGACGGCAGTCAGGAGTTCATCGGTCAGGGGCTGGCCAATATCGTGGGCAGCTTCTTCTCGAGCTACGCGTCCTCGGGTTCGTTCACCCGCAGCGGCCTGAACTACGCGGCGGGTGCCGTCACGCCGCTGTCGGCGGTGTTTGCGGCAGTGGCGCTCGCGCTCATCGTGCTGCTCGTCGCCCCGCTCGCCGCCTACCTGCCGATACCGGCCATGGCGGCGATCCTGCTGGTGGTCGCCTGGCGGCTCATCGACTTTCACCACATCGCGATCATTCTGCGCACCAGCAAGCGCGAAACCGCCGTGCTCACCACGACGTTCTTTGCCACCCTGTTCGTCGAGCTCGAGTTCGCGATCTACGTCGGCGTGATGCTGTCGCTCATCATTTACCTGATGCGCACCTCCCAACCCAAGATCGTGACGCGCGTCCCGGATCCGGCCACCCCGAACCGCCACTTCGTGACCGATCCGAAGCTGCCGGAGTGCCCGCAGCTGAAGATCGTGCGGCTCGACGGCTCGCTCTACTTCGGTGCCGTCGACTACGTCCAGGAGCAGCTGCACAGCCTGAGCCAGAACTACCCGGAACAGAAACACCTGCTGATGATCGGCAACGGCATCAACTTCGTGGACCTGTCCGGCGCCGAGATGCTCGCTGCCGAGGCGCGCAGCCGCAAGGCGCGCGGCGGCGGCCTGTACCTGGTGAAGATCAAGGAGGAGGCCTGCACCACGCTGCGCCGTGGCGGATTCCACGACCTCATCGGTCCAGAGAACATCTTTCTCACCAAGGCCGATGCCATCGAGAACATATTCCGCCGCCTGGATCACGACATCTGCGCGCGCTGCGACAAGCGCATCTTCCTCGAATGCGCCCGCGTGCCGCACGCGGCTCGCGGGCGTGGCACCGGGGCGGACCCGGCCATGACGCCTGACCGGCCCGAGTGAGGGGGCGGAGTCGACCATGCGCGCCGAGGTCACCGTGCGGCTGTACCTGACCGCGTTATAAAGGCGCCGCGACGCTGCCGGCCCATGCAAGCGACACCACAGCGTCGCCGCCGGGCAGCAAGACAAGAACAACCCGGGAGGTGTCACCGATGCCGCAAAAGATCGCCCACGCCGGCCGCCAGCTCACCAAGACCGTGGGCTTCGGCCTGACCAGCGCGGCACTCTACGCCATGCTCTACCTGTTCGAGGACAAGGTGATGGAGCTTGCGGCGCATGGGGACTGGTACTTCATCGTCCCGATCCTGATTGCCTTTGCCTTCTCGTATGTGCACGGTGCCTTCACCGGGCACTTCTGGGAGATCCTCGGCATCAAGGCGAAGAAATAACCATTCCGCGACAGACCCGGCCGTGGACCTCGCGCATCACTTCCTCCATCTCGATGCCCTGTACATCGCCTACCTGCTGCTCGTCGGCTTCATCGGCGGCCTGGTGAGCGGCTTCATCGGCTCGGGCGGGGCGTTTGTCCTGACGCCGGCCATGATGAGCATGGGCGTGCCTGGCGTCGTGGCGGTGGCGAGCAACATCTGCCACAAGTTTCCCAAGGCCCTGGTGGGCGCCATCAAGCGTGCCCGCTACGGACAGGTCGACGTCAAGCTCGGCATCGTCATCGGTGCATCCGCCGAGGCAGGTGTGCTGTACGGCGCGCACGTGCAGGAGTCGATCAGGCAGGCGTTTGGAAACAGCGGTTCGAACCTGTACGTCAGCGTTGCCTTTGTCGTGGTCCTGGCCATCGTCGGCGGTTACGTGCTGCGCGATGCCATCAAGGCACAACGTGCCGGGGCCGCCGCGGCCGAGGAGCGCATCAGCCGCCTCGCCCGCTGGGTGCAGTCGGTCGAGATACCGGGGACGATGGTGTACTTCCGCAGCCTGAACGCGCGCGTGTCCGTGTTGTTCACCATACCGCTTGGTTTCGCGACCGGCATGCTGGCCGCCACCATCGCGGTCGGCGGCTTCATCGGCGTGCCGGGCATGCACTACCTGCTGGGCGTTCCGTCGATCATGGCGTCGGCCAGCGAACTGGTGGTGGCCTTCGTCATGGGACTGGGCGGAACCATCAAGTATGCCTGGAGCGGACTGGTCGATATCCGGCTGGCGATGGTGATCCTGGCCGGCTCGCTGTTCGGCATTCAGCTCGGAGCCATCGGCACCACCTACGTCAAGCCGCACATGATCAAGGTCGTGATGGGCACGATCATGATCCTGGTATTGGTGTCACGCGCGCTGATGATCCCGGTATACCTGGCCGAGCTTGAGGTCATCGAGCCGTTGCGCCCCATCAGCGTGACCGTGCTCTCGGGCGCAAGCTTCTTCGTCTTGATGTGCGCGCTGGTCGTCGGCGCCGGCATCGTGCTCCATGCACTGCGCACTGGCCTGCTCGAACAACGGCGCGCCGAGCTGCTCGCCGCGGCCGCCCCCGCGGTCACCTCGCCGGTCGTCGCGGTGCCCAGTCATCGGCAGCTTTCGCCCCTCGGGCGCTTCGAGAAATTCCTGGTCGCGAGCGACGGCTCCGAGTTCAGCGCCGGGGCGGTGCGCGCGGCCATTCGCATGGCACAGCGCTGCGGGGCACGCCTGCACGTGATCTCGGTGGTCGCAACCGGCGCCGAGCAGGAAACGATCGGCGAGCAACTGCTCAAGCAGGAGCTCGACGCCGCCCAGGCGCATCTCGCCGAGATCAAGGCGCGGGCCGGCGCCGCCGGCATTGCCTGCGAGACACACGTAGTCCAGGCAAGCCAGCCGTTTCAGGAGATCGTCGCCGAGGCCGAGCGACTCGAGGCCGACCTGATCATTACCGGGCGGCGCGGGCGCCGCGGTATGGCGCGCTTTGTCGTCGGCGACGCCACCGTGCGCATCATCGGACACGCCCCGTGCAGCGTGCTAGTCGTTCCACGCGCCGCCGTGCTCGAGGGCCGGCACTTCGTCCTCGCCTCGGATGGATCGCGCTACAGCGATGCGGCCGCTGTCGTGGCCGGCAGTCTTGCGAAACTTTGCGACACGCCTCTGACCGTGGTATCCGCGACACTGCCTCAACACAGCATGGAACGACGGCGCGAAGCAACGCTGGCCGTCAACCGCACGGTATCCTACCTGAGGCAGGATGGCATTCGCGTAAAAGGTGAGATACCCGAGGGCGTACGCGCCGACGAGGTCATCGTCCAGACGGCGCTCGCGAGCAAAGCCGACCTGATCGTGCTCGGCAGCCACGGCCGCACCGGGCTCGAGCGCATCCTGCTCGGCAGTACGGCCGAACGCGTTCTCGACCAGACGTCCTGCGCGGTGCTCGTCGTGAAGGCGACGTAGCGCGAGGCAGGTGATTCTCCAGCCGGTTCTGGAATATCATCCGCCTGTGCCCGCGACAGATTCCGACACCAGTCGACCGGCCAATCCCGGCCGATTCACGTCCTCACGCTCGCGCCTGCATCGTCTGTTACCGGCTCTTGCCTGGGTCGGTGAGTTACGCGATTCCCGTGTACTGCGCGCCGACCTCATCGCCGGCGTGACCGTGGCTCTCGTGCTCGTGCCGCAGTCGATGGCCTATGCTCAGCTCGCCGGGCTGCCGGCCTATTACGGCCTGTACGCCGCGTTCCTGCCGCCGATGGTGGCGGCCGTCTTCGGCTCCTCGCGTCAGCTCGCGACCGGTCCGGTTGCGGTCGTCTCGCTGCTCACCGCCGCGGCGCTCGCGCCGCTCGCCGCCGCCGGTAGCGAAGGTTTCATCGCCTACGCGATCCTGTTGGCTCTTCTCGTGGGACTTTTCCAGCTGGGGCTCGGGCTACTGCGCCTGGGCGTGCTCGTGAACTTCCTGTCGCACCCGGTCGTGATCGGTTTCACGAATGCGGCGGCCATCATCATTGCCACTTCACAGCTCGACAAGATCTTCGGCGTACGCGTGGAGAAGGCGGCCCATCACTACGAAACGGTCTGGAGTACCATTGAGGCGGCGGTGAGCTACACCCACTGGCCGACACTCGCCATGGCGGTCGGGGCGTTCGCGATCATCATGGGACTCCGGCGGCTCAACCCGCGCATTCCGAACGTACTCATCGCCGTGGCAGTCACCACGACGATCGCCTACGCGATCGGCTTTGAACACGTTCAGTCTGCGGTGCTCGCCGAAATCGACAGCCCGGCCGTGCGCGAGGTGGTCGAGGACCGCGCCAAGCTTCAGCGCGAGATGCCGCAGCTCGACCAGCAGATCGTTGCCGCCAGGGAACGGCTCGACAAGGCCGCGGCCGAGTATGGCTGGAACGACACGCGAACGCTCTCCGCACAGCATGCCTTCGACTCATTGAAGCTGCGCCGTGAGCGGCGCGTCAAATCCGCTGCTGCCGACGAGCAGGAAATCAAGCGAATCCGCTTTGAGTACGTGCCCGGCGAAAACGACCAGCCCGGGCGATACTACCTGCTGGGGCATGCCCCGGACGGCAGCGTCAACGACGGCCGCATCTACCGTATCCGCTCGCTGGACGCCAACGGTCAATTCATGATGAACGGCGGCGGCAACGTCGTCGGTGCGGTTCCAGCGGGTTTACCCGCGCCTAGGCTGCCACGGTTCGATTTCGGAGTCGTGTTTCAGCTCCTCTCGGCGGCCATCACCATCTCGCTCATCGGCTTCATGGAGGCGATCTCGATCGCCAAGGCCATGGCGGCGAAGACCCGGCAGCGACTCGACGCCAACCAGGAGCTGATCGGTCAAGGCATCGCCAACATCACGGGAAGTTTTTTTCAGAGCTACCCCACTTCCGGCTCCTTTTCGCGCTCTGCCGTCAACATCAATGCCGGCGCGGTGAGCGGCTTTTCCTCCGTCGTCACCAGCGTGATCGTGGTCATCACGCTGCTGTGGCTCACCCCGCTGCTCTACCACTTGCCGCAGGCCACGCTCGCAGCCGTCATCATGATGGCGGTATTCGGCTTGATCAATTTCAAGGCAATTGTGCACGCGTGGCAGGCTCACCCGCATGATGGCATTGTCGCCGTCACGACGTTCGTGCTCACCCTCGCGCTCGCGCCGCATCTGGACAAGGGTATCCTCGTCGGCGCAGGCCTTGCGCTCATTCTCTATCTGTATCGAACGATGCAGCCGCGCGTGGCGGTGCTCGCGCGCCATCCCGACGGCACGCTGCGCGACGCCGAGACATTCGGTCTCGAGACGTGCAAGGAAATCTCGATGATCCGCTTCGACGGCCAATTGTACTTCGCCAACACGTCGTACTTTGAAGACAAGGTCATGGAGCGCATCGCGCTCAAGGGCGAACTGCAATATGTCATTGTGGTGGGTGACGGCATCAACCAGGTCGATGCCACCGGCGAGGAAATGCTCGCCCACCTCGCAGAGCGCCTCGACAAGGCCGGCATCGCGCTGTTGTTCACCGGCCTCAAGAAGCAGGTACTCGACACGTTTCAGCGCACCGGGCTGTACGACAAGCTCGGTGCGCAGCGCTTCTTCCGCACCGAGGACCAGGCGCTCGAATACGCCTGGGGCAAGCTCGGCAACAACCACGAGGCCGACTGCCCGCTCAACATCG